>JBNMOF010000026.1:0-19098 GCA_051277175.1 Polaribacter sp.
AAAACACTGGAAAAACATAAAAAAAGGAAAAACTATTTTGGTTGAATTTCCTAAAAATCATAAATAAGCGCTTTTGTTAGAAATAAAAAAATTCGCAGCAATTGACATTGGTTCTAATGCTATTAGGTTGCTCATTGCAAACGTGATTATTTCTAAAGACAGAGAACCCCAATTTAAAAAATCTTCTTTAGTTCGCGTTCCTATTCGTTTAGGAGCAGATGCTTTTATTGGTGACGGTGTTATTAGTCCTGCTAATATTACCCGAATGATAAGTGCAATGGAAGCTTTTAAATTATTAATGAATGTTCATGGTGTTGAAAGATATAGAGCTTGTGCAACATCTGCAATGAGAGAAGCTTCTAACGGAGAAAAAGTAACAGCACAAGTATTCTCTCAAACAGGTATAAAAATTGATATTATTGGCGGTAAGGAAGAGGCCGCAATTATATCTTCTACAGATTTAAATGAATTAATAGAAGGCGATAATTCTTATTTATATGTAGATGTTGGTGGTGGTAGTACCGAGTTTACCTTATTTTCTAAAGGTAAAATTGTAAACTCAAAATCATTTAAAATGGGTACTGTTCGACTTTTAAATAATAAAAAAACCGTAAACAAAGAAATCTTTTCCAATGTAGAAAAGTGGATTAAAAAAAATACCAAAGATTTAAAAGGAGTTTCATTAATTGGTTCTGGAGGTAACATTAACAAGTTGTTTAAAATGTCTGGAAGAACAGAAGGAAAACCCATTTCTTTTATCTACTTAAATGCACAATATCAATTTTTAAAACAAATGTCTTATAATGATAGAGTTTCTGAACTAAGTCTAAACCCAGACAGAGCTGATGTTATTGTACCTGCAACAAAAATTTATTTATCTGCCATGAAATGGAGTGGCGCTAGAAAAATATATGTTCCTAAAATTGGTCTTTCGGATGGAATTATAAAAACATTATACTACAACACGTTATAAATAAAGTGCTCTTTTCTGTAGTTTTTAAGAACTCGTTGCAAAAAAAATATTTGAAATGTTATTTAAAAATTTCCTTTTAAATGATTGCCAATAAGTGCATTAAAGGCTTCGTTTTCGTTATTTAAAAAAGAAGTTTCTATTGGTAAATAACATAAATTTTTAATACTATCTTCCAGTCTTACATAATCTTTTTCTGTTGTCAAGATTATTTTTGGAGATTGAATTGCATCCAACCTGTTTTCAATATTTTTAATGTCGCTTTTAGAAAAATGATGATGATCTGCATATTTTAAATGTTGAAATCTCACATTTAAACTTTTCAAATAATCTGTTAAAGGATTCGGGTTGGCTATTCCTGTAACTAACAAAACCTCAAAATTATTCAATTCTGAAGTTAAGATTTCCATAGATCCTAGAACTGTATCTGCATACGAAATACACGTGAAAAACACTTGTTTATTAAACTTACTTAGTTTTTGTTTTATAGAATCCTGCTCGTTTTTGGATACGTTAACTGGGCATTTTGTAACTAGAATTACATCTGCCCTATCTGCTCCTTGCCTACGCTCTCTTAAGTTTCCTGATGGTAATAAGAAATCGTCGATAAATAAATCGTTAAATTTAGTTAGTAAAATATAGTAACTTCCTTTTACTTTTCGGTGCTGAAAAGCATCATCTAATAAAATTACATCAGGTTTTTTCTGCGAAATTAAATGACCAATTCCCGCGACCCTATCTGCATCTACAGCAACATGAATGTTTTTAAATTTTTTAAAATACTGCAAAGGTTCATCTCCAACATCTGATGTAGCATGATTTTCATTTACTAAAAGAAAACCTGTTGTTTTTCTCTTATATCCTCGACTTAGAATGGCAGTTTTATAATTGTTTTTAAGAAAACGAATTAAGTACTCCACTTGTGGCGTCTTGCCTGTTCCTCCAACACTTAAGTTACCAACAACAATTACAGGTATTTTAAATGCAGTCTGTCTAAAGATTCCTTTATCAAAGAACAAATTACGGATTCTAGTAACAAAATCATACACTATTGCTAGTGGAAAGAGTAAAAATCGAAGTACTGTCATTGGGGTAAAAATACAATAAAAGATTCTCTTAAAATACTTAATATACCTATTGAACCATAAAAAGTATTTTCCTTTTCGATTTAATAAAGACAAAAATTGAAATTCAATTAATGCCATTCCTATTTTCATAGGAATACTATTTAGCAGGAAATTCAAAGCAAAACCTTCAGACGTTTTTCAATTAAAATTGTTAACTTTGATTTTAGAAAATAGGACTAAATGAATATAAAAGATATTGCAAATTATTTAGAAGAATTAGCTCCTTTAAGCTATGCTGAAGATTTTGATAATGTTGGCTTACTAGTAGGAAGTTACACTACGGTAATTTCTGGAATCTTAGTTACATTAGACACTTTAGAAGAAACTGTAGATGAAGCAATTGCTAAAAACTGCAATCTAATTGTTAGCTTTCATCCAATTATTTTTAGCGGATTAAAAAAATTAAACGGCAACTCCTATGTAGAAAGAGTGGTTTTAAAGGCAATTAAAAACGACATTGCAATTTATGCCACACATACAGCTTTAGACAACTCTAAAGACGGCGTTTCAGCAAAAATATGCGAAGTCTTAGGATTAAAAGAAACTAAAATTTTAATCCCAAAGAAAGGAATCATAAAAAAGCTCACCACTTTTGTTCCATCTCAAAACGCAACTACTTTAAGAAATGCGTTATTTGACGCAGGAGCGGGAAATATTGGCAATTATGACAAATGTTCCTTTAATGTATTGGGTGAAGGAACGTTTAGAGGCAATGAACATTCGAATCCTGTTATTGGCAAAAAAGGAGAAATACATACTGAAAATGAGACACGAATTAGTGTGGTCTTTGAAAGTAAAAATGAAGCCTCCATATTAAAAGCTTTGAAAGGAAGTCATCCTTATGAAGAAGTTTCCTATGACTTAATTACAACAGAAAACGTGCATCAAAATATTGGCATGGGAATGATTGGCGAGCTTCCAAAAGAGATGAACGAAAAAGATTTCTTGTTATTTTTAAAAAAAACAATGAAAACCGATTGCATTCGGCATTCAGAATTACTCCATAAAAAAATAAAAAAAGTAGCTGTCTTAGGAGGCTCTGGTAGCTTTGCTATTTCAAACGCGAAAAGATGCGGTGCAGATGCGTACGTTAGTGCAGATTTTAAGTATCATGAGTTTTTTAAAGCAGAAAAAAGCATTTTATTGACAGATATTGGACATTATGAGAGCGAACAGTTTACAAAAAACCTTTTGGTTGACTATCTTACGAAAAAATTCAGTAATTTCGCAGTCATTTTAGCAGAAAAAAGTACAAATCCTATTTATTACATATAAACATGGCAAAGAAGAAAGAAATTTCAGTTGAGCAAAAATTAAGAGCATTGTATGACTTACAATTAATAGACTCTAGAATTGACGAAATTAGAAACGTTCGAGGTGAATTACCTTTAGAAGTTGAAGATTTAGAGGATGAAGTTGCCGGATTAAATACCCGTATTTCTAATTTAGCCGAAGATGCTTCTAATTTAGAAACAGAAATCAACAATAAAAAACAGGCAATAGAAGATTCTAAAACCTTGATGAAAAAATATGATGAACAACAAAAAAATGTTAGAAATAACAGAGAATTTGATTCATTATCTAAAGAAATTGAATTCCAAGATTTAGAAATTCAATTGGCAGAAAAAAGAATTAATGAGTACAAAGCTAAAATTGCTCAAAAAAATGAAGTTATTGACGGAACTAAAGAAAAATTAGCGAAGCAAGACAAACATTTAGGTCATAAAAAGGCTGAATTAGACGCAATTTTAAAAGAAACTGAGAAAGAAGAAAAACTTTTAGGAGAAAAATCTGAAGAGTTTGCGAAATCTTTAGATACTCATTTATACGCTGCGTACACAAGAATTAGAACCAAAGTTAAAAATGGTTTAGCGGTTGTTGCCATTGAAAGAGGCGCTTCTGGAGGATCTTATTTTACAATCCCACCACAGGTTCAATTAGAAATTGCAAACAGAAAAAAAATAACTATAGATGAGCATAGTGGACGTATCTTAGTCGATGCCGCATTAGCTGAAGAGGAGAAGGCGAAAATGGACAAACTATTTTCTTAATCTCTTATATATTTTCATAAAAAAACTCGAAGCCTAGCTTCGAGTTTTTTTATGTCTATTCTTTTTTAGTAAACTAGTAATCTAACTTCTTCAAATAACTTAGTTTTTCTTTCAAAATATCTAGGTCTTCTTTAAATTCAGCTACTTTGTTCTTTACATTTAAGACCAAAGGATTGTCATCTTTTGCATTTGAAAAGAATCCTAGGTTATTTTCTAATTGCTGCATTTCTTTGACAACTTCGTCGATTTTTTTTCTAACAAACAACTGTTCCGAATCTAATTTTCTAAAATCTTCATTTGCCATTAAACCGTCTACAACATATGTAAACTTCAACATGTTAATTTCTTTCTTATCTAAAGATAAACTTTCTACCAACCTGTCTATTTGTTTGTTAAACTTCCCTTCTAAATGGCGAACGTTTCTTGGTAATTGGCCAAGTTCTCTCCAAGTGTGAATAGCTTCTAAAACACTCTCTTTTGTATGTATTTTGTCTTCTTTTAAATCCTCTAAAAAAGCTTTTTTAGCATCTACAGCTGCTTGCTGTTCATTACTAACAGCATCCTTTTGTTGATGATATCTATCAAAATAAGAATTGCATGCGGCTTTAAATTTATTCCAAATATCATCAGAAAATTTTCTTGGGACATGCCCCACTTTTTTCCAATCAGACTGAATTTTTTTCATGGCATCTGTTGCCACTTGCCAATCTTCACTATCTTTTAAAGATTCAGCAACTTCAATTAATGCTAGTTTCTTTTTTAAATTCTCTTGCTGCTCACTTTTTTCATCCTTGTAAAAATGATTTTTTGCACTGTTGAATTTCTTTGTAGCTGTTTTAAATTTTTGCCAAACTTCTTCACTTTTAGCATAGGGCAATTTGCCAGCGCTAAAATATTCTTGTCTTAACTTTTCTGTATCGCTAATGCTATTTTGCCAATCTTTGTGCGTTTTATTTTTTGAAGTATCATATGCATTTAAACGCTCAATAACCAATAATTTTTCATTTATGATTTCTTGATATTTAGACTTCATCTCTCGAAAATGATCATGGCGCTTGTCATGTATTTTCTTAGTGACATCGCTAAATTTTTGCCAAACATCTTCCCTAAGCTCTTTCGCTACGGGTCCTATATCTTCCTTCCAAATTTTATGTAAGTCTTGCAGTTCTTTAAATGCTTCATTAATATCTGTAGATGCAGCTAAAGCTTCCGCTTTTAAAATAATTTTTAGTTTCTCATCTAAGTTATTCTTGAAATCTAAATCTCTAAAATCGTTACTTAAATGCAATAAATCGTAAAAACGCTCTACATGATGATGGTAGGTTTTCCAAGTATCATTGTAACGTGTTTTAGAAACGGCCCCAATCGAACGCCAAGTATCTTGCAAGACTCTAAAGTCTTTATACATCGTATTCACATCTGCATTTTCAATAAGATTCTTTAAGCTGTCAATTACTTCAATTCTTTTATCAAGATTGTCATTCATCTGCTTTTCTATCGCATTGTAATGCAAATCTCTTTGTTTTTTATAGTCGGATAACAAAGAATTGTATTCGGCCTTTAAAGGAGTGGAATACTGAAAGTCTAATGCATTTCCTCCAGCATCAAGAAAAGCTTTTTTCTTTTCTGCTAGTAATGCGCCGAACGTTGTATTAAAAGCACTTTTAATACTTTCTACTTGATTTTTTATTTTATTTACAGGATTGTTAGATAATGTCTTTTGTAACTCCTTAATTAATTCCTCTAAAGGCAAAGTAGCATAATCTAAAGTAACTTCTTTTACTTCAGTTTCTGTTGTTTCTGTTGTTTCTTTAACTTCCTCTACTGCAGAATTTTCTACTTCTTCAATTTTTTTAGACGATTCTGCTATTTTTGTAGCAGCAACTTCCGTTACTTCTTCAACAACTTCTGTTATTTCTGCAACAACTTCAGCTTTTTCTTCAGCAACATCCGTTTTTTCCTCGTTTAAATTTGGAGTTTCGTTAACAAGTTCATCAGTTTTATCCACTGCCTTTTTAACGTTTTCTTCATTATTATCTAACATATACAATGTTTAAGTTCGGTTAATACTAGCGTATTATTATAATTTATAAAGATAGGCACATCTTCCTAGTTATACAATATGTGAAGCTTAAATCTATAATTTGGATTCATTCCAAATTCTCCAAGATTCTTCTGCTTGCATTTCTAACATTTCAAGCCCATTTTTTATAGTGGCTCCTTTTTCTTTTCCTTGAGATAAAAAAGCAGTCACTTCTGGATTGTAGATTAAATCGAATAATAAGTGTTTTTCCGATAGAAATTGATACGGAATATTGGGTGATAAATGAATGTCTGGTGAGGTTCCTAAGGGAGTGCAATTAATAATTACATGGTACCTATTCATGATTTCTTGCGTTACATCTTGGTAAGAAATTTCTTTTTTTCCAGTAGGTTTTCTAGAGACAAATTTGTATTTTATATTGTTCTTTTTAAGCGCATATGCCACAGCCTTTGATGCGCCACCAGTTCCTAAAATTAAAGCAAATTTATGATGTATTTTTAAATATGGAAAAATAGAGTTTTCAAAACCCACAACATCTGTATTGTACCCTTTTAAATTTCCTCTTTTAGTAAATTTAATAGTATTTACTGCGCCAATTTCTTCAGCAGTTTTATCTAATGTATCTAAATATTGTATCACCTCCTCTTTGTAAGGAATGGTAACATTCATTCCTTCTAAAAATGCTTCATTCTTTAGAATTGAAGGGAAATCTACTATTTCTTGAATATCAAAATTTTTATATTGGTATTTTTTAAAATCTAACACTTCAAATTTATTAGTAAAGTATCCTCTAGAAAATGAATAGGAAATGTTTTTTCCTAAAAGACCGAAAACTTTATTTATTTTTTCTTCCATAATAATCAATTATTAAAATTAGAGCGATTCCAAAAATGATATAAAAAACTCCACCCCAAGTTTCTGGTTCTGTAAAATCTGGCACAAAACGACTATAATTTTCAATAATTTTATTTCCTTTTGTATCCAAAAGGAATGCCTCATTTTCAATTACATATACGCCTTTTTTCCAAGGCCAAACAATGCCTAAAGACCCGGTAATAAACCCTATAATCACCGCTGTTACTATTGCATTATACCTCTTTAAAACATATCCTAAAACATGACTAATAGAAACCAAACCAAATGCAGAACCTGCAGTAAAGACCGTAATTATTTTAAGATATCTAATTTTTTCTGGATCTGCTAAAACGTCAAAATCCCCTGTTAACAAATGCGTAACTACATAAAATAATTCATTTACTGAATCTACTAAAAGCAGTACGTAATTTCCCATTAAAATGAGAATAAAAGAACCAGAAAGCCCGGGAAGTGTCATTCCAGAAACTCCGATAATTCCACAAATAAAAACAAACCAAAGATTGTCGTTAACACCGGCAGGTTTTAAAAAACTGATTCCCAAACCTACAGAAACACCTATTAATAACGAGATAACATTTACGCTATTCCATTCGCCAAAACCTTTACCTAAATAATAAATAGAACCAATAATCATCCCAAAAAACCAGCTCCAGACATAAAGTTCATAATTTTGTAAAAAGTAATCTAAAACTAAAGAAATACTGAAGTAACTAAAAATACTTCCACCCATAACCAATACTAAAAACTGGCCATTAATATAATTGTAAAAGCTTTTGAATCGTCCATTTAAAAGCAATTTAAAAGCAATAAAATTTATTTTTCTAAACGAATAAATCAATTCTTCATAAAAACCTAAAACAAAAGAAACGGTTCCACCAGAAACACCAGGAACTTTATTTGCCGCGCCCATTGCCAGTCCTTTTAAAAAAAGGTATAGTTTCAGTAAAAAAGTTCTTTCTAAATGCATTATTCCTTTTTAACTGCTAATTTTTCCATTAATAAAATCAAGCCAAAACCAACAATCGCTAAGGTAATTGCCAATGTTAATTTTGGATCGCCATCAAAAGATACCGGCGAAATACTTTGCTCTACTAAAGGTTTTGTAACCCCATGTCTATCAATATAAGTTGAGATAGCTTCTTTCCATGGCCAAACTTTATTTAAAGAACCCAACATAAGGCCCGTTAAGACAATTAACATTTGATTTTTATAATTTAAAAAAAGCCATTTTAATAACCTTGCGAAAGAAAGCAACCCAATAATTACACCCACGGCAATTGCTCCAATTATTTTATAATCTTTAGTCGTAATCGCAGTCATGACGATAGGGTATGCTCCTAATAATAATAAAATATAAGAACCCGAAATTCCTGGTAAAATCATAGCGCAGGATGCAATAGCACCTGCAAAAACTAAAAACAAGTAATTAATTTCACCTACGTTTGTAGGTGGTATCACCGTAACGGCATATCCGAATGAAATACCTAAAATAAATAATATAATAATTTTAGCGTTCCAAAGTTCTACCTGTTTCCCAATATATATAATACTTGCTAAAACCAATCCAAAGAAAAAAGACCACAACAAAACAGGTTCGTTCTCTAACAACCACTTAATGGTTTTTGCCAAAGAAATGATACTGATAAAAATGCCAATAAAAAGGGCCAATAAAAAAGAACCATTTACCTGTTTCCAAGCAGCTTTTATTCCAGCTGATTTTAAGGTTTTTAATAGCTTGAAATTTATGTTACTTATCGACTCTAAAAGTTCTTCATAAATACCAGAAATAAATGCAATTGTACCTCCAGAAACACCGGGAACAACATCTGCAGCTCCCATAGCCATTCCTTTAAGTCCAATTACTACATATTCTTTTAAATTTCTTCCCATTATATTTTCTTATTTTTGTAAAAAACGAAGATAATAGAATTTGAAGAAAAATAGAAACGATTATTCTATTTGTATCTTTTATTTATAATTTACGAAATGCCGAAAAAAGGAAAAGCAAAAAATACGCTGAACAAAGCAAAACACACAAAGTTGATGAGTAGAAAAATCAACAAAGTGAAACTCGAAAAGCAACTAAATAAAGAACGCTTAAAGGCTATTATTAAAAAAATGAATGACGAAAAAGAAAATGCAGAAAGGAAAAATGAACAATAAACTACACTATTTTTTTGGTAAATTTATTGCGATACCCTTATTGCCTTTTTTATATTTTCAAGGAAAAAATATCAAAAACAAAGTTCCTAGACTTCCAGAAGCAAAAGAACCAAAAGGCTTTGTGAATGGTGATTTTGAAAACACCTTGCACATAATATCTATTGGAGAAAGTACCATTGCAGGGGTTGGCGTAGCGTTTCATAAAAACGGATTTACAGGTGCTTTAGCAAATACACTTTCTAAAGCATTACAAAGTAACATCAGTTGGCGCGTGTATGCAAGAAGTGGCTATACTGTTCGGCAGATTTGTAAAAAAATCATCCCTAAGATTGAAGAAAAAACAACGGACATTATCGTTATTGGAATGGGTGGAAATGACGCTTTCACCTTAAACTCTCCTAAAAAATGGGCGCTGGAAATAGAAGAACTCATTGAGATACTACAAATTAAATTTCCTAAAACGCCCCTATTTTTTACATCTATGCCTCCTATTAAAGAATTTCCTGCATTTACAAAACCAATTAAATTTGTGATTGGAAATTTAGTTGAAATTTTAGGGAAAAGACTGCAAACTATAATAAAGAACAAGCCAAATGTATACTACAACAGTGAAGTTATCACTTTAAATACCTGGAGTAAAAAACATAATTTACCTATAAATAATGCTAATATTTATTTTAGTGATGGCGTACACCCCTCAGAACTAACCTACAAAGTTTGGGGAAAAGAAATGGGTCTATTCATAAAAGCTAGCATCAAATAACAACAGTTACCTTTGTTAAAATGAAGAAAAAAATAATTATTCTTGGTGGCGGACTTTCTGGAATCTATTTGGGTTATAAACTGAAAAAAGCAGGTTTTTCAATCCAAATATTAGAAGCAAATAACAGAACTGGCGGTCGGATTTACACTAAAAATATTCAGGACACAAAAGCCGAATTAGGTGCCGCTTGGCTTTGGAGATATAATGAGGAGTTATTAAAATTATGTAAAGAACTAAATATTTTATTGTTTGAACAACACATGGATGGTGATGCTTTGTTTGAAGCCATAAACGGAAAGAAACCACAACGTTTTAAAATTCCAAAAAATCAAGAAATTAGTTATAGAATTGCTGGTGGCACTGGAACTATTCTAGAAAAATTAGCGAAAAATTTTTCAGTAGATGAGTTGCAACTCAATCAAAAAGTAACGCACATTGACGCTACTGAAACTTCAATAAAAGTAGGTACTGAAAATGCATTCTTTAAGGCAGATTTAGTGATTTCTACAATTCCACCTCAATTGTTAGTTAATTCTGTTGCTTTTACTCCAGAATTGGATACAAATCTTATCCAAATTGCAAATAACACACATACTTGGATGAAAGATTCTATAAAATTTGCAATTGCTTACAAAACTCCTTTCTGGAGAGAAAAAGAATTATCTGGAGTTTGCTTTAGTAATGTTGGTCCATGTACTGAGGTATACGATCATTCAAGTTTTAAAAACGATCATTTTGCCTTAATGGGATTTTTAAATGATGCTTTAGCAAATGAAACAAAAGAATATAGAGAAGAAAAAATCATTCAACAACTCTCTCAGTTTTTTGGTGAAGACGTAAAAAAGTATTTATCCTATAACGAGAAAGTTTGGAACAAAGAAGAACTTTTAAGTTTTGAAAATAACACATTTCTAAGGCCACATTTTAATAATGGTCATGCCATTTATCAGGAAGTGTTTTTGCACGGCAAGCTTATAGTTGCAGGTTCAGAAACATCACCAAAGTATGGTGGTTATATGGAAGGCGCTATTCATAGAGGAAATAAGATTGTTACACAATTAGAAAATAAATTTCAATAAAAAAACCGCCAGCTCTCGCTTGCGGTTTTATATCTAAAATAACTTCTATTTTATTGATCTATAGCACCTAAAACACGTTTCATAAATGTATTTAACGCTTCCTTTTTTGGTGTCCCTTCTTTGACCATTTTATCAACTTCAAGCGCACCATACATATTGGAAATTAGTTCACCAATAACATCTAATTCTTCATCTTTTAAAGACGGAACTTCTGTTAAAGCTTCTAACGTTTCTATGGTTTCTAAAACATAATCTTGATCGTTTTCTTCGATAAAATTAGTGAGATGTTTAATTACAGGTAACTTCATATTAGATTACTTCATTTACTAATTCCTTCAAAACATCAAACTTATTTGTTTGTGCTTGATTTTTAAAACTACCTCCTTCAAAAGTTGCAAAAGTTGGTAAATTACTGACATCTGCTAATTTTCTACTTTCAGGAAATTTTTCTGCATCAACTATTACAAAAGTTACATTTTCATTTTCTGAAGATAACTTTTTAAATTTCGGTTTCATAATTCTACAATTGCCACACCATGTAGCAGTATATTGTACAATAACCGTTTTATTATCCGATACTAATTCGGCTAAATTATCTTGACTTAATTCTTGAACCATAACTAATTATTAGTTTAAGTGAGATGCTAAATATTCAGCAGTTCCTTTGGCATTTGGTGCCATTGCTGTTTTTCCTTCTTCCCAGTTTGCAGGACAAACTTCACCATTTTTTTGTACATGTGTATATGCATCAATTAAACGTAAAAATTCATTTACATTTCTACCTACTGGCATGTGATTAATTCCTTCATGAAAAACAGTTCCTTCTTCATCAATTAAATACGTTGCTCTATACGTTACATTGTCTCCTTCAACTTGGATAGTTTGTGAATCCTCATCAAAAGTTTCATTTGTAATATCTAGAATCCCTAAAATTGATGCTAAATTTCTGTTGCTGTCTGCTAGAATAGGATATGTAACACCTTCAATTCCACCATTTTCTTTCGAAGTACTTAACCATGCAAAGTGTACTTCAGCAGTGTCACAAGAAGCGCCTATTACAACGGTATTTCTTTTTTCAAAAGCTCCTAAAGCCTCTTGAAAAGCGTGTAATTCGGTAGGACAAACAAATGTAAAATCCTTTGGGTACCAAAATAATAATACTTTCTTTTTATTATTTACCGCTTCTTCTAATACGTTTAACTTAAACGTATCTCCCATTTCATTCATTGCGTTTACATTTAAATCTGGGAATTTTTTTCCAACTGCTGTTGCCATGCTATTTTTATTATTTTATATTATTAACTATTTTCAAGCTACAAAGGTACTTCTCAAAATACGATTGAGCGCAAAAAAGTTAATGATAACTTCTTATGTTATTATCAGCTTTATTTATAGTTTTTATAAACAAAATTAATTCGCGCAAATTAAATGAACACCTAAAAAAATCCGTAACTTTCAAATCCATACATTATAAGTTTTAGCTATATTTAAATAAAAATTATAGATAAAAATTATCAAACTAATTAATGTAGATTTGTAATCATAAATTAAAATCAATGAACCATGGAAAACAACAGCGATATCAATAAATGCCCGTTTATGGGTGGTACTCAAAAACAAACAGCCGGCAACGGAACTTCTGTGCGAGATTTTTGGCCTAATGAATTAAAGTTAAACATTCTACGTCAAAACGGAGAAGCGTCAAATCCTATGGCCAAAGATTTTGATTATGCTACTGCTTTTAATAGCATAGATTATGCAGAATTAAAAAAAGATGTAAACCATTTTATGACTGACTCACAAGATTGGTGGCCAGCAGATTATGGGAATTATGGTCCTTTTATGGTCCGTATGGCATGGCATAGTGCTGGTACTTACAGAGTTGGAGATGGGCGTGGTGGAGCGCGTTCTGGTTCACAACGTTTTGCACCCATAAATAGTTGGCCAGATAATGGTAATTTAGATAAAGCGCGTTTATTACTTTGGCCAATTAAAAAGAAGTATGGAAATAAATTATCTTGGGCAGATTTAATGATTCTTGCAGGAAACTCCGCAATGGAATCTATGGGATTTGAAACCTTTGGTTTTGCAGGAGGACGAGAAGATATTTGGGAGCCAGAACAAGATATATATTGGGGTTCCGAAACCGTTATGGGAGAAAATGAAGAACGTTATAAAGAGGGTGAGTTAGAAGATCCGCTTGGAGCTGTAATGATGGGTTGGATTTATGTAAATCCTGAAGGACCTAACGGAAATCCAGATCCAATGGGCTCTGCAAAAGATATTAGAGAAACCTTTGGTAGAATGGCAATGAATGATGAAGAAACAGTAGCGCTTACTGCTGGAGGACATACATTTGGTAAGGCACACGGTGCTGCGAATCCAGATACCTATGTTGGACCATCACCACATGGAGCTCCAATAGAAGAAATGAGCACTGGATGGAAAAACTCTTACAAATCTGGTGTTTTAGATGATACAATTACAAGTGGAATAGAAGGCGCTTGGACACCCAACCCAATAACTTGGGATCATGATTATTTTGAGGTTTTATTAAATTATGATTGGGAATTAACCAAGAGTCCAGCAGGTGCGCATCAATGGAAACCAACAGCAGCTTCAAATGCGAAAAAAGCACCCAAAGCTGGTGATGCTAATAATACACAAGATCTAATGATGACTACTGCGGATATCGCTTTAAAAGTAGATCCTAAATATTTAGAAATTTCTAAACGTTTTCATAAAGATCACAAAGCTTTTGAAGATGCTTTTGCAAGAGCATGGTATAAGCTAACCCACAGAGATATGGGACCAATTTCTCGTTATTTAGGTCCAGAAGTTCCAAAAGAAGAATTGCTTTGGCAAGATCCAATTCCTGAAGGAACCGTGCTTTCTGATGTAGAAATTGCAACATTAAAAGAAGCTATTTCAAACACCAACTTATCAATTTCTCAATTGGCAACTACTGCTTGGGCCTCGGCTTCAACATTTAGAGGTTCAGACATGAGAGGTGGCGCAAATGGAGGAAGAATTCGTTTAGAACCTCAAAAAAGCTGGGCGGCAAACAATCCGTATGAACTCAATAAAGTGCTTACTGCTTTAGAAGCAATTAAAAAAGATTTTAAAGGCAACGTTTCTATGGCAGACTTAATTGTTTTAGGAGGAAATGTAGCCCTTGAAAAAGGAATAAAAAACGCAGGGTATGCAATTGCTGTTCCTTTTACCTCTGGAAGAGGAGATGCTTCTCAAGAACAAACTGATATTGCTTCTTTTGGCTATTTAGAACCGAAGGCAGATGGATTTAGAAATTTTATTAAAAAAGATTTAAACCTAGCAGCAGAAGAATTATTGATTGACAGGGCGCAATTATTAACACTTAGCATTCCAGAAATGACTGTTTTAGTCGCTGGTATGAGAAGTTTAGGAACCAATTATGATACTTCTAAATACGGTGTATTCACAGAAACTGTTGGCACACTATCGAATGATTTCTTAGTAAATATTTTAGATTTTAGTACCACTTGGAAAGCAACTTCTGAAGATGATACTTTATTTGAAGGAACAGATAGAAAAACAGGTATTATTAAATATAGAGGAACAAGAGCCGATTTAATTTTTGGATCAAACACAGAACTAAGAGCTATTGCAGAAGTCTATGCTGCAGACGATGCAAAAGAGCGCTTTGTGCAGGATTTTGTGGCTGCTTGGACAAAAGTGATGCAACTCGGTTTATTTGATATTATAAAATAATAGATACTAAATTTTACGAAAAAAGGGAATGAAAATACTTTGATTCCCTTTTTTACTTTTCTATGTTTATTTCTTGACTCCTATCTCTAGAAAAACTCCAAGTTCAAATTGGTAATCTTATTTTTCGCTTTTCAATTCTTTACAAAATTATTTACTAGCAAATAATTTTATATCGTTTGCAGAAACTTCTTTTTCTCCAAGAATTATTAAACGTTCTACAACATTTCTTAACTCCCGTATATTACCTGTCCAATCATATTCTTGCAACAACTGAATTGCTGCTGCTGAAAATATTTTTTCTGGAGTTCCTTGTTCTTCGGATATTTTACGAGTAAAAAAATTCACCAATAAAGGAACATCTTCTCTTCGATCGTTTAATGAAGGAACTTTAATTAAAATAACGGCTAATCTATGGTACAAATCTTCTCGAAACCTACCCGCTGCAATCTCTTCTTTTAAATTTTTATTAGTGGCTGCAACAATTCTAACATTTACCTTTATGTCTTTATCAGAACCCACTCTAGAAATACTACTTTCTTGTAAAACACGCAACACTTTTGCCTGCGCAGGCAAACTCATATCACCAATTTCATCTAAAAAAATAGTTCCTCCGTTTGCGGCTTCAAACTTACCAGCTCTGTCTTTATTTGCTCCTGTAAAAGAACCTTTTACATGTCCAAATAATTCACTTTCTATAAGTTCTGACGGAATTGCAGCACAATTTACTTCAATCATTGGCGCTTTTACGCGATCCGATTTTTCATGCAACCAATGGGCAACTAACTCTTTTCCTGTTCCATTCGGCCCTGTAATTAAAACTCTTGCATCTGTAGCTGCTACCTTTTCGATAATATTTTTTATGTTAGCAATAGCAGTGCTTTCACCAATCATTTGGTAACTTTTACTCACTTTTTTCTTTAACCGTTTATTCTCTAAAATAAGGACTTTGGTATTTAAAGCATTCCGTACCGTGTTTAAAAGTCTATTCAAGTCTGGTGGTTTAGAAATATAATCGAAAGCGCCTAAACGCATTGTATTCACAGCAGTGTCAAGATCTCCGTGACCAGAAATCATCACAATTGGTATTTCGGGTTTTATTTTCTTCGCTTTTTCTAACACCTCTACACCATCCATTTTTGGCATTTTAATATCACATAAAACCAAATCATAATCGTTATTTTTTATCATTTCGATTCCTAACAAGCCGTTTTCTGCCTCTTCTACTTGATAAGATTCGTTTTCTTCAGAAATAATTTTTGATAAAACTCTTCTAATCGCGGCTTCGTCCTCTATTATTAATATTTTACTCATTTTATCTGTTTCAAAGCTTCAAAGTTTTAGTATTTCAAAGTTCAGTGTCAATATTCTTTTTAACAACAGCCTTTTCACTAAAAACTTTACAACTATTTGTAAATATTATTTTCCTTTATCGTTTATAATTTATTTTGAAAAACATGCACATCTCTTTGTGGAAAAGGAATGGTAACTCCGTTTTCTCTAAACTTTTTATCTATTTCAAAACGTAAATCGCTTTGTACAAACCTTGCTTCAAAACTATCGTTTAGCGTAAAAATAAGTCTGAAATTTAGAGAACTATCTGCAAAATTTGTAAATAAGACCTTAGGTTCTGGAAACTTTAAAATTGTTTTATGCTTTTTAGCGGCATCCATTAAAAGTTGTTTTACAAGTGCTACGTCACTTCCATAAGAAACACCAACAGCCACTGATTCTCTTGTTTCATTTCCATTTTCTGTCCAATTATATAAAATATTAGTTAAATAAAGATGATTCGGAATTATTAAGACTTTATTATCTATGGTTACGGCCCTCGTCGTTCTTAATCGTATATCTAGCACTCTACCCACTTTTCCCTCTAACTCTATAATATCGCCAACATGTACAGATTGATCTACAAGAATAAAAATACCCGATAGGATGTCTTGAAATAAAGTTTGTAAAGCCAAACCAACACCTATTAAAAGAACTGCTGAAGCCGTAAACACTGCGGTTACATTTACACCAGAGGCATCTAAAGTAATTAGAAAAATAGCTAAAAACACCACCCATCTAATGTAGCTAAAAACACTTACAAATTTAACTTTGTCAAATGCTGGCATGTTTCGAGTGATAAATCTTCTTAGTATTTTTAGCACAAAAGCCGTTACAAAAAGAGCAAATGCAACAAATAATAATGCTTTAAAAGAAATACTTATTTCTTTACTAAATATAAAAGTATAATCTAATATAGAATTTGCTTCTTCTACAATAGTCACTGCAACTTGTCCTAATTTGTCTTGCATTTATCCTTTATATTTTAACCATTTATATAAATCTTTGTAGGTTGGTTTTTTACCGTACATTAAAATGCCGACTCTATAAATTTTTGCCGCCAGCCAAACCATAAAAACAAAAGTAACTAATAATAATGTCATGGAAATTAATAACTCTATCCAAGATACACCAAATGGCACTCTCATAAGCATCACTATTGGGCTTGTGAATGGAATTTGTGAAAATAACACAGCAATGGATCCATGAGGATCATTAATAACAGTTGTAAAACCAACATAAAACCCTAAAATTAAAGGAAGCATAATAGGCAACATAAATTGCTGTGTATCTGTTTCATTATCAACGGCTGCACCAATAGCTGCAAACAAAGAACTATACAACATAAAGCCTCCTAAAAAATAAAAAATAAATAAAACAAACATTTTTAATAATGGCAACCTCAAAATTTCTTGCATTAATAGTTGCATTTTATCTCCGCCAGCAGCTTCTTTCATAGCATCCATTTGTTCAGAAGGAACTTTGGCCGTTTGCATTTCTACCAGATCTAAACCAAAAACAGCGGAAGCTACGGTAGCGATTATAAAAATTATAATCCCCCAAATAAAGAACTGTAATAAGCCTGCAGAGGCATTTCCTAAAATTTTACCCAACATTAATTGGAATGGTTTTACGGAGGAAACAATGATTTCTACAATTCTGCTTGTCTTTTCTTCAATAACACTTCTCATTACCGAATTTCCATAGATGATTACAAACATCATTAGTAAATAACCTGTAATTGCACCAAAACCAATTTTTAATCCGTTTATTAATTTGGTTGATTCTTCGCCAGAAAAATTAAGCATTTTTATAGATGTGTTAATTTTTGAAGCTTTTATTTTTTCTAAATTGATTCCAAAACTGTTCAATTTTTCATTTCTAATTTTCTTCTCAATCTTATTTTCTAAAGAACTCATTATAGACATTCCTGGGGCATCTTTTGAATAGAATTCTATAGAGGTTGCCAATAACTCTAAACTGTCTTGTTTTGGAATTATAAGCGCTCCGTAATAGCTTCCCTCTTCAACCTTTTTTTTTGTTTCTTTGATTCCAAAAGCTGAATAATCTTGGTATTTAATGGTGTTTGTGTCTTTAAAATCTTCTTTAGAAAACAGTCCAGAATTATCTACATAAACAATTTCCTTGATTTTTTCATCATTTTTTTGCACTAGAAAGAAAACTAAAACTCCCATACCCACCAATAAAAGCGGACTTAAAAAAGTCATCATAATAAATGATTTATTGCGAACCTTTGCAATAAATTCTCGATGAATAATTAATTTTAATTTATTCATAATTAACTGTTTTTATGTATTGCCTGAATAAAAATATCATTTGCACTTGGAATTAATTCTACAAAATGCTGCACTTCTCCTCTACTTGTTAAAAAGGATAGTAAATCGTTAGAATTTTCAGTCGGACTCAACTGCACATTTAAAGCTAAGCCTTCATTTAGTAATTTAAAATCTGCAGGAAGTACTTTAAAATTTTCTTTTAACGTATTTTCTACTTCCTCAGCATTTGCTGTTTTTAAACCAACTTGAAAAGTATGCGTTCTAAAAGCTCGTTTAATATCAGCTAACTTTCCGTCTAATATTTTATTTGATTTATCAATCAACGCAATTTCATCACACATCTCTTCAACAGACTCCATTCTATGTGTAGAAAAAATAATAGTTGCACCTTCATCACGTAATTGTAAAATTTCGTTTGCAATTAATTGTGCGTTTATAGGATCGAAACCAGAGAAAGGTTCGTCAAAAATCAACAATTTAGGGTTGTGCATCACCGTAACAATAAATTGTACTTTTTGTGCCATTCCTTTAGAAAGTTCCTCAATTTTCTTATTCCACCAGGCAGAAATATCAAATTTATCAAACCAATATTTTAATCTTTTTTTAGCTTCAGACTTCGACAATCCCTTTAATTGTGCTAAATACAACG
>JBNMOF010000027.1:0-18732 GCA_051277175.1 Polaribacter sp.
TTTGAATATATCGTCAGTAAAAAATGTATTAACAACAGCAGAAAAATTATTAGATTATCAAAAAGAAGAAATTCAATCTTTTTTTAATTGTACTGTTTTTGATTTCTATGGTTCAAGTGAAGGTGCTGCTTATATGTTTTCTTATGGAGATACATTTGTTAGTGCAAATAAAGTTGCAATTATTGAAGTAGTAGATGAAGAGTATAATCCTGTTGCACCTGGAACTTTAGGAAAAATGTTGGTTACAAGTTTTACTAGTTCATTTACACCTTTAATTCGATATGATATTGGCGATTATTGTGTGGTTTCAAAATCACAATCATCAGATAATAATGAATTACTAATTGATGAAATTATAGGAAGAAGTGAAGATGTTTTTGAAACTCAAGAAGGTATAATTTTTACTCGATTCTCATTATGTTTAAAATATTTGCCAGATTCTATTATTGAGTCTCAATTGCGATTAAAACAAAGAAGTAAAAATGTTAAAGTGATTTACACAAAATTAAATGAAGAAATTAAAAATATAAAAGACTTCTTGCCTTTTGAACAAAAATTTATGTCCATGTTAGGGAAAGATTATGTGTTTGAATATGAGTTTGTAGAAAAATTTAACAAAGCATCAAGAGGAAAATTAAGAGCTGTAATAATAGAAGAAGAATGACAAAAATTAAAGTTGCATATTTAATTTCTACTTTAGATACTGGAGGAGCAGAACGACAATTAGTAAATACACTAAACAGTATTGATACTAAAAAATTTGAGGTTAAAGTATTTGTACTAAAAGATAAAACAGAAATTAAAAACCAAATTAATAGTAATATTTCAATTTATGTTATAAATATTGGCTCTTATGCAAACCCTACGAGTATTTTAAAGACAATAAAAACAATAAAACAATATAATCCTCAGCTATTGCACTCAGTTATGTATGCTTCTAATTTAATAGCTAGAATGTATAAAATTACTAATAAAAAAACCAAAGTAATTAATCACGTTCACGGAATAGGTTCTTGGATTAAAAAACGACATATTTTTATAGACAGGTTATTATTACCTTTTGTAGATAAAATAATTGTAGTTTCAAACAAAAGCAAACAAATTAGATTAACAAGAGAAAAATATCCAGAAAACAAAGTAGAAGTTATTTATAATTCTATTGAAAGTAAGGATTATGTTTTCAAGGAAAGAAGCTATCCAACAGCAACTATTAAATTAGGAACTGCGTCTAGATTGGTAAGTCTTAAACAAATTGATTTAGGAATTCAAATCATTAATGAAGTTAAAAAATTGGGTTTAGATATTCAATTTCTAATTGCAGGTTCTGGACCAGAAGAAGAAGGGTTAAAAAAAATAGTGGAAGATTTAAATTTAAATGACACAATTATATTTCATGGTCATATTACAAATATGCCAGATTTTTATAAACAAATAAATTGCTTTGCTATCTTTTCTAGAACTGAGGATATGCCATTGTCAATTGTAGAAGCTTTTGCATCTGGTATTCCATCAATAGCACCTAATGTGGGTGGAATTTCTGAATTGTTTGAAAAAAATATAAGTTTATTGATTGATACTAATAAAGGTATAAACTTAATTAGTGAAAAAATCACAACCTTTTTAAAGGAATGTGATTTTGAAAAAGCACAGGTAATTAACCAAAAATATGCTGTTGAGATATTTGACAATATACAACACAAGAAAAAGATTGAAGAATTGTATTTCAGACTTTTAAAAAATGATTAAAAAAAAGCTCATCCGCATAACCACAGTTCCAATTTCTTTAGAGAAACTTTTAGAAAACCAATTAAGGTTTATGAAAGAAAACTATTTAGTTACGGCAATTTCCGCAGATAAAGAGCGGTTACTTACATTCGGAGAAGAAGAAGGTGTTTCAACATTTCATTTAGAATTAACACGAAAAATAACACCAATAAAAGATGTAATCGCAGTACTAAAACTCTATATATATTTAAAAAAAGAAAAACCACAAATTGTACATACCCATACACCAAAAGCGGGTATGGTAGGGATGTTGGCTTCTTATTTAGCGAAGGTACCCAACAGATTGCATACCGTTGCAGGATTGCCTTTATTGGAAAGCAAAGGATTTAAAAGAAAAGTATTGAATTTTGTGGAGAAAATCACCTACTCTTGCGCCACAAAAGTATACCCGAATTCATTTGGTTTGAAAGCCATAATTATTGAAGCACAATTTTGTAAAGTATCAAAATTAAAAGTTTTAGCGAATGGAAGTTCCAATGGCATTGATACAAGTACTTTTAACCCTGAAAATTTTTCTAAAGAACAAAACAAGATTTTAAGAAAGGAACTAGCGTTAGCGGAAGAAGATGTTGTTTTTATTTTCGTAGGTCGTTTGGTAGGTGATAAAGGCATCAACGAATTAGTAGCTGCTTTTGATACATTAACGAAGCGTTTTCAAAACATCAAATTGCTTTTAGTAGGTGCTTTTGAATCTGATCTGGATCCTTTAAACAACCAAACATTAAAAATGATAGATGGCAATTCAGCAATTTTAAGTGCCGGATTTCAGCAAGACGTGCGGCCCTACTTTGCAATAGCAGACGCATTGGTTTTTCCTAGTTATCGAGAAGGTTTTCCAAATGTGGTGCTGCAAGCAGGTGCCATGGGATTGCCCTCAATAGTTTCTGATATTAATGGATGTAATGAAATCATTAAAGAGGAAGAAAACGGATTAATTATTTCAGTAAAGGATTCTGAAGCTATTTACAAAGCGATGAAAAGGGTCCTTGAAGATTCAGTATTAAAAAACAAATTACAAAACAACGCAAGAAATATGATTACTGAATTATACGAGCAGAAGGTAGTTTGGAATGCTTTATTAAAAGAGTATAAAAGTTTAGAAAAAAATGTATAAATTTTTCTTTAAAAGGTTTTTTGATGTTGCTATAGCGCTTATCGCCTTAGTCCTATTTAGTCCGGTATTCTTTTTAGTGTTTCTCTTACTTTTAAGTAGCAATCAAGGAAATCCTTTCTTTTTTCAAAAAAGACCAGGGTTAAAGGGTAAAATATTTAAAGTCATTAAATTTAAGACGATGAATGAGAAGAGAGATGCACATGGAAGTTTACTTCCAGATGCCAAACGCTTGACAAAGTTAGGCATCTTTCTAAGAAAGACATCCTTTGATGAAGGTCCTCAAGTACTTAATATCTTAAAAGGAGATATGAGTATTATTGGTCCCAGACCTTTATTGCCAGAATATCTGCCTTTATATAATAAGACTCAAAAAAAACGACATGATGTGAAGCCAGGAATTACAGGTTGGGCGCAAATAAATGGTCGTAATGCAATTTCTTGGAAGAAAAAATTTGAATATGATGTGTGGTATGTCGAAAACAGGTCCTTTTTATTAGATGTAAAAATATTTTTTAAAACGTTCTTAAAAGTAGTAAAGTCAGAAGGGGTAAATAAAGAAGGTGAAGTAACAACAACGAAGTTTAAAGGTAGTAAATAATATTTTTATGAAAAGAATAGCAATAATAGGTGCTGGCGGATTTGGAAGAGAAGTTAAAGTATTAATTGATGATATCAATAAAGCGAACCCAATATATGATATTATTGGTTTTTTTGATGACGGAATTGAAAAAGGGACTCTTGTAAACGGGTTGCCTGTAATAGGAACGATTGCATCTATAAACAAGATTGATTATAATTTACTACTTATATTAGGAGTTGCCTCTCCTGCAATTAAAGAAAAAATAATCCAAAATATTCAAAATATTCACATTGATTTTCCTACACTAATACATCCATCAGTAATTATATCGAATGACGAAATCTCTTTAGGTAGAGGAACAATTATTTGTGCTGGAAACATTATAACTTGTAATATCACTGTAAAAGATTTTGTTACATTAAATTTAAGCTGCACTGTTGGACATGACACGATAATTAAAGATTTTAGTTCATTTATGCCCGCAGTAAACATTTCAGGAGAAGTGGTGATTGAAAAAAATGTTTATGTAGGAACTGGAGCAAAAATCATAAATCAACTTAGTATTGGAGAGAATACAGTAGTTGGCGCTGGAGCAGTTGTAGCTAAGACATTACCAGCAAACTGCACAGCTGTTGGGATTCCTGCAAAACCTATAAAATTTCATTCATAAAAATCAAGAATTATGAATTCAAAAATATGGCTATCCTCTCCGCATATGGGAGGAAATGAACAAAAGTATGTACAAGAAGCTTTTGATACCAATTGGATTGCTCCATTGGGCCCAAATGTAAACGGATTTGAACAGGATTTAGAAAATTATTTAAATGAAGATGTAAAAGTAGCGTGCTTGGCCTCTGGAACTGCAGCACTGCATTTGGCTTTAATCTTAGCAGGTGTGCAACAAGATGATGAAGTAATCTGTCAAAGTTTTACGTTTTCGGCATCTGCAAATCCAATTGTATACCAAGGTGCAACGCCCATTTTTATTGATAGTGAAAAAGATAGCTGGAACATGTGTCCTGTGTATTTGGAAGAAGCTATGAAAGCTTGCATTTCTAAAGGTAAAAAGCCAAAAGCAATTATTGTCGTGCATTTGTATGGCATGCCAGCTAAAATAGATGCAATTGTAGCCATCGCAAAGAAGTATGAGGTTGCTTTAATTGAAGACGCAGCAGAAGCCTTGGGTGCTACTTATAACGGTCAAAAATGTGGCACGTTTGGAGATTACGGAATCTTATCATTTAATGGGAATAAAATTATTACCACTTCTGGTGGTGGAGCGCTCGTTTGCAAATCTGAAGAAGACAAACAAAAGGCTATTTTCCTCGCGACCCAAGCACGGGACAATGCACCACATTTCCAGCATTCACAAATTGGTTATAATTACAGAATGAGTAATGTTGTGGCAGGCATCGGTAGAGGGCAAATGGAAGTTTTAGACAAGCACCTTCATTTAAGAAGAAGTAACCATCATTTTTATCAAGAACTATTCGAAGGAATAGTGGGTATAGCTGTTTTTATGGAGCCAGCTGCTAATTATTTCTCGAACCATTGGTTGAGTTGTATTGTAATTAATGAAAAAATAACAGGTTTTACAAGAGAAGAACTAAGGTTAGAAATGGCCCAAGACAATATCGAGTCTCGCCCTTTGTGGAAACCAATGCATTTACAACCCGTTTTTGAAGATGCTACTTATTATGGTGCTAAAGTTGTAGCGGATTTATTTGAAAAAGGATTGTGCTTGCCGTCGGGCTCTAACTTAACGGATGAAGATCGGGAGCGGATTGCGAGTTCAATTCAAAAATTACTATCAATTAAATAAAAGCGGAAAATAAAGCCGTCAAAACAAGTTTTTCGATGCAGAGTCCAGAAACGAGAACAACAAACTTAGAAATTATTGTAACTTGCTAAAAATAATGCTTTTTTGAAATGAGAGAGAAGTTCCCCCAAAAAATCTTAAATAAATATGCCTCTAAATGGGTAGTTTTATGTTTTGATGTGTTGCTAGTTTGTGTCGCATTTATTTTAGCGTATTTGATACGTTTTAACTTCAGTTTTAATT
Organism: Polaribacter sp.; assembly: GCA_051277175.1. GTDB lineage: Bacteria > Bacteroidota > Bacteroidia > Flavobacteriales > Flavobacteriaceae > Polaribacter. Next base: position 5,542 of record JBNMOF010000027.1, read on the forward strand.
TCGATACCACAAATTTGATAGCACAACTAGTGCTCGTTATAGGGGTCTCCATCATTAGCTTTCTTTTCGTGGGATCTTACAAAGGGATTATTAGGCATACTGGAACTAGGGATGTCTTTAATGTTCTTTTTGCAGTTACCATCTACATGCTGCTTGTTGGTTTTATTGTTTGGCTAAATAAATTTATTGGAATTTATAAGGGTTTTACAATTCCCAAATCAATTGTCTTCATTCATTGTTTAGTTTCTGTTTTCTTGTTAATTATAAGTAGGTATATTTTTAAAGTATTTTATGAAGTTATTTCAACAGACTTAAAAAGTATTACAAATGTTTTAATTTATGGAGCCGGAGATTCTGGAAGGATTACCTATGGCGCTTTAGATGCAGAAAGGGGTGTTAACTATGATATTCTAGGTTTTTTAGATGACGATGTACATAAAATTAATAAAAAGATAGATCAGATTAAAATTTACAATCCAAAAAAAATAGATAAAGAATTTATAGATGAAAATGCGATTGATGAAATAATAATATCAATCCAAAACATCGAAGCAACCAAACTCTTGCAGATTACAGATGATTTTTTAGCTTTAGGTGTTGAAATAAAAATTGTACCACCCCTTGCTAAATGGATTGATGGAGGCTTAAAAGTAAACCAAATCAAACAAATAAATATAGATGATTTGTTAGGTAGAGAAGTTATTTCGATTAGAAATCCGATTGTAAAAAAAGAAGTTGCAAATAAGGTTGTGCTGGTAACAGGTGCAGCCGGATCTATTGGAAGTGAAATTACAAGACAATTAGCAAATTATAATGTAGAGCTATTAATTTTAATAGACCAAGCAGAGTCGCCATTATACGACTTGCAACAAGCGCTTATTCTAAGCGGGAAAAGCAATTTTAAGGCCATCGTTGGAGATGTTAGAGACTTGAAAAGTATGGAAGCGGTGTTTGCAACGTACATGCCAGAAAAAGTATTTCATGCAGCGGCATACAAACATGTTCCTTTAATGGAAAACAACCCATATGAAGCGGTTAAAATAAATATTTTGGGGACAAAAAACATAGCAGATTTGTCATTAAAATACAAGGTAGAAAGATTTGTAATGGTCTCAACAGACAAGGCTGTAAACCCTACAAACGTTATGGGAGCAACAAAAAGAACTGCCGAAATATACATTAATTGTTTGAGTAATGTGCCGAGTGCTACAAAGTTTACCATTACGCGTTTTGGAAATGTTTTAGGCTCTAACGGCTCTGTGATTCCTTTGTTTAAAAAACAAATTAAAAATGGGGGACCATTAACCGTTACACACAAAGACATTACGCGCTATTTTATGACCATTCCAGAAGCTTGTAGATTGGTTCTGGAGGCGGGAACTATGGGAGACGGGGGAGAGATTTATATATTCGATATGGGTAAGTCTGTAAAGATTTTTGAAATGGCTATCCGAATGATTTCGCTTTCTGGACTGAAGTATCCCGATGATATTGACATAAAAATAACGGGTTTAAGACCTGGTGAAAAATTATATGAAGAGTTGTTAGCGGATGGAGAGCACACAACAAATACTTATCATGAGAAAATAATGATCGCAAGATCTGTAGCGATAGATACTGTTAAAGTTAAAAAGCAAATAGTACGTTTGTGCATTGAAAATAACAATGTAACAAATCATACAATTGTTGAAATGATCAAACAAATTGTACCAGAATATCTCTCAAATAATTCAGTGTATCAAAAACTAGACACGAATGCCTAACCAATTAAATGAAACTATTATTTTCGCCCAAAAAAATTATTAAAATGAATTTATTTTTTAGTAAAAGACAACTTTTTTTTACAACCCTTATATTGGCTATTTGTTTTTCATCTTGCGTATCAAAGAAAGACATAACCTATTTTCAGTTTGGAGAAATAGACCAAAAAAAAGTAAGCAATGTGTACAAGACCGTTTTTAAACCAGATGATATATTACAAATTGTAATTTCTGCGAGTGATATCGCCGCAGTGCAGCCATTTAACTTACCTGCAGCATCGTTTAATTCTTCGGGTGGGGCATCTGCAGGTCCTGGGACCATATTAACGTATTTAATTAATAGCAATGGAGAAATAGACTTTCCAATATTGGGTAAATTAAAAATTGGGGGTTTATCGAGAGAAGAGGCCATCGGTTTATTTAAAAATAAATTAGATCCCGATTATGTCAAAAATCCTACCATAAATATTAGAATTTCTAATTTTAAAATCACCATACAAGGGGATGTGCGTGCACCAGGAACTTTTAACATTCCGAATGAGAGAGTCACCATTTTAGATGCCATTGGATTGGCCGGAGATATAAATATTTCAGGTAAAAGAGACAATGTTTTGGTCATTCGAGAAGAAGGAAATTTTAAAAAAGAATACCGCGTAAATTTATTGTCAAAGAAAACCTATACGTCTCCTGTATTTTATTTACAGCAGAATGATATTGTCTATGTAGAGCACAATTATGCTCAAATACAATCTGCATCTTCGAATACAAATACAGGACTCTTTATTTCGATTGCGGGTACACTCATCGCAATTGCAACACTTTTAATAAGAATTTAAATGCAAAATACAAACGATACCAGCGGTTTTAACGCACAAAAATCTCAAGATTCGATGAACATTCGAGAAGAGTTAGAAAAATACCTTTTCCATTGGAAATGGTTTATTTTATGCATCCTAATCTCATTAGGAGGAGCATACCTTTATTTAAGATACCAAACGCCATTATATAGCGCTGGAACGACCATCATGCTTAAAGACAATCGGAGATCTGGGGTTTCAGCAGAAATGGCTATTTTTCAAGACTTAGGCATTGGTGGTGTGTCTGGAATGAATAAAGAGAGTGAAATAGAAATTTTAAAATCTCGAAAAATTATTGGGAGTGTGGTGGATTCCTTAAACTTAACCATGCTTTATTTTACGGAAGGAAGAATAAAGAGGTCAGAATTGTATCGTGGTAGACCAATAAATGTAGTTTGGGCTGCCTTATTAGAGGGTGAAACAGCGCAGAAGAAGAACCGCTCTTTAGTGCTTAAGATAATATCTAGAGACGCATTCGAATTAAAAGATGCAGATGAAAATACGATCGGGACTTATGGTTTTAATGAGGAGGTAACGTTTAATGGCGCTCGTTTTAAAGTTCAGAAAACTGCAGATTTCGATTTTAAAGCGACAAGAACTATTTATGTTTCGTCATTAGAAAGAAGTAAGGTAATTAGTGTTTATCAAGGCGGTTTAAAGGCTACTACTATAGATAGAAGATCGAATGTGTTAAAATTATCTTTTACACATCCTGTAAAACAGAAAGCTGAAGATTTTTTAAATGAGTTGGTAAAGCAATACAACATCGACGCCATTAATGATAAAAAGGAGGTCTCTCAAAAAACAAAAGTATTTTTAGATGAGCGCATAAGTGCTATTGGGAATGATTTAAATACCATACAAGACCGCGTTAAAAATTTTAAAATTGACAATGAAATTACAGGACTTTCATCGGAAGGAGAAATGGCTATGGAAGCTGCTTCTTTAAACAATGTGAAATTAATTCAGATTAAGACAGAATTAAACATTGCAGAAGGTGTTTTAAAGAACCTAAACAGCCAATATAATAAAGACAAAACTTTGCCACAGAACTTAGGCTTTTCGGACGGTTCTATTGGCACATCGATTAAAGCATATAACGAATTAGTCATTTATAAAAATCGATTGAGTGTAAATGCAGGGCGTAAAAATCCTCAAATTTTACAATATCAAAATGAAATAAACGCAGTAAAATTAAATTTAAAAAATAGTGTTTTAAACTTAATTTCTTCTTTAGAAATACAAAATGATCAAATTAATAAGGAAGCAAACAGGGCGAATTCTAAAATTTCTGCAATTCCTTTCTTAGAGCGTGACTTTATAGACATTGCAAGACAACAAGAAATTATTGCGGGCTTGTATGCTTATTTGTTAAAAAAGAAAGAGGAAACAGCCATTTCTTTGGCAGTAGCCGTGGCAAACGCAAAAATTATTGACGTTGCTTATGGTTCAGATATTGCCATTTCTCCAAATAAAAAAATTATATATCTAGCGTCATTGTCATTAGGATTGCTGTTTCCTTTTGTAGTAATTTATATTATAAATTTGTTAGATACGAAAGTACACACGAGAAAAGACATTGAAAATTTAACGAACATTCCTTTCTTAGGAGACATTCCAAATGCTGAAGTGGATAAAAAAATTGTCATTACTTCTGGCGCTAGAACAAGTACTGCAGAAGCTTTTAGACTCATACGCACCAATTTAGAGTTCATGTTACCCCGTTTTAGAAATAACGGAGTAGGGAAAACTATTTTTGTAACGTCTACCACGAGTGGAGAAGGGAAATCTTTTGTGGCAATAAACCTTGCTGCAGCGATGGCGTTGTCTGGTAAAAAGGTGTTGTTAATGGGAATGGATTTAAGGGCGCCGAAGGTCACCGAATATTTAGAAGTTTCCGATAGAAAAGGGGTAACCAATTATATTATGGACGATGCAATAAGTGTAGCAGATTTAAAGTTTTCTGTCCCAGAAATTAAAGGTTTGGATATTATTGCATCTGGAGTGATCCCCCCAAACCCTGCAGAATTATTGCTGCACAAGAGAGTTTCCGGGTTATTTGATAATGTTAAAAAAGAGTATGATTATATAATTGTAGATACTGCACCTGTTAATATGGTTACAGATACCTTATTAGTTGCTGAGTTTGCAGACTTATTTGTGTATGTTACGCGGGCAAATTATTTAGATAAGAGAATGTTAAATGTTGCCCAAACGCTTTATAAAGAACAAAAATTGCCAAATATGGCAATGGTATTAAATGATACAGATACGAGCAAAGGCTATAGCTACGGTTATGGTTATGGCTACACAGAAGAAGTTAAAAAACCTTGGTATAAAAGATCTTAAAGTAAAAAAAGAAAGCATCTCAAAAGGATGCTTTTTTTTATAAAAATCTTTTACTATTTTCTGTAAGGAGCTTTATTTTTTTCAAATTACTTTTAGTTCCAATTTTTAGAAGCATTTCTAAATGGTTTTGATGGTGTGCATCTGTACCAACAAAATCATACAGGTTTTCTTTTAAAAGGGTTTTCGATATTTTTTTTACGTCTTTGCCATAGTGTTCCGTTAAGGACAATAAGTTGAGTTGAAACAAACATCCGGCTTGTTTTAGTTTGTAGTAACTCTTAAAATCTGTGTGATAAAAGTGATATCTCTCTGGATGTGCTAAAACGGGTTTGTAGCCTTTTAATTGTAATTGGAATAATATTTCATACAAATTAATTGGAGCACTAAAATAAGACATTTCAACAAGGACAAGGTTGTCTTTTAAAGTTAGAAGCTTTGCATCCTTTTCTAACATTGCAGAAAACTGTGCATCCATCATATATTCTGCTGCGGCGTCAATGCTAATATCAGTAATATTTCTTTTTAGTAATTCGTCTTTTACTTCTTTGAGCTTACTTTTTATGATTGCAGGTGTATTTGGATATACACCGCCTAATATATGTGGGGTTGTTATGAAATTTTTAATTCCATAAGAAGACATTTTCTCAATCAAAGAAATGGAAGCATCCAAATCTTTTGCACCATCGTCAATTCCCGGCAGGAGATGAGAATGAATATCTATAAAATCATTTTTAAAGAAACTAGTTAAGGGGATTTTTTTTTTCTCGAGGAAAAGCATGACAATCAAATTTTAATCAAAAATACAACTTTTTATAAGTTTCTATGGAACGAAAAGGATTGAAGTTGTAACGGCTGCTGCTCATTTTTTGTAGTTATTATATATTTGATTAAAATAATAGGATTCTGATTTTAAGTGCAGACGTAGGCGCTACAAATGTAGATTGGATGGCTATGAATAGCGAAAAAAGAAAGCATGTAGCGCACGTATTTTAAAATTACATCGGGCTGTGGTTCTTGAAGAGGAACCAAACAAACGCGTTATTAATAGGTTCCCATTAATAAAGGTAGAAGAGGATGTTTCTGAAGTTTTTTCACCTAAGATATGTTAGTGAGGGTTGCTGCGGCTACTGTTAAAGCGTCTGAGATGGTTTGTGTTATAGGAACGGATCTAATAGTTGTTATTTTGATGGAGAAGATTTGAAGATGCCAATGCCTTCTGTAGGTAGTATTTTAATGGATACAGCTTGTGGTAATTATTTTATAGGGGCAATTGCGCATTATTTTAGAGATATCTTAGGAAATGTAGCTTGTAAAAATAAGCTAAGAATTACAGGTGTAACTCAAAGACCTAGAGATTGTTTATTAGAATAGCAGAAGTAAAATATGTGTTAAAAATGGTTCATGTTTCTCGAACAATGGACAACAAACAATGAACACGTAAAATGGAACATTGTTACTACCAAAATAGCTGCAAGTTGCGCGACAATCAGCCGTTGTTAACGTTTTATTCTAGTGCTTTTTGCTGGGTCAAAAAGTATTTAAAAAATCTAGACACATTTTTATTTTTTTATAATACTCGGTATTGTTTTGGTAAGCCAGACCTCTCAAGAGGTCTTTCTGCAGCCGTTTTACAAGAAAAAGCAATACAATTTGATTTAATTGGTAAAAAAGATGCTGTAGTAATATAGGCTTTAAACAGCGCGTTACTAGATGCAAATCAGCAAGATATCATCTCTGTTGGTGGAAGTACATTTGTAGTGGTAGAAATTATTTAAATAAAAGTTTATTTTTTACTTGTCAGATTTAAAATCTGTCTTATATTTGCAACCGCTAAGGGCAATTAGCTCAGTTGGTTCAGAGCATCTCGTTTACACCGAGAGGGTCGGGGGTTCGAATCCCTCATTGCCCACCAAGGTAAAAATCCTTCACAATATGTGAAGGATTTTTTGTTTGAAATACATTCTGTGAAAACATCTAATGCACAATTATGAAATAATCCTTTTGTATTTTTATTGTAAAATTATTTGACTTTCCTAAAAGTTTCATTTATTTTAGATTTTTGTAAACGAATAAATACTATTTTTAGGCAGCAGGTATGTTTGCTTGTGATGTATTCTTTTTATCAAAGAATTATAATAGGTAGTGAAACGTTTGTGTCGCTTACAATTGCTTAAAAAAGAGCATGCAGTGGTCTACGACGTCAAAAATTTTTTAAATCCAAAAGAAGTAAATAAATCTTTATAAAATGAAGAATTTCGCATTATTAGGTGCTTCTGGTTATATCGCACCAAAGCATTTAAAAGCAATAAAAGAGACCAATAATAATTTAATAGCAGCATTAGATAAGTTCGATTCTGTGGGAGTTATGGATAGCTATTTTCCAGATGCAGATTTTTTTGTAGAATTTGAACGATTTGACCGTCATATCGAAAAGTTAAAGAGAAATCAAGCTATTAATTTAGACTACGTAAGTATTTGTACCCCAAATTATTTACATGATGCCCATATTCGAATGGCATTAAGAAGTGGAGCAGATGCAATTTGTGAGAAGCCAATTGTATTAAATCCTTGGAATATTGATGCCTTAGCGGCTATTGAAAAAGAATCTCAAGGAAAAATCAATACCATTCTTCAGTTAAGATTGCATGAATCAATTATCCAGCTAAAAAATAGAGTAGACATAGCGAATAAGAAAGGGAAGTATGATATCGATTTAACGTATATTACGTCAAGAGGAAAATGGTACGATGTTTCTTGGAAAGGAGACGCGAGTAAATCTGGCGGAATTGCCACAAATATAGGGGTTCATTTTTATGACATGCTGTCTTGGGTTTTTGGTGATGTTCAGGAGAATACTGTTCATTTGCGGGATAAAAACAAAGCGGCAGGTTATTTAGAATTTGAAAATGCAAGAGTTCGGTGGTTTTTATCCATCGATGAAAATGACCTTCCAAAAGAAATAAAAGAGAAAAATCAGAGGACTTTTAGAGCGATAACTATCGATAATGAAGCCTTAGAGTTTAGTGCGGGTTTTACAGAATTACACACAAAAAGTTATAAAAAAATACTTTTAAATAAAGGGTTTGGATTAGAAGAGGTGCGGAAATCTATTGAAATAGTGCACGATATAAGAAATAACGGAATTGCAATAAAAGGAGAGAAACATCCGTTTCTTTAAAAAAAGAACAACTATTTTCGATATGAAAAAGAAAAATGAAAAAAAATGAAAAAAAAAGCGATTATTGTTTCTGGGTATTTCAATCCAATTCACAAAGGGCATCTAGAGTACTTTAACAGTGCAAAAGCATTGGCAGATGAACTTTTTGTAATTGTGAATAGTGATTTACAGAGAACGCTCAAAGGATCTAAAGAATTTCAAAAAGAAGACGAACGTTTATTTATTGTTCAGAATATCAAAGCAGTGGATACCGCAATAATTTCAATAGACAAAGATCGGACAGTTTGCGCTACGATCGCACATGTGCACAAACACTTCAATGGAGTCTATGATTTTGGTTTCGCAAATGGCGGAGATCAAGATAATAACTCAATTCCAGAAGCACCAATTTGTAAGCAATTAGGAATACAATTAATAGATGGTCTTGGAGATAAAATACAGTCTTCTTCTTGGTTGTTAAATAAAAAATAAATTTTATGAAAATAGGAATCACTTTTAGTGCTTTTGATTTGTTGCACGCAGGGCATATAAAAATGTTAGAGGAAGCAAAACGTCAATGCGATTATTTAATCTGCGCATTACAAACAGACCCTACTTTAGATAGGCCAGAAAAAAACAGGCCCGTACAATCTGTTGTCGAGAGATACATTCAATTAAAGGCATGTAAGTATGTAGATGAGATTGTGCCCTATGCAACAGAGCAAGATTTAGAAGATGTGTTAAGGTCTTTTAAAATTGATATTCGAATTATAGGAGATGAGTATGCAAGCAAACAATTTACAGGAAGACAATATTGCGAAGAAAAAGGAATTGATTTGTATTTTAATAAACGAGAACATCGTTTCTCTAGCAGTGGTTTAAGAAAGGAAGTTCAAGAAAAAGAAAACTTAAACAAAAAAAACAAGTAAGAATAAATATTGCAGTCATAGGTTCAGGTTGTGTAGGTTTAGTTTTATCTTCTTATTTTTCAAAAGCTGTAAATAAAGTAGCAGAAAAGTATGATTATAGAGTAAATTTGACTGTTTCATCAGAAAAAGAGAACATGAAGTTACTAAAAACATAGCCCAGTGCATGATAGCTCCCTATTCAGGAAATACACCCCAAAGGTTTCAGTCGAATTAGAACACGAATATCAAAAAAAATAATTTACATTTCTTAACTCAGATCAATGTGTAAGGTAGTTTAATAAGACGCTTTTGCATTTTTAAAAATTAGCTGATTAATTATTGATTGCGAAATATTTATTTACAATTATCGCATTAACTTTACTATTTAATGCCAATGTACAGATTGAAAATATAAATTATGGGAGATATTGTTTTGACGGAATGGAAGGAATTTAGATCTCCAGATTTCGAAGAAATTAAAGCACAATTAGTTTTTCCGGTCATTTTTGATGGTAGAAATCAGTACAATGCATTTAAGTTAGAAGAAAAAGGATTTGAATATTATCAAATAGGAAAATAAAATCATTACTATTAGGTTTTTTTATATCATAATAAACATTATATTTGCGTAAAAATTGTTGCGAGCGTAGGCATCCCCCCATTAAATTTTAATGTCCCCACTAAAGTAGAGATCAGTAGATGCATCTCACTTGGGCTTGTTGTAAAATATTTGTTGCTAGGTATTTTATAAAAGAAAAAAAGAAAATGGAACATATATATTATTTTATCATATTGTTTGTGACCATATTTCTGGTAAGCTATAGTCTTATTCCAAAAATAAGGAAGATATCCTTAAAGTTCAATTTAACAGATGTGCCAGGTGTTCGAAGTTCTCATAGCAATATCACTCCTTCTTTTGGAGGGGTTGCTTTTTATATAAGCTATATCATCGCGTTATTTTTTATACAATTATTTTTTGAAAATCAAGTTTCACTTACCTTGTTAGTGGGAATATCAATTTTATTTTTCACAGGTTTGTTTGATGATATTGTAAATCTTTCTGCAAAATTCAAGTTTTTTGGCCAATTTTTGGGAGTCGCTTTATTAATGTCTCAGCCAGATTTTAGAATTATTTCTATGCATGGTTTTATGGGGATTTATGAAATACCTCTTGTTATTTCTATTGCGGGGAGCATGTTTTTTTTGCTAGGACTTATAAATGCTTTTAACTTATTAGATGGTATTGACGGGCTCAGCGGAATTACAGGAATTATTGTAGCTTCTTTTTATAGTTATATGTTTTATAAGTTGGGGTACTTTTATTATTTGTGTATTAGTATTACCACGATTGCTTCGCTTTTGGCTTTTCTTCGTTTCAATTTTTCGTTAAGAAAAAAAATATTTATGGGAGACACCGGTAGTTTAACGATTGGTCTGGTCCTTGGGTTGCTCACTTTAAAATTAATGACAGCAGATGCTGTTGATACCGCTTTAAATTTCAATCCAAAGCAATTGCCATTATTTTTAGTAGCTGTTTTATACGTTCCGATATTAGATACTTGCAGAGTAATGATTATTCGTCTTTTAAAAGGGGTTTCGATGTTTAGTCCTGATAGAAACCATATACATCATATTATTGTTGATTTTGGATTGTCTCATAGAAAGGCATCTTCGCTTATTGGGTTTGTAAACTTCTGCATTGGTCTTTTTATGTTTTTTGTTATTATAAATTTCAACATGGTACAATCTACACTGTTCTTAATTTGCATCTTTATCGCCGGTATTCTATTGCTCTTTTTAATGAATAAAAATAAGACAGCTTTAAGATTAAAAGTGAAATTGAAAGCCTCTATGCTGAGAATGTTTTTCTATTTATGGTAAATATTATAACGGTTGAATTTTTAGTACATTTAAATGTATGATGGAAAGCGTCTCTGAAAAATGGTTTGTGCTCTGTACAAAGCCAAGAAATGAGTTAAAGGTAACAGAAGGTCTTATTAAAATTGGAGTAGAGGTATATACACCTACGAAGATTGAAGTTCGGCAATGGTCTGATCGTAAGAAAAAAGTAAACGTACCTTTGTTGCCTTCTATGGTGTTGGTAAAGTTATTAGCTAAGGAAGTAGATGTGGTATTTGGCGTTCCTGGGGCTGTGCGTTTTTTGTTTGAACACGGCAAACGTGCTAGTGTTTCAAATGATGAGGTGTTGGCAATGAAAAGGTATTTACAGATTGTGGTTGAGAAGGAGTCAAAAAACCTAGCGGTTGGAGATATGGTAAAAGTACCCTTACTAGAACAAGAGGCTACATTGCTATCGATTAAAGGAAAAAAGTGTTTGGCCCAGTTGCAAAAACTAGGGGCCATTGTATCATTTCAATTGCAGTAAGCAATTGATTTTTTTATGCATAAAATGAATTCGTACTTTTGCGTTAGAAAGAAATATATAATTATAAGGAATAAGATACATGAATAAGAATACACAACCATTTCTAATTTTGCTTTTAATTTTTTTTACAAGCATTGCATTTTCTCAAGACATCGGTCAATTAAAAAATGTAGATATCAATTCGATGTCTGACGACCAAATTGAATCGTACTGGTCACAAATAAAAAAAGGTGGCTATACGATGGGGCAGGTAGAGGTTCTTGGAAAGGCACAAGGAATTTCTGCAACTAAAATAGCAGACTTTAAAAGAAGGGTAAATAGCTTAGGAGCTATAAATGCTGCTGAAAATAAAGCGATTGAAACAAATTCAAAAGTAGCAGCTGTCAATGAATCATTTGGATTAAAAGATGGTCAAGTGGTAAAGAAAAACACAGCAAGTGTTTCGCTTTTTGGATATGATTTTTTTAGCAATTCTAAAGTCTCGTTTGCACCCAGTATAAATATTGCAGTCCCTAAAAATTACCAAATAGGTCCTGGAGACGAAATTATGATTGATTTGTGGGGTGCTTCAGAAATTACCTATAAAGCCACAGTAAATAATAGTGGTAGCATTAAAATTGGTGGAATTGGTTTTATTTTTATCAATGGGTTTACGCTTGAGAACGCAACTAAGAAAATAATTTCGAAACTTAAAAACAAACACGCAGGTATTACCGCTGCAGATAGGAGCTACAACAAAATCAATACGAATGTTACGGTTTCTAAGATTAGAACTGTTCAGGTAAATATTATTGGAGAGGTGAAAGTGCCAGGTACCTATGCCTTGAACTCGTTGTCTACCGTTTTAAATGCATTGTATGTTGCAGGAGGACCCACTAAATTGGGAACCTTTAGAGAGGTTCAATTGGTGCGCGCAAACAAGGTAGTTGCCACATTAGATATCTATGACTACATGTTGTCGGGTACTCAAGAAGGCAATTTAAAACTACAAGACCAAGATGTGTTGTTAGTTGCGCCTTATAAAAATTTAGTGTCTGTAGAGGGCGCTGTGAAAAGGGCCGGAATTTATGAATTAAAAGAAGGGCAAACCTTGGCGGACTTGGTGCAGTATTTTGGTGGTTTTACTCCGATAGCATATACCAATTTATTAACGATAGAGCGTTTAAATGGTACACAAAAAGAAATAAGAGAAGTCGCTTTTAAAGAGGCTAAAAACTTTATCATGCAAGGAGGAGACAAGTTGGTGGTGCAAGAAATTTTAGATCGGTATGAAAATAAAATAACCATTCAAGGAGAGGTTTATAGACCCGGTAGTTTCGAAATGTTTGAGAAGATGTCATTGAAAACCCTTATTGAAAAAGCAGAAGGCATTACACCTGAAGCATTTTTATCTAGAGGATTGTTGGTGCGAACTTTTGATGATACCCACAAAGAAAATATTGCATTTTCTGTTTCAGAAATTTTAAATGGGAGTTCGACGATTTTATTGCAGGCAAAAGATCAGGTTCGTATCTTGAATAAAGAAGAATTAAGAGAGGCAAGAACTATAACTATTGCTGGAGCAGTGAATACGCCCAATACGTTTGATTTTGTTGATAAATTACAAATAGAAGATGTAATTGCCATGTCTGGTGGTTTAACATTAGGTGCAGATCCACAGGTAATTTCTATTTCGAGAAGATTAAAAGATGGTAGTTTTAAAACTTTAAGTGAAGTATATGCAGTTTCTTCAGACGAGAACCTAGCTATTAATAACGGTAAGACGTTTTATATT
>JBNMOF010000028.1:0-18567 GCA_051277175.1 Polaribacter sp.
TTCACCTCTTGAATAGATGTCTCTTCTTCTAAAGTATGTATTACCTTCTGTTCAATAACACTAGAAATTGGTTGGTCTATAGTTGGCGATTTAGAAATTGTTTTTTCTTCAAAATTATAAGTTGCTTTTTGCTCATCTTCTAATGTATGCACAATTTTTTTAACTTCTGTATTTGTAATTGTACCTTGTTGATCTTTAGCAAAACCAGTAGCTACAATAGTCACAGCAATTGCATCACCTAGTTCTTCATCTTCACCAATACCCATAATAATATTTGCATCATAACCAGCTTCATCTTGAATAAAGTCGTTAATTTCTCCTATTTCATCTAAAGTAACCTCATTGGTGCCAGAAACAATTAACAACAATACATTTTTAGCTCCTGTAATTTTATTATCATTTAATAATGGTGAATCTAATGCTTTTACAATAGCAGTTTTTGCTCTGTCTTTACCTTCTTCTTTTGCAGAACCCATAATTGCAGTTCCACTATTAGACAATACCGTTTTAGCGTCATGTAAATCAATATTTTGTTTGTAATGATGTGTGATTACCTCGGCAATTCCACGTGAAGCCGTAGATAAAACTTCGTCTGCCTTAGAGAAACCTGCTTTAAATCCAAGATTTCCATACACCTCACGTAATTTATTGTTATTAATTACAATTAAAGAATCTACATTTTTGCGCAATTGATCGATTCCTTCTTGCGCTTGTTTAGAACGTCTTCTTCCTTCAAAAGCAAATGGCATGGTTACGATACCAACGGTAAGAATGTCCATATCCTTTGCAATTTTCGCAATGATTGGTGCCGCTCCTGTACCAGTTCCACCACCCATTCCTGCTGTTATAAATACCATTTTTGTTTGGGTATTTAACATCTGCTGAATTTCCTGCATACTTTCTTTAGCAGCTTGTGCACCAATTTCTGGATTTGCACCTGCACCTAAACCAGAAGTTAAGTTTGCTCCTAACTGAATTTTATTAGGAACAGGACTATTTTCTAAAGCCTGTGCATCTGTGTTACAAATTACAAAGTCTACACCTCTAATTTGCTGCGTGTACATGTGGTTTACTGCATTGCTTCCACCACCTCCAACACCAATAACTTTTATGGTATTAGATTGTGTTTTTGGCATGTCAAATAAAATGTTCTCGAATTCTGTGCTCATAATAACGTAGCTATTATATTTTATTTTTTAATTTCTTCTTGTTTCCTCTAATTACAAAGACCTATTCTGCGTTGTCTAAAAAATCTTTTAGACTTTCTGTAAACTTTTCAAAAAACGATTTTTTTGATTTCTTCTTCAATTTTTCTTCTTGAACCGGAACGTTTTCTTCAACTTCACCTTCCGAAGCTTCTAGATTTTCTTGAACAACTTCTTCAATAATTTCATCTTCTTTAGCATCTTTATTTAAACCTTCCATTAATAAACCAACTGCTGTAGCATATGACGGACTTGATAAAGCGTCTTCTGAATCCCCGGCTAAATGCTCATTAGGATATCCAATTCTTGCATCCATACCCGTAATATATTCTACTAACTGACGTAAATGTTTCAATTGAGACCCACCACCTGTTAACACAATTCCTCCAATTAATTTTCCTTTTGCAGTTTCGTGTCCGTAATTTTTTACTTCTAAATATACATGCTCAATAATTTCTTGCACTCTCGCATGTATAATCTTTGATAAATTCTTTAAGGTAATTTCTTTTGGCTCTCTTCCTCTTAAACCAGGAATAGAAACAATTTCTGTTTCTTTATTTTCTCCAGGCCATGCAGAACCGAACTTAATCTTTAATAATTCTGCTTGCTTTTCTATAATAGAACAACCTTCTTTTATATCATCTGTAATTACGTTTCCACCAAAAGGTATTACGGCAGTATGTCTTATAATTCCGTCTTTAAAAATGGCTAAATCTGTGGTACCTCCTCCAATATCTATCAAAGCAACACCCGCTTCTTTTTCTTCTAAACTTAGCACTGCAGAGGCAGAGGCTAATGGTTCTAACGTAATATCACTTAAATCTAAACCTGCACTCTTTACACAACGTCCAATATTTCTAATCGATGAAACTTGCCCAACAACTACATGGAAATTTGCTTCTAAGCGACCACCATACATGCCAATTGGTTCTTTAATGTCTGCTTGAGAATCTACTTTAAATTCTTGTGGTAGCACATGAATAATTTCTTCTCCTGGCAACATCACCAATTTATGAACTTGGTTTACTAAATTTTCTATATCAGCTTCATCAATAACTTCATCTGCGTTATTTCTTGTGATATAATCTGAATGATGTAAACTTCTAATATGCTGGCCAGCAATACCTACAACAACTTCATCAATCTTGAGACCCGCAACACTTTCTGCTTCCTCAACAGCTTGTTGAATAGATTGTATCGTTTGTGTAATATTACTTACAACTCCTCGCTTTACGCCTAAACTTTTCGCTTTACCAATACCTACAACTTCTATTTTGCCATATTCGTTTTTACGACCAATCATGGCTACAATTTTGGTTGTACCAATATCTAAACCAACAGCTATTTTATTGTTTTCCATTTTGATTTATTTTGCCCCCACAACTTGGTTGTGATATTTTACTGTAATCGTTTTATATTCTTGAATCGTTTTATTTTTATATGTAGTATTATAAAACGCTTTTAACTTATTAAATTTCACTTCTAGATCATTTAATTTTCCGAAATCAATTTTATAATCTCCACTTCTTACAGAAAACTCAAACTCATCAGCGTCAGATTTTACAATTCCCACGATTTCTTTGTGGAGAAAATCATCCTCTAAAATATAAGAGATCAAAGGTAAAATCATCTTAATATCCACACTATTTTCAACACCTTGAACCAACAATACTCTTGCCGAATAATTGCTTGACAACGGTACTTTTACACCCTGCTTGTCAATATAATAGGTGTTTTTATTAGAAAAAATTCTTGCAATCGGTGTGCGCTGCTTTATGTTTGTTTTTAACACACCTCCTATGGTTAAAAAAACAGCTGCTTTTTCTACATAAGGATTCTTCAATACATTATTTTCTAAGTGGTATAAATCTATTACAGATTTTGCTTGGTTTGTCACTATTGTATCATTTTGTATTAACAATTTATTAACCATAAAATGAGTCAAGAAATTATTGTTTCCAGCTTGAAATTTTACTTCAATTTTTGCAACTTTCTTTTGGCTATTTCTAACAGAAGTAAAACTATATAAAAAGGCCAAAAACCCAATTAAAACGGCAAACAACAGGTATTTTAAGACTCTTTTAAATTTCATTTGTCAAGGTTATTAAAAGTTCTTTTGTCACCCTATTTATGAGCACTCCAATATCTCCTGCACCTAACATAACCACTACTTTTGCCGATGAATTTTTAATATCTTTTACTAAATTCTTATTTTGCGTCAATTTTTTATGCGTATTTTCTATTTTACTCAACAACCAATTAGAATCTACTCCAGCAATAGGAATTTCTCTAGCTGGATAAATATCTAACAGCAAAACCTCATCAAACTTTGTTAAAGCAGTAGCAAAATCATCAACAAAATCTCTTGTTCTTGAAAATAAATGAGGCTGAAAAACTACCAAAATTTGTTCATTTGGATACATTTCCCGCACCGAATTCTCAACAGCATTTATTTCTGTTGGATGGTGCGCATAATCATCAATCAATACGAAACTCTCTGATTTTATTTTATAAGAAAATCTACGTTTTACCCCCTTAAAAGTTGAGAGATAGTGTTTAATTTTTTCTAACGGAATACCATATACATCTGCCATTGCGAGTGCAGCTAATGCATTCATTACATTGTGTTGTCCTGGCAACTGAAACTCAATATTTTTTATTTCTTCGGAAGGTGTTTTTACATCAAAAATATAGATACCCCTTTGTATTCTTAAGTTAAAAGCACTATAGTCAGCGTCTTCATTAATTGCGTATGTTAAACCTTTTAGCGGCAGTCCTTTTGCCACTATTAAAGTATCTGAAACCTTATTTGAAAACTCAATAAAAGTTTCTGTTAGTGCTTCTGAATTTTCATAAATATCTAAATGATCTGCATCCATAGAAGTTATACATGCAATATTAGGGCTTAATTGCAGAAAGGATCTATCAAATTCGTCCGCTTCTACAACACAGATTTCAGCAGCTCCTAAAATTAAGTTTGAATTGTAATTTTCTGCTATTCCACCTAAAAAAGAAGTTGCTTTTACTTCTGTCATAATATGCCCTAAAATCGAAGATGTAGTTGTTTTCCCGTGCGTTCCTGCAACTGCCAAACAGCGTGTAGTTTCTGTAATTTTACCTAAAATTTCTGCTCTTTTTAAAACAGTAAATTTATTATCTAAAAAATAGTTGAACTCGTTGTGATTTTTTGGGATTGCCGGTGTGTAAACTACCAATGTTTTTTCTTTGTTTAGAAATGAAATTGGAATATTTTTTACAGCATCCTCAAAATGAATTGCTACCCCTAAATCTTCTAAATCTTTTGTGATTTGAGAAGCCCCTTTGTCATAGCCTGCCACTTTTTTTCCGTTCACAGCAAAATAACGCGCAATCGCACTCATTCCTATGCCTCCAATTCCGACAAAATAAACGCTATGTATGCTCTTTAAATTCACTTATTTATTAATTTTTCAATTTCGTCAACAATATCTTTTGTTGCGCTCGGCAATGCTAAAGTTTTTATATTTTCTGATAAACTTTGCTGTTTTCCCACATCTTTTATCAACGATTCAAATACCACTGGAAATGTAGCTAGTTCACTTTCTTTAATTAGTAACGCAGCATGTTTATCAACAACAGATTTTGCGTTCTTTGTTTGATGATCTTCTGCCACATTTGGCGAGGGAATAAAAATAACTGGCTTACCAACAATACATAATTCTGACACTGAACTTGCGCCCGCTCTAGAGATAATTATATCTGCTGCCGCGTAACTAAAATCCATACTATTTATAAATTGATGCACTTGTACGTGCTCTAAATCGTTGTACTTTTTATACGCTTCGAAATAAAATTTTCCACACTGCCAAATAACCTGAACACCTTCATTATTAAAGAAATCTAAATTACTTTCTACCAATTGATTTATTTTTCGTGCCCCTAAGCTACCACCTAAAACCAACACGGTTTTCTTCGTTTTATCTAATTTAAAAAAGACCTTTCCTTCTTCTCTTTTAGAATGAATAGACAACATATCTTGACGCACAGGATTTCCTGTTTTTACAAGTTTCTCCAAAGGGAAAAATCGCTCTAAGTGGTCATATGCAACACAAATCTTTTTTGCCTTTTTACTTAATAATTTATTAGTAATTCCTGGATATGAATTCTGTTCTTGTATTAATGTAGGAACTCCTTTTCTGCCTGCCATTATTAATGTAGGTCCGCTTGCAAAACCTCCTGTACCAATTGCAATATCTGGTTTAAACTTCTTAATAATTACAAAAGCACTCCACAAACTATGCAGCAACTTAAACGGAAATGATATGTTATCTACCGTTAATTTTCTTTGAATACCAGAAATCCACAATCCTTTAATTTGATATCCTGCTTGTGGTACTTTTTCCATCTCCATTTTATCCCTTGCACCAACAAATAGAAAGTTGGCATTGGGATACCGCACATTTATCTCATTTGCTATCGCAATTGCAGGATAGATATGACCACCTGTTCCACCTCCAGAAATTAATATGTTAATCGATTGTTTCATGCAAAATATCTAAAGGATTATCATCTAATATATCTTCTTCTGTTTCTTGCTTAGACGCGCTTACACTTAAAATCATGCCCAGCGCAAAACAAGTCATCCAAATAGAAGTACCTCCACTACTAATTAGCGGTAACGTTTGCCCAGTCACAGGAAATAAATTTGTGGCGACTGCCATATTTATGATGGCTTGAAAAACAATGGGTAGGCCGACTCCAATCACTAACAATGTGCCAAAAATTGTGGTTGTTTTTCTAAGAACAACAAAAACTCTAAAGAGTAATAAAAAATATACAAATACTATGGAGACAGCTCCTAAAAGGCCATATTCTTCAACAATAATTGCATAAATAAAATCTGATGACGATTGTGGTAAAAAATTCTTCTGAACACTTTTACCTGGACCTACTCCAAGAGGACCACCAGTTGCAATGGCTATTTTTGCTTTTTCTACTTGGTACGCTTCTTTACCCTCATCACTAGAAAAACTTTCTATTCTTTTTTCCCAAGTTTGCACTCTATTCGGCATAGCATCAGGAAAAGCTTTTGTTATTAACACAAAAAAAGCAAGTGCTAAAATTCCTGCTCCTAGTATAAAACTGATATATTTTATAGGATAACCACCAATAAAAACAAGCCCTAAAATCATTACAAAAATAATAGCTGTTGTAGAAAAATTTGCTGGTAAAATTAAGATTAAAACCAAACTAACAGGCAACCATAACTGAAACAAACTTTCTTTGAACTTAATTTCTTTTTCTTTGTTTCTAGATAAATATCTAGCCACATAGACCATTAATACCAAACCTGCTAAAGTAGATGTTTGAAAACCTATCCCAACAAACGGAATACGAATCCATCTACTTGCGTTTGCGCCACCAATAGTAGTTCCTTGTGCTAGTGTAAAAATCAACAATACAATTACAATCGGTAGCATTAAAACAGAACCTCCAGAAAAATAGCGGTACGGAATTTTATGAACGCCATAAATAATTGCAAACCCCATGATTAGCAAAGCCATATGTTTTACTAAATATCCAAATGTTGATCCCGAACCTACAACATATACTAAGTTTGTACTTGCACTATACACGGGCATAAATGAAAATATTGCCAAAGCAGCAACTATTGCCCAAATGGTTTTATCTCCTTTTATATGTTGAAAAATAGTTTTCATTCGCCTGACTTAATCTCTCTAAAGGAGAGAAGTACTGTTGTATTTATTTTTAATTTTAATTGGTACTTGTCTCAAATATTTTTAAACTCCTCACTTAAACCTGATAACTCCCAACATTTGGAAAGCTTGAGATGGTCCTATAAACTGCGAACGGCCGCTTTAAATTGACGTCCTCTGTCTTCATAGTTCTCGAATAAATCAAAACTAGCACATGCCGGTGATAACAGAACTGCATCTCCTTTTTCTGAGAGTTTATGTGCTACTTTGACAGCCTCCTCTGCTCCTGCGGTTTCCACAATGATATCGACAACATTACTAAACATATTTTTTATCTTATCATTGTCGAGACCCAAACAAACAATTGCCTTCACCTTTTCTCTAACTAAAGACAACAAGTCATTGTAATCATTTCCTTTATCAACACCACCCACGATCCAAACAGTTTGTTTATCCATGCATTCTAATGCATAGAAGGTTGCATTTATATTGGTAGCCTTAGAATCATTAATATATTCTACGCCGTCTATTTTTGCAACATTTTCCAAACGATGCTCTGCACCTTCGAAACTAGATAAACTCTCTTTGATAAATTCTTTTCTAACTTTTAATAATTGCGCAGCCATTGTTGCTGCCATTGCATTTTTTACGTTGTGCTTTCCTTTTACTGTTAATGTTGAGATTGGCATCTTGAATATATCTTTATTAATGTTGATTGTTATTATTTTATCCTTTAAAAATGCTCCGTATTCTAATTCTTTTTCCAACGAAAACGGAACTAATTTTGCTTTTACTGTATTATTTTCTAACCAATTATTGATTGCTTGATCATCTGCATCGTATATTAAATAATCGGTTTCTGTTTGATTTTTTGTTATTCTAAATTTAGAGGCAATATATTTCTCAAAATCATATTCATATCGATCTAAATGATCTGGTGTTATATTGGTTAAAATTGCAATATGACTGTTAAAATCCTTAATTCCGTCTAACTGAAAACTACTTAATTCTAGCACATAATTATCGTAAGATTCATGTGCAACTTGTGCTGCAAAACTGTCACCAATATTGCCTGCAACTCCTACATATAATCCTGCCTCTTTTAAAATATGATGCAGTATTAATGTGGTCGTGGTTTTTCCATTTGAACCTGTAATTCCTACAATAGTTGCAGTTGTATATTTTGCCGCAAATTCAATTTCAGAAATTACCTGTATCCCCTTTTCTTTCAATTTTAAAACCAAAGGAACAGTTTCGGGAATTCCTGGACTTTTCATCACAACATCCGCATTTAAAATTTTGCTTTCTGTATGATTTTTTTCCTCAAAAAGGATGTCGTTATTTAAAAGAACTTTTTTATATTTTTGTAATATCTCTCCACTATCAGAAACAAAAACTTCATACCCTTTTTGTTTTCCTAAAATGGCTGTACCAATTCCACTTTCGCCTCCGCCAAGTATTACTAGTCTTTTCACTTTATCTTAATTTTAAAGTAACAATTGTGAATACTGCTAATAGAATTCCTATAATCCAAAAACGGACTACAATTTTACTTTCATGAAAACTTAATTTTTGATAATGGTGATGTAAAGGAGCCATTTTAAAAATTCTTCTACCTACCCCAAACTTATTTTTCGTGTATTTAAACCAAAAGACCTGCATAATTACAGACATATTTTCTATCACAAAAACTCCTGCTAAAATTGGCAACAATAATTCTTTTCGAATTGAAATTGCAATAACTGCTATAATACCCCCAATTGTTAAACTCCCTGTATCTCCCATAAATACTTCCGCAGGATATGTATTGTGCCAGAGAAAGCCAATTAAAGCACCTGCAAAAGCAAGAATAAAAACAGTCATTTCTCCAGAATTAGGAATGTACATCACATCTAAATAATCTGCAAAAACAATGTTTCCCGAGACCCACGCAAAAAGGGCCAATGTAATTACAATAATTGCTGATGAACCCGCTGCCAAGCCATCTATACCGTCTGTTAAATTTGCACCGTTAGAAATCCCAGTTACTATAAATACTGCGATAAAGATGAAAACCACCCAGCCATATTTTTCATAACCTTCCCCTAAAAAGCTTAACAGCTCTGTATAATCTAATTCGTTGTCTTTCAAAAAAGGAACTGTTGTTTTAGTCGATTTATGAGCTTTCCCAAAAACTTTAGTAGTTCCGTTTTGTTGCTCAATTTGTTGCGCTATTGGCAGCTGCTCTTTTATGGTTACATCATCATTAAAATAGAGCATGGATCCTACAATAATTCCTAGACCAACTTGCCCAAGCACTTTAAACTTTCCTTTTAAACCTGCTTTATTTTTTTTAAATACTTTAATGTAATCGTCTAAAAAACCTATTAGACCCATCCAAATTGTAGTAATTATTAAAATAATTACGTAGATATTATCTAATTTGGCTAATAAAACTACTGGAATTAAAGTAGCTAGAATAATGATAATTCCGCCCATTGTAGGTGTCCCTGCTTTTTGAACTTGACCTTCTAAGCCTAAATCTCTAATAGACTCACCAACTTGTTGTTTTTGTAAAAAACGAATAATTCTTTTGCCAAAAATCGCAGAAATTAACAACGATAAAATAAATGCTGCCGCAGCTCTAAATGTGATAAACTGAAACACACTAGCCCCGGGAAAACTAAATTGACTCTCTAAATATTCGAACAAATAATACAGCATTCTTACTAATTTTTTAGTTGATTGAAACAGTTTTTAACCTCCTCTAAATCGTCAAAGTGAGTACGAACTCCGTTTGTTTCTTGATAATTTTCATGTCCTTTTCCTGCAATAAGTATAATATCACCTACTTCTGCAAACTTGCAAGCAGTCTTAATTGCTTGTCTTCTATCTAAAACTGTGAGGCTTTTCATATAGTTTTCTGCCGAAACCCCAACTTCCATATCTTCTAAAATAGTTTGTGGGTTTTCTGTTCTTGGGTTGTCTGAAGTAAAAATTGCTTGATTGCTTAATTGAGAAGCAATGTGGGCCATTTTTGGTCTTTTTGTCTTGTCCCTATCGCCACCACATCCAACAACTGTGATTACTTTTTCGTTGCCAGTTCGAATGTCATTAATAGTTTCTAATACATTTTTTAATGCATCTGGTGTATGGGCATAATCTATAATTGCCGTGATTCCATTTTCTGAAATCACATATTCAAAGCGTCCGCTTACACTTTCTAACTCACTAACTATTGTTAGAACTTCTAGTTTTTCTAAACCTAATAATTCAGCCGTTGCAATAATTGCAGTTAAATTGTAGCTGTTAAAAACTCCTATTAACTTCGTCCATACTTCAGTTCCATCGACAGAAATTAAAGTTCCTGAGAGTTGCTTTTCTAAAATCTTTACTTTAAAATCTGCCAACGTTTTTAATGCGTATGTTTTCTTTTTTGCTTTTGTGTTTTGCAACATAAAGTGGCCATTTTTATCATCGATATTTGTCAATGCAAATGCCGATTTTGGCAGCGAATCAAAAAAGTTTTTTTTCACATCTCTATACTCCGCAAACGTTTCGTGATAATCTAAATGATCGTGTGAAAGATTGGTGAAAATTCCACCAGCAAACGTTAAACCCTCTGTTCTTTTTTGATGAATTCCATGAGAACTAACTTCCATAAAACAGAAATCTACACCGGCATCAATCATCGTATCTAAATACCCATTTATGGTCACAGAATCTGGCGTTGTATGCGTTGCTTTAAACTCAGTTTCATCAACCAAAACCTTAACAGTTGACAACAATCCAACTTTATACCCTGCTTTTTTAAATAATTGATATAATAGAGATGCTATTGTAGTTTTACCATTGGTGCCAGTTACACCAACTAAAGGGATATTTGCTGAAGGGTTGTCATAAAAGTTTGAGGCCATGATTGCCAAAGCAACATTTGCATCTGCTACTTGAATATAGGTAACTCCTTGTTTTTGTGCTTGAGGAAAAATTTCGCAAACAACAGCAATTGCCCCTAACTTTATCGCTGTATCAATATATAAATGACCATCTACAGAAACTCCTTTTTGAGCAACAAAAACATCATTATTCTCAACCTTTCTAGAGTCGAAAACAAGATTTTCTACCACAAGAGCAGTAGTACCAAATACTTTATTGATAGCGACTTTATACAATATGTCTTTTAAATTTTTCAGACTATGATAATTTTAAGGTGATTGTTTTTCCTTTTATTAATTTTGCTCCTTTTTTTAAGGATTGATATTCCACTTTACCAACTCCCGAAACTTTTACTTTTAAACCAATATTCTCTAATAAAGACAGCGCATCCATGCCAGACATTCCTTGAACATTAGGCACTTTTGTGTAACTTTCTCTCAATTTATCATCGTAGATTGCGTACTGTTTTTCAACCTCATCAAACTGAATCCTGTCTTCTATAGACTGATTTTCTACTGGAGTTGTTGTGTATATTTTCTGAGCAATTTCTTTAAAAACGGGCGCGGCAACTGTTGCCCCGTAATAACCTTTTTCTTTTTTTGGATCATGAATTACTACAATACAAGAATATTTGGGTTTGTCCGCAGGAAAAAAACCTGCAAATGAAGCCACATAGTGTTTGTTAGAATAGCCAGCTGAAACCGTTTCACCATTTTCATTGGTATGTTTTGGTAAATATTTTTTAGTAGTTCCAGTTTTTCCTGCCATAGAAAAGTTTGGTGAATAAATATTATTTGCAGTTCCTTTAATCACTACATTTTCTAACACGCTTCTAATTTTATTTAAAGTTGTATCAGATGCTATTTTTGGATTCACAACTTCAGTTTCAAAAACTTTTTCCGTTTTATCTTGCCTCCTTAATTCCTTTACAAAATAAGGTTTCACCATTACTCCATTATTCGCAACCGCGTTATAAAACATTAAGGTTTGCATTGGTGTAACAGAAACTCCATACCCCCAGGACATCCATTCTAAAGAAATTTTATTCCATCTTTTATCAGAAGGTTTGGGCACCACCGGTAGTCCTTCTCCTTTAATTTGAAAACCAATTGGCTTTGTAAAACCGTAAGTTTCTAATTTCTTAATAAATCTTTCAGGTTGATGATCGTAATACTTTTTTACTAACTTCACAATACCAACATTGGAAGAAACCTCTAAAACTCTGGCTGCAGAAATTTTACCATAACCACCTCTATGAGAATCCTCTACCTTAGAACCGTGGATATAAATTCTACCCTTTTCGGTATCTACAACTGTAGATGTATCTATCATTTTATCATCTAAAGCAGCCATTAAACTTGCCAACTTAAATGTTGAACCCGGCTCATGACTCTCCCAAACCGCATAATTTCTTTTTTCGTAATATTTTCCTTTTTTAGTTCTCCCTAAATTAGCAATTGCTTTAATTTCTCCTGTTGCAGTCTCCATAACCACGGCACAACCGTGATCTGCTTCAAAATATTCTAACTTTCTTAACAAAGCATGGTGTGTAATATCTTGAATATTCACATCTATTGTGGTAATGATATCATGGCCATCAATTGGCTCTTTCTCATTAAAATCGGTAATTGGTTTCCATTGATCTTTTGCTATTTTTTGCTCCCATCTCAATCCGTTTTCACCTTGCATATAGTCTGCGTAAGCACCTTCAATTCCTGCTTCTCCTCTAAAATCATCATAACCAATGGTCCGCTCTGCTATTTTACCAATAGGATGCGCACGCTCTGTTCTGTGTTTTGCTATAAAACCACCTTTATACACTCCCAAATTAAAAATTGGAAATTTTTTAATTTTCAAGTAATCTGTGTACCCAATATTTCTCGCTATTAGAAAATACCTTCTTTTTTTATTTTTAGCAGTGCGCAAGCGCTTCTGATAGTAACTAGAAGAATGTCCTAACATTTTAGACAACTCAGAAGACAATCCAACAATATTTTCCTCGAAAACAGCACTATTCACAGTAACCAAATCCATAAAAATATTAAATTTAGACATCGAAGTTGCTAAGAGGTTACCATCTGCCGCATACACATTTCCTTTATTTGCGTAAATAGTATCTTGTCGTACCGTAAGTTCTGTTGCTAATTTCCTGTATGCCTCTCCTTGGACATATTGAAGGTTGATTACTCTAAAAATAATAGCCAACAAAAACAGCGTCATAAAAGCAGCTACCAAGTAGAATTTAGTAAGAATGCTTTTTCTGTGAGTTGCCAATTTTATTTATTTTTATACGTTACTTTTATTTTTTTTGGAGGGGTTTCCGAAGGCTTTAAACCTCTAATTTTTGCTGTTTCTCTAATACTAGACTCCATTTTCATTCTCATCAAAATAGTACCCGTATCAACATATTCTGCTCGTAATTCTCGTTTTAACTTGTTAAGTTCAGAAATTTTTATAACTTTTTTATCAGATTTATGGGAACTAGAAATCATTATTAAAAGCAATCCAACTACGAAAATAATAATGCGCCAATTCTTAAAAGCAGATTCATCCGTGAGGAAACTTCCTCTTAGAAAACCATATACCCCTTTTTTAAGTTTAGACATATTTTTTTGATTTAAATGTTAGGATTTAGGCCTTGCACTTTTTAATGTTGCAATTCTTAACTTAGCGCTTCTAGCTCTATTGTTTACCTTAACCTCCTCTGCATTTGGAATTATTAACTTTCCAACTTTCTGCATAGGAACTTCTATATTTCCAAAAAAATCTTTTTCTGGCTCCCCAACAAACAATCCTGTTCTAATAAACCTTTTCACCAATCTATCTTCTAAAGAGTGGTATGAAATAACACTCAATCTTCCGTCCTCTTTTAGTAAATTTGGCATTTGTTCTAAAAATTCTTTTAAAACATCAAGCTCTTCATTTACCTCAATTCTAATCGCTTGAAATATCTGCGCCAATATCTTGTGCTCTACTGCATTTGGTAAGTATTTTTGTAGAGCTTCCTTTAATTGAAAGCTTGTTTCTATTTTTTCTTCTTGTCTTTTCTCTACTATTGTTTTTGCAATGTTTCTAGAGTTTCTTAATTCTCCGTACAAAAACAAAATTTCTGCTAATTTTTCTTCAGAATAATTGCTGACAACTTCCTTTGCAGAAATTTTAGATTTCTGATTCATTCTCATATCCAAATCGCCATCAAAACGAGTAGAAAACCCTCTTTCTGCCTCGTCAAATTGATGAGAAGAAACACCTAAATCGGCCAACACTCCATCTACTTTTTTTACTCCATGAAACCTTAGAAACCTTGATATATATCTAAAATTCTCTGGAATTAAGGTAAAACGCACATCATCCATTACATTCTCTAGCGCGTCTGGATCTTGATCAAAACCAAACAACCTTCCGTTCTCACCAAGTCTACTCAAAATTTCTTTTGAATGACCTCCTCCTCCAAACGTAACGTCTACGTACACACCATTTTCTTTAATGGCTAAAGCATCTACGCTTTCCTTTAATAAAACTGGACTATGATATTTCATCGAATTCTGTATTTCCCATTACTTCCTCTGCTAAATCTGCAAAATCTAAAGCGGCGTCATCAATTGCTTTTTCATACTTGTCCTTGTCCCAGATTTCTATAATATTAACCGCTGAAGACAAGACAACCTGTTTTTCAATTCCAGCAAAATCACACAAATCTTTAGGAATTAAAACCCTACCAGCAGCATCAAACTCAACAATTTTCACACCTGCCGTAAACCTTCTAATAAAGTCATTATTCTTCTTAATAAACTTGTTTAATTTATTAATCTTATTCATCATTAAATTCCACTCTTCCATAGAATACATTTCTAAACAAGGCTGAAAAACAGCTCTTTTTATTACAAAACCCTCATTTAAAACTGGTTGCAATTGCTTCTTAAGAGCTGATGAGAACATCACTCTACCTTTAGCATCTGCCTTACATTCATATGTACCAATTAGATTTATCACAAATAAAAAGAGTTTAATAGATACCAAAAATATATAAATTTTACCACTTTTTACCACAATTCACCACATTGTTAATAAGTAATTCCTTTTTAGGCGGCATCAACTCTCAAATACGTGTTAAAATTGATTTGGAGTGATTTATGAAAACGATATTTATGTTATAAAAAAGAATTACATTTGCGCCTAAGTAAAACGAATTGAATGATGACTGACAAGTTAAAAACCGAAGGGAAATTTACATATGCAGAAGCAGGAGAAGGACCGGCTATAGTTGTTTTACATGGATTAATGGGAGCCTTGAGTAACTTTGGAGCTACATTTGATCACTTCTCAATCAATGGTTATAAAATTTTAATTCCTGAATTACCCTTATATTCTCTTCCGCTAATAAAAACAAATGTTAAAAACTTAGCTGATTTTTTAAAAGAGTTTTTAGAGTATAAAAAAATTGACAATGCAATTCTTTTAGGCAATTCTTTAGGCGGTCACATAGCATTGTATTTTACCAAACATTATCCCGAAAAAGTAAGCACACTTGTACTTACAGGAAGCTCTGGTTTATATGAAAAAGCAATGGGTGATAGTTTCCCAAAAAGAGGGAATTATGAATACATGGAACAAAAAACAAGAGAAGTTTTTTACGACCCGAAAGTAGCTACTAAAGAATTAGTTGACCAGGTTTTTGACACTGTAAACGATAGAATGAAAGCCTTAAAAACTTTATCTATTGCCAAAAGTGCTATTAGACACAATATGGCAAATGATTTACCAGATATGAAACAACCTACTTGTTTAATTTGGGGAAGACAAGATGTGGTAACTCCGCCAGAAGTAGCAATCGATTTTCATAAAATCTTACCTGATTCAGATTTATTTTGGATCGATAAATGTGGCCATGCTGCAATGATGGAAAGACCAGAAGAATTTAACACAATTCTTCATAAATGGCTTACCGACAGAAATATATAATCTAATGAAAATTAAGTCTGCAGAATTTATAATGAGTAACAGTAATGTTACCAAAGCGCCACCAGAAAGAATGCCAGAATTTGCTTTTATTGGCCGTTCTAATGTTGGTAAATCTTCATTGATTAATATGTTAATGGAGCGCAAAGATTTAGCTAAAGTCTCTGGAAAACCAGGAAAAACTCAACTTATCAATCATTTTAAAATAAATGAGGATTGGTTTTTAGTGGATTTACCAGGATACGGATATGCATCCGTTTCTAAAAAGAAAAGAGTCATTTTTCAATATTTTATAGAAAATTACTTTAAAGAGAGAGAACAGCTCGTGTGTACTTTTGTTTTAATCGACTCTAGACATGATCCTCAAAAAATAGATTTAGATTTCATGAAATTTTTAGGTGAAAATCAAATCCCATTTTGCATTGTTTTCACAAAAGCAGACAAATTAGGAAGTTCTAAATTAAACAAACAAATAACTTCTTACAAAAAAAAGTTACTACTGCACTGGGAAACTTTACCAACATCGTTCTTAACCTCATCTGCTACTAGCTTAGGTAGAGAAGAATTTTTAAGCTTTATTGACGGTGTAAATGAAGATGTTGCCAAAGATTTTAAATAATCTTTCTACAACTTAAGGTACTATTAAAATGTTCTATGAACTCCACAAAAGAGAATTTACAGGTTTTATTTGAAGACAATCATATCATTATTGTCAATAAAAGAGCTGGTGATATTACCCAAGGTGATAAAACCGGTGATAAACCGTTAAGTGATGTTGTGAAAGAGTACATAAAAGACAAATATAATAAACCGGGTTTGGTTTTTATTGGCACCGTGCATCGATTAGACAGACCTACTTCTGGAATCGTAATTTTTGCAAGAACCTCTAAAGCTTTAGAGCGTTTAAATAAAATGTTACGCGAAAAGACAATTAACAAAACCTATTGGGCACTCGTAAAAAACCCTCCAAAGAAAACTTCAGATACTTTAATTAACTTTTTAAAAAAAGACACTAAAAAGAACAAATCTTTTGTCTACAAAAAAGAAATTGAAGGAAGTAAAAATGCAATTCTACACTATACAGTTATTAAAAAATTAGAAAATTATTTTTTAATTGAAATTGATTTAGAAACAGGCAGGCACCATCAAATTAGAACACAGTTATCTCATATTGGCAGTGCTATAAAAGGCGATTTAAAGTACGGTTTCCCCCGTTCTAACAAAGATGGAAGTATTAGTTTACATGCTCGGAAAATAAAGTTTATACACCCAGTTTCTAAAGAAGAAATAGTAATTACGGCTCAAACACCAAAGGATGTTATTTGGGATGCTTGTACATAAAAGATCGCTTTGGCAAGTTCATTTCTCTGGATGAAAACTCTCAAAATACGCAGATACTATTCTTTTGTTCTGAATTATAGATGCTCGCTTCCTTGGGAATAACAAAAGACACTACGCTATTTCCAAAGAAGTAAATTGAAAAGAAGTTCCGTCAAATAAGCCTTTATCACTTAACTTTAAAGAAGGAATAACCAACAAAGCCATGAATGATAAACTCATGTATGGCGCGCTAAGTTTGCTTCCCATTTGCTTTGCCATCCTGTCTAATTCCGCATATGATTTCCCTATTTCTTCGGCTGATAAATCGGACATAATTCCTGCAACAGGTAATGAAACAATTTTTTCTTCGGATGCATTTACAGCACAAATTCCTCCGCTATTTTCAATCACTAAATTTACAGCTTTACAAATGTCTTCATCAGAAACCCCAATTGCTATAATATTATGAGAATCATGCCCAACAGAGCTTGCAATGGCGCCTTCTTTAATTCCAAAATTTTTAATAAACGCAATTGCGGGTGCTTCATTTTTATACCGATTTACAACCGTCATTTTTAGAACATCAGTTGCCCTATTTGAAACTAAATTCCCATCAACAATTAATGAAGCAGCTTCCATTTGATTGGTGACCAATTCGCCATCTAAAGCCTCAATGACTCTAATTTTATTTGCTGAAGATTCAAATCTAAAATCTGCTATTTTCTTTTTATCCGTATTAAAATTATTCAATACTTCAAAAGGAACCGATTTCACAAAACTTTCGCCATTTTTAGCCACCAATTCTCCATTAATGTAGGTTTCTAAAACATTAAAGTGTTTTAAATTATCAACCAAAATAAAATCTGCAGCATCCCCTTTTTTAAGTAAACCAACCTCTAAATTATAATGTTTTACGGGATTCACGCAAGCTGCTTGCAACACTTTAAAAACATCCATTCCTTTTGCCACGGCTCTTTCACATAACTGATTTATGTGCCCTATTAACAAATCATCTGGATGCTTATCATCTGAACAAAACATCATATTTTCGAAATGTTCTGGTAATAAGTCAATTAAGGCCTCGAAGTTTTTTGCGGCACTTCCTTCTCTAATAAGTACCTTCATTCCTTTTTGCAGCTTCTCTAAAGCTTCTTCATACGTAAAACACTCATGATCTGTAGAAATTCCAGCAGCAATATATTTAGTGGCATCTTCTCCCCTTAAACCCGGAGCATGACCATCAATAGGTTTATTGTTATTTTTTGCATGCTGAATCTTCGCAAGAACTTCAGCATCATCAAATAAAACACCCGGATAATTCATCATTTCTGCAAGGTATTTAATATCAGAATTTTCCATCATCAATTGAATATCAGCAGCATCTATAATTGCACCGGCGCTTTCAAAAGAGGTTGCAGGCACACAACTTGGTGCTCCAAAATTGAATTTCAACGGAACTTTCTTTCCGTTTT
>JBNMOF010000029.1:0-18435 GCA_051277175.1 Polaribacter sp.
TAATTCAATTCCTTCTTCAGCCTTATCTTGTTTACCAGAGGTTAAAACGAGATTAACGCCCAAATCTATTAATTTTTTTAGGGCTTCCTTCGAATTTTCAACACAATCAAAAGCTCTATGAAAGGTGAAAGATAGTGGTTTAGAAACTGCAATTAGTTTTTTTGTTCTTTCAATATCGATAGTATTGTCAGGGTGTAAAACTCCAGATACGATTCCGTTAAAATTGAGCTCTTTACAAAGTTTAATGTTTTCTTTCATCAACGAAAACTCTTCTTCAGAATAATGAAAATTACCACTTCTAGGTCTTATTAAAACATTTACAGGAATTGTAATTTTTTGAGAAACTTTTTTTAATAGCCCGTAAGAAGGGGTGATTCCTCCAACAGACAATTCAGAGCAGAGTTCAACGCTGTCTGCCCCAGCTTTTTGCGCATTGATGGCGGATTGATACGAGTTTGCACAGATTTCTAGTTTCATGTATCTTTAATTTACGTATTATGAACCTGTTTAGGTAGTTCATTTTTTTTTAGAAAACCTTACTTGATTCAAAACCTTTAGGGTTTGTGTTGATTTATTCAACTATAATTTCATCAATAAAAGTCCATGCTTTATGTCCAGCACCTTGTTTTCCTTCTGGAATAATTCCATAGTTCGGAATTGTAATTTTTAACATTTTTGTTTTTAAGACTTTATCTTTTGGATAAAATGGAGAGATATCTAAATTAAAATTCACTAATAAAGAGTCTCTACTTTTAATGATAGTTCTTGATGAAATTGCGCTTCCATCCTCAAGTTTTAGTTGTAAGTTCAATTCTTTTGGCGCATAAATCCATTGGCCGTTTCCATTGTAAAAACGTGTAGTGATTGCGTTTATTTCTGTAGGTTTATCAAATTCAATTATAATTTCAATATCCTCTCCAGAAAAACCGAGCCATTCTCTGTCTCCGTAGCGTTTATTATTTCCAGAGATTCCATTAATTAAAGCCTGTTTTCCTCCTGCATTGTATGCAGTATGTGGTTCTTTATCAATCGTTATTTTTGCTCCAACACCTTTATGTAAATTTATTTGCTGTTCAAAAGTACTTCCCAAATTTTTAGTATCTAAATTACGAATAACAGCTTTGATATTCATAGATGAATTTACAGCAATTGGATTTGAATATAATTTTGAAGGTTTTATATCATCTATAGAATAGTAAATAGGATATGTTTTAGATGTAGCACTCAATTCATAAGTTAATAGACCATTGGTGTTTTTTAATTCACCCGTTACTTCATACATATGATTTGCATAATTGACATCTAATTTGTCTAATCTCTTTTGATAGAATTCCAATCGTTTTATAAAATCTGGATAATTTTTATTTTCTTTTGAAGACCAAACAACTTCTGCCAATGCAATTGCCCTTGGAAAAGCCATGTATTCAACTTTTTCTGGAGTTTTTAGATACTCGGTCCAAACATTTCCTTGAGCACCTAGAACAGAGGTGCTTTCTTCTTTGGTTAACGCTTCAGGAATTGGATCGAAGGAGTACACTTTTTCTAAAGGTAAAAATCCACCAATAGCCAAAGGTTCATTTTCATGATCAGATTGATAATGGTCAAAATAACAATGAGAATTTGGCGTTAAAATTACATTGTGTTTTTGTTTTGCAGCTTCAACTGCGCCACTGGTTCCTCTCCAGGACATGACTGTTGCATTGGGAGCCAAACCGCCCTCTAAAATTTCATCCCAACCAATAATTTGTTTTCCTTTTGAATTGATGTATTTCTCCATTCTTGTAATGAAGTAATTTTGCAATTCATGCTCATCTTTTAACCCTTCGTTTTTGATGCGTTTTTGACAATGCTTGCATTCTTTCCATCTGGTTTTCGGAGCTTCATCTCCACCGATATGAATGTATTTTCCAGGGAATAATGCTGCTACTTCATCAATAACATCTTCTAAAAATTTAAAAGTACTTTCTTTCGGACAATAAACTTCTTCAAAAATGCCCCATTTTGTGGCCACTTCAAACTGTTCTCCAGTGCATCCTAACGATGGATACGCAGCAATTGCAGCTTGTGAATGTCCTGGCATTTCTATTTCGGGAATGATCGTAATCTGTCTTTCCGAAGCATATTTTACAATGTCCTTTATTTCTTTTTGTGTGTAAAAGCCGCCATATTTTTTACCATCAAATTTATGAGGTTGCTCTGAATAATGTCCAATAAGTGTCTCGTTTCTAAATGCTGCAATTTCTTGTAGTTTTGGGTATTTTTTAATTTCAATTCGCCAACCCTGATCTTCTGTTAAATGCCAATGAAAGGTATTCATTTTTAGCATTGCCATGAGGTTGATGTATTTTTTAATAAAAGCTACAGAAAAAAAATGACGGGCAACATCCAAATGCATTCCTCTGTAAGAAAAACGTGGAGCATCTTTTATTTCTAAACACTGAATTGCAATGGATTTAGAAGTTGTTTTTATCGGTAATAATTGCAGTAAACTTTGAACTGCATAAAAAGCACCTTTCGCATTTCTTGAGGTGATTGAAATTTTATTTTTTTTGATTTCAAGTTCATATCCTTCCTCATTTGTAATGCTTTTATCAATCTTGAAAACTATTTCTTTTGCACTTTTTTCTTGAGAAAGTTCTAATCGAAATGTCTCTTTTAAATACGATTCAAAGTAGTCGGATACTGTACTTAGTTGATTTACAGTAACTATATTTGTGTTTTTATCTAAAATAAAAATTCCTTGTTTCATTATTTCAGATAAAGGTTTTGGAATAATATGAGGTTCTATTTGCTTTGCTCTCTGACTTGTGCAGCTAAAGAAAAAAGTAATAAAAAGTATCAATAAACAATGATGAAATTTCATTTTCTGTTATATTTGAGACGAATTTAACAATCTATTTTGATGAAACTTCATATTTATTCTTTTTTTCTCCTACTTTTTTTAATAAGTTCTTGTGATTTAAAATCAGATATTCCGGTAGGCAAAAAAGATACATCGCTAATCTCTTATGTAAATCCGTTTATAGGAACTGGTGGTCACGGTCACACATATCCAGGAGCTACAATGCCTTTTGGAATGATGCAACTGTCTCCAGATACCCGTTTAGATGGTTGGGACGGATGTTCAGGGTACCATTACTCAGATACTGAAATTTATGGGTTTTCGCACACACATCTCAGTGGAACCGGTGTTTCTGATTATGGAGATATTTTACTAATGCCAACAAATAAACAAGTTTTTAATAATGGAGCCGATGGTAAAGAAGGTTATAAATCTAAATTTTCTCACGACAAGGAAATTGCGGAACCCGGTTTTTATAAAGTCCATTTAGACGATACAGATATTGATGTTGAATTAACCGTTTCTAAGCGGAGCGGAATTCATAAATATCAATTTCCTACGGCAGAAAATCAATTTGTAATCCTTGATTTATTGCACCGAGATAAAGTTTTAGATGCCAAAATTATAAAAGTTTCGGATACTGAACTTGTGGGGTATCGTTTCTCCGAAGCATGGGCAAGTGACCAACGTTTGTATTTTGCCATTAAAACATCGCATTCGTTTGAAGATGTTTTACAGTCGCCCACAAAAAAAGGAGTGGCGGGAGCACAAAAAATAGCATTGAATTTTAGGAACCCTAAAAACGAAGCAGTCACTATTAAAATAGGGATTTCTGCGGTAGATATTGCTGGCGCAAAGAAAAATTTAGAAGCTGAAATAGGAAATCAAACTTTTGACCAAGTAAAAAAAGTAGCACAAGATTTTTGGGAGCAACAATTAGAAAAAATTGTTTTAGAGGATTCTAACGAAGATAATAAGACCAACTTTTACACATCGATGTATCACGTTTCTATTGCACCAAACTTATATCAAGATATTGATGGGAGATACAGAGGAATGGATTTAAAAATTCAAGAGACTACAGATTTTGATTATTACACAGTATTCTCATTATGGGATACGTATAGAGCAGCACATCCTTTATATACAATTATAGAGCAAGAAAAAACGAATGACTTTATCAATACCTTTTTAGCCAAATACGAGGAGGGTGGTATACTACCAATCTGGGATTTATCTGCGAATTATACGGGCTGTATGATTGGGTACCATGCAGTGCCTGTGATTGCAGATGCATATTTAAAAGGCATTAGAAACTATGATGTAGCGAAAGCTTTTAAAGCGATGAAACATTCTGCCACTAGAGATAAATTAGGTCTGGATTCATACAAAAATTTCGGTTTTATTCCGGTTGAAAAAGAATCTGAATCTGTTTCTAAAACCTTAGAATATGCTTATGACGATTGGACAATTGCACAAATGGCAAAAGATTTAGGAAAAGAAGAGGATTATAAAACCTATTCAGAAAGAGCACAATATTATAAAAATGTTTTTGACCCGAGTTCTCAATTTATGAGAGGAAGATTTAGAAATACTTGGTTTGCACCTTTTGATCCGTATGAGGTCAATTTTAATTATACAGAAGCAAATTCTTGGCAATACAGTTTTTATGTTCCTCAGGATATTTCTGGGTTTATAAAATTAGTAGGAGGGAAACAAGAATTAGAACAAAATCTAGATAAATTATTTGCTGCTAAAGACAAAACTTCAGGCAGTCACCAAGTTGATATTACAGGTTTAATTGGGCAGTATGCGCACGGAAATGAGCCAAGTCATCACATGGCATACTTGTATAACTTCGTAAATAAACCTTTTAAAACTCAGGAAAAGGTGCATCAAATCTTAACAGAATTGTATTCGAATGCACCAGACGGAATCTCAGGAAACGAAGATTGTGGCCAAATGAGTGCTTGGTATATTTTTTCTTCTTTAGGTTTTTATCCGGTAACACCCGGATCTAATGAATATATAATTGGTTCCCCTTTATTTGAGAAAGCAACCATCAATTTAGAAAGTGGAAAAACATTCACAGTGAAAGCTGAGCATCTATCCGAAGAAAATAAATATATAAAATCTGCAAAATTAAATGGAGATATCTATCCGTATTCCTATATCAAGCATCAAGACATCATAAAAGGAGGAACTTTGGTATTTGAAATGACAAATGAACCCTCATTATGGGGAACAAAAGAAGATTTTATTCCAACTACAAAAATTAAAGACCATATAATCGTTGCATCGCCATTTATATTAAAAGGAGCGATTGCATTTAAAGGAAGTACAGAAATCACGCTAGGAAATGTAGATAAAGAAGCACTTATTTATTACAGATTAGGTTACAAAGGTGGTTTTAAAAAGTATGAAGCACCTTTTACAATAGACTCGTTTATCAACCTTTCTGTGTATGCTCAAAAAGGAGAAATAAAAAGTAAAACCATTACAACTGATTTTTATAAGATTGATCCGACGATTACAATTGATTTACAAAGTGAATATGCAAATCAATACAACGCAGGTGGAGATAATGCGCTAATCGATGGAATTATTGGAGCAGATGATTTTAGAACGGGCACTTGGCAAGGATATTTTGATACAGATTTAGTTGCGGTAGTAGATTTAGGAAAAGAAAAAAGTATAGAAAGTATTCAAGTAAATTTTTTAGAAGATCAGCGAAGTTGGATTTTTCTTCCAACAGAAGTTGAGATTTTAGTTTCTTCCAATGGAAAAAACTTTAGGACAATTTCAAAATCCAAAGTGCATGCAACCTTGGCAAATGAGCAGGTAAAAATAAAAGAGCACCGTGCTGTTTTAAAAGAGAAAAACACACGATATGTTAAAATTATTGCAAAGAAGTTAGGAGCGCTTCCCAAATGGCACTTAGGCTATATGCATGACGGTAGAAGTTGGCTGTTTGTAGACGAAATTCAAATAAAATAGAAAATCTGCCATTGCCAGTAAGAATAACGAAGCAATTTCTTTAGTAGTGTGCGCTTACTTTCTTCCGTGCAATCGTAAAATAAATAAAGAAATGAAAAGAAGAAATTTTTTAAAGAAAGCATCGGTAACAGGTTTAGGTTTGGTGGCAGTTTCGGCAACAATAATAAGCGGTGATTCAGAACTTAAAACATCCGATAAAAAAACATTTCCGTCAAATTTTAAACCTATTAGACCGCTAGTAATAGCCACTTGGAATACCCCTTTAGCGGTAGCAACCGCTGCAAAAATTTTAAAAAATGGAGGTTCCGCTTTAGATGCTGTAGAGCAAGGTTGTAGAATTGAGGAGGCGAACGAAAAAGGACAATCTGTGGGGAAAGGTGGATTGCCAGACAGAGATGGAGATGTTACCTTAGATGCGTGTATTATGAATTCTGAAGGAGACTATGGTGCCGTTTTAGGTGTTAAAAATATTATGCATGTAGTTTCTGTTGCAAGAAAGGTAATGGAAGATACGCCACATGTAATGTTAGTCTCAGAAGGCGCTGAACAATTTGCGGTTTCCAAAGGATTTGAAAGAGAAGATTTATTAACGGAAGCTTCAAAAAAAGCTTGGGAAAAGTGGAAGGTAAAATCAGAATACAAACCGATTATTAATATAGAAAATCACGATACAATTGGCATGTTGGCAATTGATGCAAAGGGTAATATTTCTGGCGCTTGTACTACAAGCGGATTGGCTTATAAGATGGCAGGTAGAATAGGTGATTCTCCAATTATTGGCGGTGGTTTATTTGTAGATAATGAGATTGGTGGTGCATCTGCTACAGGTTTAGGGGAAGAGGTTTTAAAAACAGTTGGTAGTTTTTTAATTGTTGAATTAATGCGACAAGGGAAAAGTCCACAGGAGGCTTGTGAAGAAGCAATTGGTAGAATTGTAAACAAACCGGGTAAAGATTTTAAAAACTTTCAAGTAGGATACATCGCTTTAAATAAACAAGGAGAAATAGGTGCGTATTCAATTCATGAATGGTTTAGTTACAACCTATTTAAAGAGGGAGAAAACAAGAATATTAAATCAGACTATTTTAATAAAGGATAGTTTATTTAGCGCTATTTCCTGCTTTTCGCTATCTCTTTTTTTTACTTTCGAGACATCACGTAAGCAGCAGGATACGCAAACTGTGACAAAAAAAGGATGCAACCGCAATAAAAATGAGACATTTGTGTGCACTTTTTGTATTGCTGGAAAGCATTGTTGCATTAATGTTTTTTTTAATACCAATAAAAATTAATAACAGAAAATTTCATATTATTGTAATAAAGTATATAGATGTCAATAAAAATAAATAGTAAATCGAATAAAGGGGCCTTCATATTTTTAACGACTTTATTCTTCCTTTGGGGATTTATCACTGTTTTAGTTGATAGTCTCGTACCACGGTTAAAAGATGTATTCGAAATGTCGTATGCAAAAACAGTCTTGGTTCAGTTTGCTTTTTTTGTAGCATTTTTTGTTTTTTCGCTTCCCGCTGGATTTCTATTATCAAAGATTGGCTATAAGAAAGGAATTGTTTTAGGTTTGTTAACAATGGCATTGGGTTGTTTGTTATTTTATCCTGCAGCATCTTATCGCGCTTTCCCTGTATTTTTAATTGGGTATTTTACATTGGCTGGTGGAATTACAATTTTACAAGTAGCAGCGAATCCGTATGTAGCTTTATTAGGAAGCGAAGCCGGTGCTAGTAGCCGTTTAAACCTATCACAAGCGTTTAATGCATTGGGAACCACAATTGCTCCCGTTGTTGGTGCATTATTTTTATTGAGCGATTCCGTGAAAACATCTCAAGAAATAGCGCTGCTTTCACCTATAGAAAAGACGAATTATTATGTTGCGGAAGCTGCTACAGTGCAAACACCATTTGTTTTAATTGCCTTTTCAATTGCTGTTTTAGCATTATTTTTTGGATTTATAAAATTGCCAAAAGTGATGGAAGAAAGTCCAAAAGGAGGATATTTGAAACTGCTTAAAAATAAGGGTATGTTGATGGGGGCTTTGGGTATTTTTGTATACGTGGGTGCAGAAGTTTCTATTGGAAGCTTTTTGGTGAATTACTTTTCTGAGATGAATTTAGCCGCAATTGTATCACAAAATGAAACAATGATGCAAATTGCAAATACCATTGCAAGTACTTTTAATAAAACATTTTCAGATGCTGATCCA
The DNA here is from genome assembly GCA_051277175.1 of Polaribacter sp. Lineage (GTDB taxonomy): Bacteria > Bacteroidota > Bacteroidia > Flavobacteriales > Flavobacteriaceae > Polaribacter. The sequence continues at coordinate 8,061 of JBNMOF010000029.1, forward strand.
AAATCTTTATTAGGGATTTTTGTTATTTTTTATTGGGGAGGTGCTATGATTGGTCGGTTTGTTGGAGCCTATTTAACTAAGATTATGACGCCAGGAAAAGTATTAACTATTTTTGCTTTTTTAGCTATTGTTATGATTTTGATTTCTATAAATACGGTTGGTTTAATCTCAATGTGGTCTATTTTAGCGATAGGTCTATTCAATTCAATTATGTTTCCAACAATATTCACATTAAGTTTGGAAGGTTTAGGGGATTTAAAAGCACAAGCTTCTGGTCTGCTTTGTATGGCAATTGTTGGTGGCGCAATTATCCCGTTTATATTTGGAAGTTTAATAGATGGTTTTGGTTTTAAAACTGCTTTTCTATTAACTATTTTATGTTACGGTTACATTTTGTTTTTCGGACGAATGAAAACGAAGAAACTATCTTAGAATTAAAAGTAATAAACAAAGTTGGGCAACTAATACCGCGTTCAGTGAAGTGTAATCATTATTTTATTTAATAGTTACTAGAGGTTGCTTTTTTAGAGATTGTTCACTGTTTTGTTTTAAAAAAGTAAAAGAGGCTATTCGTGAAAAAAAAATTAAAAGGCCTTTGCAAGAACTAACGGTAAAAGATATTTTAATCTTTAGTTACTTTATTGTATTCATTTATCATAAAATATGCCCAAACGATTACACAAACCACAACAAAAACCGAAAAGGAAAGGATAACTTTATCTACGTTCATTCTTTATAAGTTTTAAATAGATCATTACTCCTAACAGCGTTGGAGCCCAAATTCCAATAAAAATTCCACGTAGCTTATCTCCAGATAAAAAAAGATACTCAGCCACAATAATTATTAGAATACATAATGCCAACATCATAAAATTAGCGATTCCTATTTTTTTAATAAAATTCATTCCTTCCTTATTTTTTATAAAAATAATTTAAATTTCTACCATTCTTTATAAATGTAACAATTAAATTTATAAAGTTTATTTTTTTTAATGATTATTTAAGCCTAAATTCATACAAATAAAACAATACATTTAGTGCTTGGTTTGTTTTAAATAATTGATTATTATTGTGTTGAAAACCATAAATACCAAACAAAATTATAAAATGAAAAAAAACATACATACAATAGCTTTATTCTTTGTGGTATTGTTTCCATTGCAAAATTTTTATACACAAGAGTTACCTCCAATAAATATTTTTACGACGGAAGATTATGGTGGAGGAAATCAAAACTGGTCCATATCCCAGGCAGCTAATAAATATATTTACGTAGCAAATAATAAGGGGTTATTAGAATATAATGGGGCTAGTTGGCATCTATATGCAGCACCAAATGAAACCATTATAAGGTCCGTAAATTGTATTAATGATAAAATTTTTACGGGTTTTTTTAGAGGTTTCGGTTTTTGGAAAAAGAATGATTTTGGTCTTTTAGAGTTTACTTCCATTGTAAAGAAGAAGGGAATAAAGATGTTCGAAGATGAACAAATTTGGGAGATTATAGAATTAGACGGTTGGGTGCTATTTAAATCACTTCAAAGAATCTATTTGTATAATTTAAAAACAGAATCTTTAAAAATTATAGAAGGCACAAATGTAATAACAAAAGTTTCTAAAGTGAATGATGTTGTTTACTTTCAGGATCTAGAAGTAGGACTATTTAAGATAGAAAATGGGCAACCTTCGTTAATTTCAAATCATGAAGTTTTTAAGAAAAATAAACTTACAGATATTTTTTATAAGGACGGTAAGGTCTTTTTTTTAACTCAAAACAAGGGGTTTTATTTTTTTGAAAAAAACGTGCTTAAAAAATGGAAGATTCCTGCTAATGACTATTTAAAAAATAAAACTATTTATAGTTCTGAAGTTCTTAGTGATGGCACTATTGCTTTAGGAACAATTTCTAACGGTCTTGTTTATTTAACAAGTACTGGAGCTATTGTTTATAAAATAAATCAAAATTTAGGATTAAGCAATAATACAGTACTTTCTGTTTTCGAGGATTTTGATAAAAATTTATGGTTGGGTTTAGATAATGGAATTAACCTTATAAATTTTACATCTCCAGTTAAAATATTTGTGAATAAAAAAGATTTTTTAGGGACAATTTATACCGCTATCATTCATAATGAATATCTTTATTTAGGGACCAACCAAGGCTTGTTCTATAGAAAACAAAATTCCGATGATGAGTTTACATTCGTACAAAAAACACAAGGTCAAGTATGGAGTTTAAAAGAAATTGATGGTACTTTATTTTGCGGACATGACTCAGGCAGTTTTATTATCGAAAATAACAAGGCAAATCTAATTTTTAACATTCAAGGAACTTGGGATTTTAAAAAATTAAAGGATGGTTTAATTATACAAGGTAATTATGATGGTTTGTACGTTTTACAAAAGGATAAAGATACATGGCGATTGCGCAATAAAATCAAAGGATTTAAGAACTCTAGCCGTTATTTTGTACTACTAGAAAATGACAAAATATTTGTAAATCACGAATATAAGGGAGTTTTTAAGTTAAAAATAGACGAATCTTATACTTCTGTTCTGCAGACAGAAAAAGAGACTTCGGTTAAAAAAGGAATTCATTCGAGTATTATAAAACACAAAGATGCTATTTTTTATGCTTCAAGAAAAGGAGTATACAAGTACAATTTTGACAAGAATATTTTTATTTTAGATACTATTTATAGCAAACTAATCTCGGAAAATGTCTTTGTTTCAGCAAAACTAATTTCCGATGATCATTCTAACAAATTGTGGTCTTTTACGGGAGAAGGGCTTCGGTTTTTAAGTCCTGGGAAATTAAGTAACATTCCAACGTTAGAAACTATTCCTATTAAAAAATCTTTATTTAAAGGGGCTTCAGGCTTTGAAAATATTATTCATTTAGAAAAGGAAAAGTATCTTATTGGAACCTTTAATGGCTATCTAATAGTAGATTTAAATCAAATAACTTCTCCTGATGATTTAAAGATTAGCATTACTCAAATTTTTAATTATGAATTAAATCATCTTTCAAAAAATATTTATTTAAACAGAGAAGTGAGCTTCAATAATAAGGAAAATAGTATGGAGTTCTTCTATAGTGTCCCTAATTTTGATAAAACATCGAATATTGTTTACCAACATAAACTGGAAGGATACAATAGTACATGGAGTGATTTTAGCGAAACAAATTCAATCACATTTGAAAACTTACCTTTTGGAGATTACAATTTTAAAGTAAAAGCACTAGTTGCTGGTAATTTAAGCAATAATATTTCTGAATTTAATTTCAGTATAGAAAAGCCTTGGTTTTTGTCAAATATTGCGGTCTTATTTTATGCGCTAATATTACTAACATTAATATTTACTTGGTATTTTCTTTCAAGAAGATATTATAATAGAAAGCAAGAAAGGCTGCTAGCGGAGGCTCAAAAAGAATTAGATTTAAAAGAACTTGAAAGTTCTCAGAAGATTATAAAATTAAATAATGACAAATTAAGAAATGATATAGAAACAAAAAACAGAGAACTAGCAACCTCTACCATGAGTATTATTAAGAAGAATGAGTTTTTAAATACAATAAAGATTGAGCTGCTAGAGGGCAAAGAAAAGAATGTCTCTAAGGTTGTACATATTATCGATAAAAACTTGAACAATACAGATGACTGGAAAATGTTTCAAGAAGCTTTTAATAATGCAGATAAAAAGTTTTTGGATAAAGTAAAAGATAAACATCCAGATTTAACTCCAAATGACCTTAGGCTGTGTGCTTATTTGCGACTAAACTTGAGTTCTAAAGAAATAGCGCCACTTTTAAATATTTCTCCAAGAAGCGTAGAAGTGAAAAGGTATCGCTTACGTAAAAAAATGAGTTTAGATCACAATTCTAACCTTACAAATTATATTTTAGAAATATAGCACCACATCACAAGTAGTTAATACCTATACATTGCTACAACATTTGATTTTTATAACTATTTTTTATTTTTTTAAATTTCAAGCACAATAGGTCATTACTGTGTTTTTGGTTTTAAAAATTTGATGTATGTTTTTTATTGAGGTGTTTTTTGCTAATGCAATAATTAATTTGCTTTAAATTTAACAAAAAAATAAATTCTTTATTCATGGGAAAACAAATCACACTATTATTCTTTATTTTAATTGGTTTCTGTGCAACTGCACAAACAGTTAATGTTAAAGGAGTTGTTACAGACATTATTACGGGAGAGGTGCTTCCGGGGGTAAGTGTTGTCATTAAAGGAACAGCTATTGGAACGGAATCAGATTTCGATGGTTTATATAGTCTATCAAATGTAAAAACAGGGTCAGCTTTAGTTTTTAGGTATTTAGGATATAAACAAAAAGAAGTGAAGGTTGCAAACGCAACTGTAAACGTTTCTTTAGAAATTGCATCAGAATCTTTAGATGAAATTATTGTAGTTGGTTACGGTAGCCAAAAGCGTAAAGATGTAACAGGTTCTGTTTCTATTGTTGGAGAAGAAACTTTAGAAGCTTTAAAACCGATCGACGCAACAACAGCATTACAAGGAACTACTTCCGGTGTTGCTGTAAACTTGTCATCTGGAGCACCAGGGGCTAAGGTTAATATACTAATACGTGGTGTAAGTTCAAACACTAACAATCAACCTTTAACTATTGTAGATGGTTATGAAGGGGATTTAAATAGTATTAATCCGAATGATATAGAATCTATTACTGTTCTTAAAGATGCACAAGCTGCTATTTATGGTATTAAGGGTGCAAACGGTGTGGTTTTAGTAACTACTAAAATTGGTAAAAAAAATAAAGCACCAACAGTAAGGTATGATACGTATGCTGCAATCCAGCAGACAACACGTAAGTTAGATTACTTAAATGCAACAGAATATGCTTTGGTTTTAAATGAAGCGTATGCAGCTAGTGGGCAATCATTGCCTTTTAGTGATGTTTCTCAATTGGGCTTTGGAACAGATTTTCAAGAAGAATTATTCAACGATGCGTTGTTAATGAATCATAACGTAAGTGTTTCTGGAGGTGGAGAAAACTCAAGATATTTTATAAGTGCTTCGAGAACTGAACAAGACGGTATCATCGCAAAAGAAAACTCAAACTTTATTAGAAACAATATCAAATTAAATTTAGGGGTAGATATTTCTGATAAATTAAATTTCTCTGTAATTGCAAACTATTTTACAACTTCTTCAGAGGGTTTTTCAGGATCTGTTTTATTTAATGGATTAAATTATGCACCAACATTTGGTTTAAATGAAGATGATGAAAGTAACTTTTTAGGTATCGAACTCATCAATCCATTAAATCAATTAAAAAATACGTACAACGAAAATAATGGAACTGGTTTAGAAGGGAATTTTAAATTAGAATACAAACCTATTGAAGGTTTAAAAGTGACATCTAGAGTTGGATACAAAATATATAATGAAAAAGGACGTTCGTTTTCACCAATACAAGACTACGGTAATAGCAAAGTCTTTAACACTTTGCAAAGTTCTGTTTATCAATTCAAAGCAACTTCTACAAGAGTAGTTTGGGAAACTTTTGCAAATTATGAAAAAACGTTTGCAAAAGATCATAATACCACTTTTACGCTTGGGACAAGTGTACAAAACGATTTGTTTGATGGTATTTATGCTTCAGGTATTAATGTACCCAATAATTCTTATGATTTTGCACAGTTAAGTTTAACGGATCCTCAAAATGAACAAAGAAGTTTAAACTCGGGTTTTAATGATTTAAGATTAATTTCTTATTTCTCAAGATTACAGTATAACTACAAAGGCAAATATTTGTTTTCTGGTTTAGTGCGTAGAGATGCTGCTTCAGTTTTTGCTAAAGATTTACGTGTAGATCACTTTTGGTCTGCAACTACAGGTTGGAAAGTTTCTGATGAAGACTTTCTAAAAGATAACGGAACAATTAGTTTTCTTAAATTAAGAGGAAGTTATGGTACTTTAGGAAATTTAGTGGGTAACAATCTAAACAGATCTTTCTTAAACGGAGAAGGAACCTATGTTTTTGACGGTGCTTTGGTAGATGGGACTGCACAAGGTGGATTACCAAATCCTCGAGCGCAGTGGGAAACAGCAGAAAAATTAGATATCGGATTAGATATTAATTTGTTTGATGATAAAATTTCTATCGTTGCAGATTACTTTGAAGAAACTAGGAAAAATTTATTAATTCAAAATTTCCCAGTGTCTGGTATTTTAGGAACTGGTGCACCTGGTGGAGCAAATCCTACAGTCAATGCCGGTACCTCTGTAAACACAGGTGGAGAACTAGCCATTAACTATAGTGCCTTACAAACTGAAGATGCTTCTTTAAATTTAGCCTATAATGTAACCTATGTTAAAAATGAAGTTACAGAGGTAACGGGTGGTGCTTTTATTGAAGGTGGTGGTTTTGCTATTGGTAATTTACCTCCTTCTAGAATGGAAATTGGACAACCAATTGGTTATTTCTATGGATTACAAACGGATGGTATTTTTCAAAATCAAGCCGAAGTAAATGCACACCCTTCGCAAGCTGGGTTAGGTGCAGTCGTAACTTCTCCAGGAGATATTAGATATAAGGATGTAAATAACGATGGTGTTATTGATATTAATGACAGAGCGAAAATCGGGAAACCACAAGCAGATTTCTTTATGGGTTTCAATCTATCAGGAACGTATAAAAATTGGGATTTTAGCGCGTATCTCTATTCAGAATTAGGAAAAGAGATTGTTAGAAATTACGAACGTTTTCTACCTAACGTTAATAAACCAGCGTATTATTTAGGAAGATGGACGGGTGAAGGTACAAGTAATTCGATACCTAGATTAACAAACGATGCAACGAATAATAAATTATTTTCAGATTTCTTCGTAGAAGATGGTTCTTTCTTAAGACTACAAAATGTTCAGATTGGATATAATGTAGCTGCAGATGTTTTAGAAAAAGCAGGTATTTCTAAATTAAGATTGTACACAAGTATTAATAACTTGTTTACAATAACAGAATATTCAGGTTACGACCCAACTATAAACGGTGGAGCAATTGGAGCAGGTATAGATTCAGGAAACTATCCTTCTGCAAGACAATTTATTTTAGGATTAAACGTAGAATTTTAAAAAAGCAAGTAATGAAAAACATAAGCAAAAAAATATCAATTAGTATTATCATCATTACAAGTTTATTTATAGTAAATGCTTGTTCAGATGATTATTTAGACAATACGAAGGTGTATGCAGAAGATTCTGAATCATTTTTTAATTCAGAAGCAGATTATTATAATGCTTTAGTTGCAGCATATGATCCTTTACAATCTACATTTATCAATGTTTTAATGGGAGAAATAGCTTCTAATAACACTTTATGTGGAGGAGAGAGTGCAACAGATGTTCAAGGATATCAGCAAATAGACGACATGATTCATACTCCTGTAAATTCAGAATTACAGAGTTTATGGAGCTGGATGTTTGGAGGTGTTAATAGAGCAGCCTACATTATAGAGTTTCAGGATAAGACAGATTTTGAGGGTAAAGAGGTTCTTTTAGGTGAGGCTCGTTTTTTAAGAGCGTATTATAATTTCGAATTGGTAAAATGGTTTGGAGCTATACCAATTAAACCCGAAGGACGTTTTATTGTTGGAGATGAGCAAACAATTCCAAGAGCACCGGTTGCAGATGTGTATGCTTTAATAGAAGCAGATTTAAAGGTTGCGGTATCAAATTTAGCATATACAGCGCCGCAAGTTGGCAGAGTTACTAAAGGAGCTGCAGAAGCTTTATTAGGAAAAGTGTATTTATATCAAGATAAATTTACAGCAGCAGCAGCTATTTTAGAAAGTGTAATTACGAATGGTTCTTATAGTTTAGAATCTGATTATAACAAAATCTTTGAGACGCAAGGAGAAAACGGATCAGGTTCAGTATTTGAAGTGCAATACACAGATGTTGAAGGAGCTGGTTTTGGCTGTTTACAATGTAGTGAAGGAAATGTGGCTGTTGGATTTCAGGGTGTAAGAGGTTATGACGGAGATTTATTTACTTCAGGTTTTAGTTTTAATGTGCCAACACAAGAGATGGTAGATCAATTTGAAACTGGAGATAATCGTAAAGAAGTGGCTATTTTAGATATTGAAGCATGGTCAACGGATACTGGGGCAAGTTTTACTACAGGTTATGAGCATACTGGTTTTTTTAATAGAAAGTATATTCCAAGAAAAAGAAGTTCAGACGCTGCAGGAGATTTAAACCTTACGAATCCAAATAATTACAGAGCAATTCGTTTTGCAGATGTATTATTAATGGCTGCAGAAGCTTTTAATCGAAGTTCGAGTCCAGATGATACGAAAGCTAAAATGTATTTAAACAAAGTAAGAGAGCGTGCTTTTGGCAGTGCAGATAATAATATTACTACAACTGGTACTAATTTAACAGCTATAATTTATAAAGAGCGTAGAGTTGAATTAGTGGGAGAAGGGCATCACTTTTTTGACTTAATAAGAACAGGGAGAGGTGTAAATATACCTGGGTTTACAACTGGTAAGCATGAAGTATTTCCAATTCCTTTAGAGGAAATTCAGTTTTCACAAGGAAATTGGTCACAAAATCAAAATTATTAATACATAGGAATATGAAAAAAATAAAAGTAATATATAAAGCATTAATTGTACTTTTTATAATAAATGCTTGTACAGAAAATGAAAATTTAGAGTATCTAGAAAATATCGCACCACCGTCAAATGTGTTAGCTGTATATACTATAGCGCAAGACAATACGGGTGTCGTTATTTTAACGCCAACCGCAGAAAGTGCCGTTTCTTTTGATATCCATTTTGGAGACGCTTCGGCAGAGCCTGCAAAAATAGAACAAGGTAGCAATGCAGTGCACACGTATGCAGAAGGTACTTATGATGTTACTATTGTTGCATACAATTCTGTTGGTAAGACTACAGAGATGATACAGCCTTTGGTTGTATCATATAAAGCACCACAGAATTTAGTGGTTACTGCAGAAAATGATGCTGCAGTTTCAAAACAAGTAAATGTTTCTGCTACAGCAGAATTTGCAGTAAGTTATGATTTTTATTCAGGTGAAACAGGAGTTACACAGCCTGTTGCCACTGCGAATATTGGAGATGCAATTTCGTATCAATATACAGATGCAGGAACTTATTCTGTAAAAGTAATTGCAAAAGGAGGAGCTATTGAAACAACAGAATACATAGTAGATTTCGAAGTTACTGCTATTTTAGCACCTTTAACTTCTGCAGCTACACCTCCAAATAGGAGTGAATTAGATGTGATTTCTATTTTTAGTGGATCTTATACAGATTTAGCAGGAATAGATTACAACCCAAATTGGGGGCAACAAACAATTTATACTGCTTTCGATTTAAATGGAGATGCTATGTTACAATATAGCAATTTAAATTATCAAGGTATTGACTTTTCGGCAAACGTACAAGATGCTTCTGCTATGCAAACACTTCATATTGATGTCTGGACTGCAGATGCAACTTCGATAGATATATATCCAATTAGTTCTACATCTGGTGAATTCTTCGTTACAAAAGAGTTAGTAGCAGATCAATGGAATAGTTTTGAAATTCCAGTATCAGATTTTACAGATCAAGGTTTAGTTATTTCAGATATAAAACAATTTAAATTAGTAGGTTCAGGTTCGGTTTTTATAGATAATTTATATTTCTGGAAAACACCATCAGCACCTTCAATTTTAACAGGTACTTGGAAAGTAGCTTCAGAAGCTGGTTCTCTAAAAGTTGGACCTTCTTCAGGAAGTGGAAACTGGTGGTCAATTAGTGATGCGCAAGTTTTAGAAAGAGCATGTTTTTATGACGATGAATTTTTATTTGGTGCAGATGGATCATTTAAAAATGTTTTAGGTTCAGAGACATGGTTAGAAGCTTGGCAAGGAACACCAGATGCTTGTGGAACTCCTGTAGCTCCTTATGATGGTATAGTTTCTGGAACATTTATACATGACGATACAAACAATAAAGTAACCCTTAATGGTTCTGGAAATTATCTAGGGATACCGAAAGCAAACAATGCTGGTGAATTACCAAATGTTGCAGTTCCAAGTTCAATAACTTATGACATTACGCTCTCTAATAACAATACAGAAATGGAAGTTATAATTGAAGCAGGGTCTGGAGTATTTTGGACATACAAATTAGTAAAAGATACAGCATTAACTACAAGTCCTATTGATGGAACATGGAAAATAGCACCAGAAGCTGGTTCCTTAAAAGTTGGACCTTCTTCAGGAAGTGGAGATTGGTGGTCTATTAGTGATGAGCAAGTTGCAGAAAGAGCTTGTTTTTATGACGATGAATATGTATTTAATATAGGTG
>JBNMOF010000030.1:0-18247 GCA_051277175.1 Polaribacter sp.
GGCTAGTTGCTCCTAGAGATCCAGATAACAGTGCGTATTATAATAAAACTTTTAGCAAAACACATTACAATAAATTAGATTATACGTTTACCGTAAAGCCTTTTACAGATTTAAATATTGATGTTAGGGGAAATAAAATTAAAACAAGAGATTTATCACAGCAACTAGATGTTATAGAAAACGATACTTCAATAGGAGCATTAGATTTTAGTGCACCTGCTTTTGAAACAGGAAACTTTAGCACAAGCCACTCTATGATTGCCACTGCTTTCACAAATGGAGACGCCTTGTTTGAAACAATGAGAACCTATAGAAATATAATAGCAAATAGATTAGCTACAGAAAATGGTGTTCCAATTGATGGTTTCGGAGGGAATAGCCAACAAGTTTTATTACCGGCATTCATGGCTGCATATTCTGGAACTGACCCAGAAAAAGTAAATACCAGTTTGTTTAAAAAAATCCCGATTCCTAATTGGACTTTACGATATACAGGATTAATGAAACTAGACTTCTTTAAAAAGAACTTTAGCAACTTTATAATCTCTCATGGTTACAAATCTTCTTATACGGTATCTAGTTTTACAAACAATTTACAATATGACAGCACAAATGCATTTTCAAATATAAATTCTGCAGGAAACTATGAATCAGAATTATTGGTTTCTGCTGCTACTTTAGTGGATGAGTTTTCTCCTTTACTAAAAGTAGATATGAAAATGAGAAATTCTTTTTCTTTAAGAGGAGAAGTTAAAAGAGATCGAACACTTACCATGAATTTTAACAACAGTACTTTAACAGACATTAGAGGAACTGAGTATGTTCTAGGAATGGGCTATGTTTTTAAGAATGTACAAATAAATACGCGCTTTACAGGTAAAAAACAAACCTTAAAAGGAGACGTTAATTTAAGAGCAGATGTTTCTTTAAGAGATAATTTAACACAAATTAGATCTGTAGATGAAGATAATAATCAAATTAGTGGTGGACAAAGATTATTTTCTATTAAATTTACAGCCGATTATAGATTGAGTAATAGTTTAACAGCATCATTTTATTACAATCATCAAACATCTAAATATGCTATTTCTACTACTTTTCCAAGACAGGCAATAAATGGTGGATTTAATATTATCTATAATTTAGGAGGAAATTAAATAATTAATAACAATAAAATATAATATAATAAAATGAACATTCCATCAGCATTAAAATATACTAAAGATCACGAGTGGATTAAAATAGAAGGCAACATCGCAACTGTAGGAATTACAGAATTTGCACAAGGTGAATTAGGAGACATCGTTTATGTAGACGTAGATACTTTAGATGACACTGTAGTAGAGGGAGAGGTTTTTGGGTCTGTAGAAGCAGTAAAAACAGTTTCTGATTTATTTATGCCTTTATCTGGAGAAGTTATCGAATTTAATGAGGAACTCGAAGATGCCCCAGAATTAGTAAACTCAGATCCGTATGACAAAGGTTGGATGATAAAAATCGAAATTTCTGACAGCTCGCAAATAGATGATTTATTAGATGCCGCAGCGTATGAAAAACTTATTAAAGAATAAAATATTAATAATTGCGATATTTGTAACTGTTTGTATTTTATATTTAAGTCTTATAAAAATGCCTGAATATAATGTTGCAATTCGCCACCTAGACAAATTGCAACACTGTTTTGCTTATTTGGTATTGACTTTTTTTTGGTTGTTTGCATTCTATAAAAAAGAAAGAAAACACCTAATTATTTTTTGTTGTATTTTATTTGGTATACTTATTGAAGTACTTCAGTACACAATAACAAATTACAGAACAGGAGACTACTTAGATGTTCTTGCAAATTCAAGTGGCGTACTGTTCGGTTTTTTCATCTTTAATCAAGCTTTTAAAAGAAAACAGGTTAAAAAACAAAAAGACTTGTAATTAACACAATAATTTAGCTAAATTAGCGAACTATTTTAAAACTCTTATTCCATGGAAATAAAGAAGAATCCTAAATCGAATTTAGAAAATTACAGTAAAATATTCATGCAAATTGGTCTTGTACTGGCTTTATTTGTAACCTATGCTGCAATTGAAAAGAAAACGTATGACAAAACTACAAGTAGTTTAGGTGTTGTAAACATGAATGCAATGATGGATGAAGACATTCCAATTACTGAAAGACCAGAACCTGTTAAGCCAAAAACGCCGCCACCACCAGCTCCAGAAAAGATTGAAGTTGTAGAAGATGAAAAAGAGGTTGAAGAAACTGTAATAGAGTCTACTGAAACAGATGAAAATGAAGCTGTAGAGATAGATGAAATCGTAGAAATTGCAGAGGCTGAAGAGATATTAGAAGATGTAAACTTCATGATTATTGAAGATGCGCCTGTATTTCCTGGATGTAAAGGAGGTAAAAAAGAATTGAAAGATTGTTTCAGTAGAATGGTACAAAAACACTTCTCTCGAAAGTTTGATGCAGAATTACCAAATGAGTTAGGTTTATCTCCAGGTAAAAAGAGAGTTTTTATTGGATTTAAAATTGACAGAAAGGGTAATGTTGTAAATATTCAAGCAAGAGCACCACACCCAAAAATTAAAGATGAGGTTATTAAAGTAATGAACCTTTTACCTAAAATGAAACCAGGTAGACAAAGAGGAAAGGCAGTAGGAGTTAGCTACAATATTCCATTTTCTTTATTAGTAGAATAACTACAGTTTATAAAAATAAAAACGTTTAGAATTACTTCTAAACGTTTTTTTTGTGCCCAATCATAACACATTTAGAATCTCAAAATTCATGCATGTTTTATTCACATGTGTAATTTAATTTGTAACGCAACTTCGCACGTATATCTAACATAGAGCTACTCTTAATTTAAACGTAAATACATAAGAACATCTTTTCCATACCAATGTTTTAAAAGATCGTTAAATCTTCTTATAACAAAAGGTACTTTTTGCTAAACACCTTAAAATGAAAAACTTATTTTTAGAATAGACCTGCTGTTATGAAAATTGAAATTTGTGATATTTTTAATTTTATGGCATAAAAAAAATCCAAAGTAAAACTTACTTTGAATTTTTATTTATTATTAGGAAGCTACTTCTATTTATTCATAGCTATTTTAGATTCTGTTTTCCACAGGTTAACGCCTTTTATATTGTTGTTGTTATAGGTAACTTCTCTTAAGGAACCTTCATTCCAAAAAAACCATTTACCTGTTTTTTTACCCTCTTTGTAAAAAGCCAGTTGTGTTTTGTTGCCTTGTTTGTCAAAACGTATCCACTTACCTGTTAATTTTTTGTCTTTAAAGTAACCTGAAGTCTTTACAGATCCGTCTTCATGAAAATAGGTAGCTTTTACCAAATCTCCTTCAGCTTCATACGTAGGTTTTGTATCTTGAGAATATCCTATTGCTGCGATGCAGAAAATTGCGATTATAAATATATTTTTCATGTCTTAATGTCTTAATGTTTTAATGTTTACACTGCTTAATCAAATATACACATTTTATAACAATTTAAACACATTTACGTAACATTAAATTAACATTGAGTATTAATTCGTAAAATTCCATTCTTTGAATCTAATGCAATGTTCTGTAAATAATTTTACATTTCGAGCAGCTCCACAATTAAAAGCGAGAATTAAAGCGCAAACTATAAAATATATGAAATCAATACTAACATTTATTACAATAATAGTAACTTTGTTATGCAAAGAATAATAAAACAAAAAAGGAATGGAACAATATCTGAATCAATTAAAAATTATCTTAATGGAATACACTCCTAAAGTCTTAATGGCTTTAGCCGTTTTAATTATTGGTTTACTGATCATTAAGGTTTTTGTAAACACCACTAAAAAAGTACTATCGAAAAGAGAGGTAGATATAACGCTTCAAAAATTCTTACTCAATTTATTAAATTGGGTTTTAAAAATATTACTTTTTATTACTGTAGTTGCAAAATTAGGAATTGAAACAACTTCTTTTGCAGCAATTTTAGCATCGGCTGGTTTAGCTATTGGTTTAGCTTTACAAGGTTCTTTAGCGAACTTTGCAGGAGGAATTTTAATTATAATTTTTAAACCAATTAAAATAGGAGACTTTATTGAAGCTCAGGGAGTAAGTGGTAGCGTAAAAGAAATTGAAATTTTTACTACAAAACTAAATACAACAGATAATAAAGAAATTATTATTCCGAATGGAGCCCTTTCAAATGGAAATATAGTGAACTATAGCACAGAGGCTACTCGTCGTGTAGACTTTACCTTTGGTGTTGGATATGATTCTGATATTAAGAAAACAAAAGAAGTAATATCTCGCGTTATCAATTCGCATCCGTTAGTTTTAAAAGAACCTGTTCCGGCTGTAAATTTATCAGAGTTGGCAGACAGTTCTATTAACTTTTTTACACGTGGTTGGGTAAAAAAAGAGGATTACTGGACCGTAAAGTTTGATATTTTAGAACAAACTAAAGAGGCACTTGATGCTGCAGGAATTGAGATTCCGTATCCACACAGCGTACAAATCAATAAAAACGAAGTATAGCGTTTAAAACGTTGGTTTCTTTTTCTTTTCAGGAATTACCACAAAATCTTTTAAATAAAAAGGTTCAAAATAAGCGACATCTTCGATGTCGTTTTTTTTATACTTAAGGTAACTCAATGATGCCATTTCTTTAGACGAAGGAAACTTGTCTTCAATAAATACTGCATTTTTATGTGTAATAGTTTCTTTGCACTTCTGAGACCCATCACCTAAAAAATAAACGTTCCCTTTCTCTAACTCCTCAGAAAAGGAACTTGCGTCTATAATCTCGGCTTTAATTTGTCTTACCTGTTGATGGTCTTTGTCAAAAACAGCTGCATAAACCTCCATTCTTCTCGCATCTAACATCGGCACAATGGTTCCTGCATCAATAGCAATCGCATATGAAAGAGATGTTAATGTATCTATCGAAATTAACGGCTTATTTAAAGCAAAAGAAAGTCCTTTTGCAGCAGAAACACCAATTCTTAGCCCAGTATAAGAACCTGGACCTTTACTAACTGCTATGGCATCTATTTGCTCTTTTAATATGTTTCCATCTTTCAAGATAGCCTCAATAAAAGGGTGTAAAACTTCCGCGTGTGAATAATTACCGTTGTTTAACTCTTTAATTGCAACAACTTCACCCTTACTTGCAATACTTACAGAACAGTTTTTAGTGGATGTTTCTATGTTTAGGATAATAGCCAATATCTAATTTTTTGACAAAGATAGTATTTCAAAAAAACAAAACAGCACAAGTTTTTAAACGAGTGCTGTTCTCCTATATTTTTATTTATTTTATTAAAAAACCAATTCCCCTGAATAGAACTGCAATACTTTAGTTTTAAACACATAATCATATTTAGAACGAATCATTGCGCCTTCGGCATTCACGAGACGCGTTCGAACTAAATCAAAATCGAACAAGGTCATTGCACCATAATTAAACCGCTCTTGCGCATTTTTAAATGCCTCTTTCTGGGCTTCTAAAGAAATTTTTGCAGCCTCGTAGGCTTTTAAACTAGATTTAACATCTAAAAATGCTTGTTCTATAGTTTGCTTTAATTGCAGTATCTGAATGTCTAACCTCGTTTCAGAAATTTCTTTATTAATTAAGGATTGTGCAACTCTATTTTTAGTTTGAAATCTATTAAAAATTGGAATATTTAATGAAACTCCTGCTCCATACTGAAAACGATCAACAAATTGTGTTCCAAAACTACTATTAGACTGCCCTGGAAAAAGATTGTTAAATTGATGAAAATAAGAGGTTCCTCCACCCAAATTATAGCTTAATAAAGGCAAAAAAGCACCTTTAGCTAATGCCACATTAAAATCAGCATTTTCTATGTCTAATTTTGCGCTAGCTATTTCTGGCATATTGTTTAAGGATTTCTTAAAAACACTAGAAGAATTGTCATAAAATAAATTGGCTGAAGGTGTTTCTACTTCTATTGGTGCTACATCAAAATTTTCTGCTGACTCTTGTAATAATTGTGCCATATTTAGTAAGGCTAAATCCAATGCATTTTCCTGTAAGATTACATTTTGCAGATCATTGGCTGCAGTAGAGCGAAAATTCAATAAATCTCCTTTGGCAGTTAAACCGGCATCAAATCGAGCCTTTGCAGCCTCAATTTGTTTTTTACTTATGGCTGCTTGTACGCTTGCAACCTCTAAATTTTCTTTAGCAAACAATACATTTAAATACGTATTTACAACTCTTAAAGAAATATCGTTTTCTATTTTTTTTAAGTCATACAAACTACTTTCTACACCTAATTGTGCCTGCCTATAAGTATTTGTATTTCTAAAACCATTAAAAATTATACCACCACTACTTAAATTAAAAGAACCATTGAAGTTATTTGTATTTGTTAGAACACCCGTTTGGTCTGGTGATAAACCTACATTATAATTACCACTTGAAGAAGCATTTAAATTTGGTAAAAAATTGCCTTTTGCAATTTCTACGTTGCTTTTAGCGATTGCTACACTTAATTTATTCTGTTGAATAGAAATGTTTTTTGCCAACGCCTGGTCTACAGCTTCTTTTAATGTCCATTTCTTTTGTGAAAAAGTAGCCATTGAAGTGCATAATGCTACAAATAATATAAGTTTGATTTTCAAAATCTTTAAATTTTATTTTTTGTTGATAGAATTTTTAATAATTATAACAAAAAATAAAGCGTATTAAATATCAATATTTTACATAAAAATATTTACGTCTTGATAAACAGAAGCCTTCAAGTCAAAATTGAAATACCTTGTTTTTTTGTTAACTCCAATAAGACGAATAGAAATAGATTATGTTACAGTTTTTACACGTATTTAATTATTCACCTTCTTGTTATAACGATAAATTGTGAAAAACAAAATGCCTATTAAAAGATACGGAAAGACCATTAAGTAGGTAATTCCGCTATTTACGCCCTCGGCCATTGCACCGTCTCCATTTTCTACAACCGCCTTACACATGGCACATTGGGAAAATATGTTTTTAGTGGTAAAAACGAACAATAATAATAAAAGTGTTTTATTTCTAAACATAATAAGGAGATATCATTAAATAAACTATTACACCAGTAACAGCAACATATAACCATAATGGAAATGTCTTTCGGGCTATTTTTTTGTGCTCTGAAAATTTACCTAATTTAGCTTTCATATACGTAATCAGCACAAAAGGAATTACAATAACAGACAAAATAATATGTGTGATTAAAATAAAGTAATACACATATTTTATAATTCCTTCTCCGCCAAATGTAGTAGAATCTGAAGTCATATGATATGCGATATACAGCAACAAAAACAATAAAGAACATGCAATCGCTGCAGTATTTAATTGCTCGTGTAATTTTTTGTTCCCCTTTTTAATAGCAATTACTGCTCCCACTAATAAAACTGCTGTTACACCGTTTGTAAAAGCATAAATTGGAGGCAGCATTTTTAATGGTGCTACATCAAAACCTAAACTTCTAAGGTTTACTCCAAAGAGCGCAGCTACAGCAATAGGTATTATTATAGATAATGCCGTAATTATTTTTTTATATTTATTTTCTTGTGCTAGATTATTCATTCAACAATATTTTAATATCTTCTTTTAATTCCTTTATTTGATCTGGAAAACCATTGTCTTGCAAGGCGTTATAATAGATAATTACATTTCCATTCTCATCTTTTCTAGAACGAATGAAACCTTGTTTATCTACCAAAGCAAAATAACCTGAATGCTCAAATCCACCATGGGTATCTTCCCCTTTTCCAGCGTACAATTTAAACCCTTGTTTTGCTAATGCATACACCAAAGTATCTGCTTTACCTGTAAGCAAGTGCCAGTTTTTATGTGTAATTCCGTTCTCTTTTGCATATGCTTTAAGAGTTTTTGGAGTATCTATTTCTGGCGTAATGGAAATTGAAGCAATTCCGAAATTTGGGTTCCCAAAAAAATCATTTTGAATGGTCAACATTTTTTGATTCATTATCGGACAAATTGTTGGACATGTAGAAAAGAAAAACTCAACAACATATACTTTACCGTCATACGACTTGTTTGTTATGGTTTCTCCTTCTTGATTGATAAATTCGAATTCGGGAACTTTTCTTTTGTTCGGCTTAGATTCATTCGTATATAAAAATGCTAAATCAGAATTTGTCTTAAAACGGTCTACCACTTTTGGAACCGTATAAATACCAAATAATAAAATAATAAATGCAATGCCTATATAAGAATGTTTCTTTTTCATCGTCTTTTATATTTGTCTGTCTGCATCATTCTTTTTTAACGCCAATCTGTATTCGGCTAACAATACTTTAACGTCATCCTTCATTTTATCTTTTAAGATCGCCACAGAATTCATATCGTACCCAAATAAGATTCCATCTTTAAAATCTTCATCATCTGTTCTTCCTCTCAGGTTTACTTCTTTATCAATAATAAAAGCTTTTGTTGATTGCGAATTATCTAAGGGTTCATCTGTTTTAAAACTATCGTATAATGCAGCTATCTCCGCTCTAGAACTTGCTACAAACTTCCATTTCACCATGTCCGTAAAAGCAGCAACTTCTTTCTGCAATTCTTTTACTTCTGCAATTTTATTATTTGGATAAATAGCGATTACCTGAAAATTCTTAAAACCATAGAAAGGTTTATAAATCTTTTGATTTAAATTAAAAATGGCTCCTTTAATACCCTCAATATCTTCTCCTAAAAAACACACTACTGAAATGTTTCTTTTAAATTTTACAGAGTTTGTGCTATCTATAAGAGAAACATCGGCAATACTTTTTGTTACAATTGGTAATTTAGCAAAATTATTAATTCCCGAAGAAAGTACTAAATAGAACATTAGCGGGAAAATAAATAGTAAAAATAAAACGATTCTTTTTTTAGTGAAAAATTTCATATATGCTTATTAAAATGTGCTACCTAATTAAGTTTAGTGTATAAAAAAAGGTGGTTAAAACCACCTTTTTAATATTTTATATTACCATCTTACAAGGGGTGATAAGGTATCGAATAAATAGCCTCCTTCAATTAAAAACAAGGTGACTAAATAGGATATTAAAAAGACCGCCGACCAAACAATAGAACGTCTAAACCATTTCTTTTCTCCTTCTAAGTGCATAAACACCCACGCAATACCGTATGCCTTTGCGAGTGTAAGTATGATGAAAATCCAATTCAACCAGCTTGTTCCTAATCCGTTTAAATGTAAAGATGCTGGTTTAAGAATACCTAAATAAACCTCCACTAGTGTTATTGCTGAAAGAATACCAAAAACTATCCAGATTCTTTTTGTATTTGATTCGTGTGCGTGTGCCATTTCTTATCTCTATTTTTTTTTATTATACTAAGTAGAAAAAGGTAAAAACAAATACCCAAACTAAATCTACAAAGTGCCAATATAAACCAACTTTTTCTACCATTTCATAACTCCCTCTTTTCTCATAAGTCCCTAAAATGATATTAAAGAAAATAATAATATTAATTAAAATTCCGGAAACCACGTGAAAACCGTGAAAACCTGTGATAAAGAAAAAGAAATCTGAAAAACTAGTATTTCCATACTCACTTGCCTGCAAATTTGCACCTTCAACAACCATTTTAACTTTTGTTAATTGAAATGCTCCTTCCGCTCTCGAAAGTATTGTTTTCTCTTTTTTGTCTAAATTTATCAACTCTGTTCTTACTTGAATTGACGGATTTGAGTTATATGCTTCCACAACTTGCGCTACCGAATAGTTAGAAATTGTTCCTTCACTTTCAAACCACAATCCGTTCTTACTAGTGTGTTGAACTCTACCGTCTGCTCTTGGTTTTACTACAAAATCTGCTAAAGCAATTTGTTTACCGTCTTTTACAAACTGTAACACGTTGCCTTCCGTAGTTTTTACTGCTCCGTAAGTACCATTAATAAAAGTATTCCATTCCCAGGCTTGCGAACCAACAAAAATAAGACCACCTATTATCGTTGCAAACATGTACCAAGTAACTTTATTTTTCTTCATTTGATGACCAGCATCTACCGCTAATACCATTGTTACGGATGAAAAGATTAAGATAAACGTCATAATAGCGACATAGATCATAGGGTAATCTCCATGTACAAAAGGAACGTGGGTAAAAACTTCATCTGCAATTGGCCACGAGTCTATAAACTTAAAACGTGTTAAACCGTAAGCAGCTAAAAACCCTGAAAAAGTTAATGCATCTGATAAGATGAAAAACCACATCATCATTTTACCATAACTGGCACCAAATGGCTTTCCGCCACCACCACTCCAGATATCTTTTTTGTCAATTGGTCCAGCAATATTTGCTTCCATAAATGTATTCTCTTAATTGAATGTTAAAAATATTCCTGCAAAATTAATCATTTTTCATCACCTAATAAAATAGAAAAAGCAAAATAGGTAAATCCACAGTATATCTACAAAGTGCCAAAAGATTGCACCGAGTTCAAACCCCAGCAAATCATTTGGTTTGTACTTATATTTAAAATGATTATAAATAACAACAAAAAGCACAATTACCCCAGCCAGTAGGTGTAAAACGTGCATTAAGGTGATGCCAATTATAAAAGATGTTGACACCGTACTCCCTGGACCCGTAAAATACAACCCAAGACTTTTAAGTTCATTAAAGCCCTCGTATTGTTGCCAAATAAAACCAATTCCTAACAACAATGTTACTACCACTAATAAAAGTGATATTTGTCTTTTATCTTGTTTTAAAAATCGTTGTGAGAGCATTAAAGTAATACTGCTTGCTACAATTAAAAACGTACTTGTATAGAAAGCATCTGGTAAATCGAAAGTTACCCAGTCATCTCTCTCCATACTTATCACGTAAGCACTCGTAAGGCCTGCAAAAAACATAACCATACTTATCATAGAAACCCACAACATTGGCTTAGCCGAGGTTCTTCTAGCAATTGTTAATTCATCTTGTAATGTTTGTTCTACCATCTTCATTCTTTTAATGTAAAAATTTATCTACTACATATATAATTTGTACTAATGTTATATACAAAACACTAGACAACATTAATTTCCTCGCATCTATATTTTCTTCACTTTTATAAAGCTTCACGCCATAATACAACATCATAACACCTAATAGTGCAATAATTATTGCTGTTATTGGATGGATATAAAATGCACCTGACACTTTTAAAACAGGCGCTATTGAAACTAAAATCATTATCACTGTGTAAAAAATAATCTGCTTTATAGCACCTCTGTCTTTTGTGCCCATTGGTAACATATTGAAACCTGCTTTTTTATATTCTTCAAATTGCAACCAACCAATGGCCCAAAAATGGGGAAATTGCCAGAAGAATTGAATCATAAATAAAAAACTTGCTTCGATTCCAAAATTATTTGTAGCAGCTACCCAACCTAGCATAAAAGGAATTGCACCAGGAATTGCACCTACAAATACGGTTAAAGGAGTTACTGCTTTTAAAGGAGTGTATACACAAGTGTATAAAAATATTGAAATTGCACCAAATAATGCCGATTTAGGATTGATACTGTATAAAATGGCGATTCCTAATATCGTAAATAAAACTGCAGTAGATAGTGCAACGTTAACAGACATTCTACCCGTTGGTAAAGGTCTATTCTGAGTACGCTTCATGATTGCATCTGTATCTATTTCTATAATTTGATTGAAGGCATTAGAAGCACCAACCATAAAGAAACCACCAAGAGCTAGGAGAAAGAGTGTGAAATAATTAACAGTTTCTACTGCTAAAAGATAACCAGCTACAGAAGAAAATACAACACTTAAAGACAAGCCAACTTTGGTGAGTTGCTTAAAGTCTGAAATAATAGTTTTCATAGATGTTTTATTGTCTGAAATAACTGCTGCATTCATATCTCCACGATTGGCTTGCAAAGATATTTGATAAATATGAATTTACCATAGTTTTTATAGCTTTTTGATGTTAAATAAATAAAAAACCCACTCAATAAATTGAGTGGGAAAATTGCTATGAAAAAGAAAAAGTGTGATTCTTAAGAAGAATCACACCGCTAATATAGTTTTATATTTTAATTAATAGTGCAAAAATAATAAAATTTAAAAATCAAAATACCAATTCAATAAGTTTGCTTTAATTCCTGCAGAAAACTTAATGATGCTGAGTTGTGGAAAAGAAACCCTAAAGTTATATAAATAAAAAGAAATGCACTTAAAACTCTTTTTAATTCCTTTTTTTATTTCTTTAAAAGGAAAGTTTATGCAAATCATTTAAAAATCCCCTTTTTTAATTACTATACAGCACTTTTAAGGTTCCTCTATAATTTTCATTTGCTAGAATTTCTGATGTTTTAAATTCTAGCAAAAAAATCTTTTGGTTGATGAAATAGAACACGCTTCAATAGCAGATATTTATAAAGCTTTATACATAAGATATATTTCTGATTGCATGGAAAATATTGATGGAAAAAATAACGGTAAAAAGCAGGAATTTTTAATAATTTGATAATTTGACAACAATTTTATTTTTTAGCAGATATTCTTGTTTACTCTCTTTACATATTGCAAATCCTGCTTCATTAAATTCTAACCGATGCCCGTATTCGCTTACCCAACCGATCTGTTTCGAAGGGTTACCTACAACCAAAGCAAAAGGCAAAATCTCTCTAGTTACCACCGCTCCTGCGCCTACAAAAGCATATTCGCCAATGTTATTACCACAAATAATGGTTGCATTTGCCCCAATACTTGCGCCTTTTTTTACAATAGTTTTTTGATATTTATCCTGTCTTTTAATAGCACTTCTAGGATTCATAACATTTGTAAACACCATAGATGGTCCTAAAAACACATCATCTTCACAAATAACACCTGTATATATAGAAACATTGTTTTGAACTTTTACATTTTTACCTAGCACAACCTTAGGAGAAACGACTACATTCTGACCAATATTACAGCCTTCACCAATAATACAGTGCGACATAACGTGACTAAAGTGCCATATTTTGGTGCCGTTACCAATTGTACAGTCTGCATCTATTACAGCTGTTTCATGTGCAAAAAAATCTTTCAAATTAATAACCTGGATTTATGTTCTGTTCTTTAATAATTATTTCTTTTGATGCTGATGTGCCAATTCTATCTACTCCTAAAGCAATCATTTTCATTGCCATTTCATAATCTCTTACACCACCTGCAGCTTTAATTTTTAGAGGTTTTGCGTTTTTAGAAATTAACCTCATATTTTCTAGAGTAGCCCCATTTGCATTCTTTAGTTCCGTTTTAAAAAAACCTGTTGATGATTTTACAAATACATTTTTAGCATTTTCTTCGCCAAAATTTAATAAAACAATTTGCTTTATAAGTTGTGAAATTACAATTATTTCTTCATTTGATAAAGCAGCAACTTCTATAATAAACTTTATAACTTTGTGATGCTGAAGGCAAAATGCAATACAATTAGTTATTTCTTTCGTTATTAAATCAATGTTCCCTTCTTTAAAAGCAGTGTAATTTATTACAAAATCCAATTCGTCTGCACCTGCATCAATCGCTCTTTGGGCTTCTTTTAATTTCTCTTCGATAGTTGATTTTCCTTCTGGGAAATCAATTACAGTTCCTATTAAGACAGCAGATTTTGCCGCTACTAACATTTTTTTAACTACAGGTATGTACTTTTCGCGAATCATAACTAACTTATAGTAGTAGCTAATTGCTTCTTCTGTAAGTACTACTATTTTCTGCAAATTTTCTTTTTCAGTAATACCAGCCTGTGTTGCTGTTTTTAGATAAGTTGCATCTAAGTATTGACTTATTCTCATATTACAAAAATAACAAAATCTTAGTGGTTACTACTTTTAAGCTACGCTAAAAGATATAGGTACTATATTTCTAACTTTTACAAATCTATTTTGTTGCTGTCTTGGTGTAAACTTAAACAGCATCAAATAAATTTGATGCTGTCTGTATTGTTATTTTTAAAAATAAATTTTATTCTAAATGTTTTGCCGCTACTTTCTCTAATTCATCATACCAATTTTGGCCAAACTTACGAACCAAACCTTGCTTCACAAACTTGTAAATAGGTACTTGTAATTCTTTTCCTAAAGCACATGCGTCGTCACAGATTTCCCACTTGTGATAATTTACTGCAGAAAATTCACTATAATCATTTACCCTTACTGGATATAAATGACAAGAAACTGGCTTTTTCCAATCTATAGCGCCAGAGTTATAAGCTTCTTCAATTCCACAAAGTGCGGTCTTTTTTTCATCGTAAATTACATAAGCGCAATCCGCATTGTTTATTAAGGGGGTTTCTAGTTCTCCCCATTCACTGGTAATCCAAGCTCCCTGATCCTCTATAACTGCAATTCCTTCTTTTCTTAAGAAAGGTTTTATTTTTGGATAGATTTCTTCTAAAATCTTAGCCTCTTCTTTTTCTAAAGGTGCACCAGCATCGCCGTTTACACAACAAGCGCCACCACAAGCAGAAAGGTTGCACAAAAAATCTTTTTCTATAATATCTTCTGAAACTATCGTTTTTCCTATTTGAAACATCCCACAAAAATAAGGTAATTATTTACTTTATATTTATACATTGCTAAACTAAGTTGAGTAATTTTGTAAAATTAAACACGAATTAAGATGAAATTTAATTTTAAAGAGATATTTACGGCCTTTATGGTTTTATTTGCTGTCATAGATATTATTGGAAATATTCCTATTATTATAGATTTACGTAAAAAAGTGGGCCATATTCAGTCTGAAAAAGCCTCTTTAATAGCGGGTATTATTATGATTATCTTTCTTTTTTTAGGACAAAGTTTATTAACTTTAATTGGTATCGATGTAAATTCTTTTGCAGTTGCAGGTTCTCTTATCTTATTTTTTATAGCACTAGAAATGATTTTAGGAATTACGCTTTATAAAGATGACGAAAATGCTGCAAACATGACTGCTACTGTTTTTCCTTTAGCTTTTCCTTTAATTGCGGGTCCAGGAAGCTTGACAACCTTACTTTCTTTACGGGCAGAGTTTCACATAGAAAACATAATTATAGCCGTTTTATTAAATGTAGGTTTAATTTATGTGGTACTAAAAACTTCGTCAAAAATAGAACGCATCATCGGCCCTATCGGAATTCAGATTATAAGAAAAATTTTCGGAGTTATATTGTTAGCTATTTCGGTAAAACTTTTTGCTCAAAATATTAAAGCCTTATTTATTTAATATGGGTTTCGATGCATTAATTATAGGTGGGGGCGTTTCTGGTTTACAATGTGCTTTGGTGCTAGGTTCCGCTAAAAACAAAGCTTTTGTTATTGACAGAAAGATAGGTATTATTGTACACCAAAAAGCATCTCATCTACAAAATGCTTTATTTAATAATGTTTTAGGGTTGCCTGAAAAAACCATTGGAAAGAATCTTTTGATTGAAGGCAGGCAGCAATTATCAAGCTTGTATACTGCTATTTCTCAAATAGAAAACGAAAAAGTAATTGCTGTTACTGATACCGTTGGCGGCTATATGGTACGTACTAATAAAAACACGTATACCTCTAAAATTGTAATTATTGCTTTAAACTATGCTAAACCTTTTTTAATTAAAGGTTTGGATGCTTTTATTGAGCCTCATAAAAAAGCAAATCCAGAAAAAGCTAGAATTCAACTTAAAAATAAGGATTCTTTTATTAAAAAAGGAATGTATTGTTGTGGTACCATTGCAGGATGTAGAAGTCAGTTTTCAATTGCTGCAGGAAGTGGAGCTGCTGTTGCAACTGATGTTTTAACACTTTGGAATAACGGAAATCATGTTAAGGTTCATGATAAAATATAAAAAAATTACGCATTTGAATGAGAAATTAGCCGATCTTCATCGGTTATTAACGCACCCTATTCTTTAACTATTTCAATAAAAATACCAAACTTCTCTCTTCACTTATACCCAATTGTTTCAGATATCTTTTTAGTTTTTACCTCCATCTCGATTTGAATGTATTCACTTTCTAAATTTTCTAACTATTTTGCTATTTATCTGTATTCTGTAAAAATAAACGGATTCCCTTTAAAGGTTTTTAATTCCTGTTTTTCAATTGGTTTCCCTTTAATTTAAAACGTATATTTGTTACATAATGAAGTTTGTTTCTTTTAAAAAAAACAATTCCCCCGCTATTATTTTTATCATCTCCTAAGTTTTATAAAATAAACTTTTGCTAGTATTAATATTAATATAATGCGCTGTAAATGAAAATTCTTTTAACCTTAATTTTTACTACAGTGGTTTATACTCTATGTGGTCAAAATATGCATCATCAAATGATTAGCGCTCAAGGAAAATCTTCTGTTACGCGTTCGGGTATAATGGTTCATCATACCGTTGGACAACTATCTGTTACCGGTAACTTCAAAGGAAATTTTTCTGTCCAACAAGGATATCAGCAATCTTTATGGAGTAATTATCTTTCATCATCTGAAAAAGTAACGCTTACAACATTCCCAAATCCGTTTACAGAGTTTGTTCATTTTAATTTAAAAAGTATACCGGTTCGTAAAGTAACAATTCAAATTTTTGATATAAATGGGAAGCAAGTTTATCATCAAACAGCACAATTAATTACCAACAATCAGTTTACTCTGAAGCTCTCTGAGCTCTCTATTGGAACTTATTTAGTAAAATTAAATGGTGAACAGTTTAAATATTACACTAAAATTATTAAAATTTGAGAAGCATCTATTTATTTATTTTCATAGTCTTTTTTACTTATAATGCAAAAGCGCAAGAGATTTACATAAGTTCTGGTAAAAACACAACCAACTTTGACTATCAGAGTTCTAATGGTACTGACGAAAATTTAAATTTTAGAAGTGGCACTGGAAACTACTTTGAAGTAGGATATGCTCATGGTTTAATAAATTATAAATTATTATACTCCATTGGCTTTACGTATAATGAGTATAATTCTAAAGCTTCTAATTTATCAACAAACTATTCTTGGAAAACAAAATACTTAGGAATTACAAATAAAATATCTTACAACCTTTCTAAAGAGTATTCAGAATGCAGTCACTATGGTTCTGGTCTCAGAACATTTCTCTCTATTGGCTTTAACACCTCTAAAATAACAAGTGGAGAACAGTATATTAATAGTTATTACTATGATTTAGTTGGAACCGAAGATTTTTCAGGAATTATTGTTCAACCCTTTGCAGGAATTAATTCTCAATATAATATTTCAAGAAATTTTAAATTAACTATGGGATATAATTTTTCTAAATCATTTAGTTTGTTAAATGATTCAAGTGAAAAAATCTCATTTAACAACCATCAATTTCAGTTAGGTTTTCAAATATCAATTCTTAGATAAATAGATATGAAAAAAATAGTTTTAATTTTATTATTTTTTGGAGCCATAAGTTATGGTCAAACGAAAGGTATTTCTTATCAAGCTTTAATCACAGACCCTGTTGTGCAACAGTTGCCTGGGTTTGATAATGAATTGGCACCGCTAGCTAACAAAACCATCTGCTTAAAATTTTCAATCTTAGATGAATTAGGTGCACTTGAGTATGAAGAAAGCTTTACCATCACAACAAATGATGTTGGCATGGTAAATCTAATTATTGGAATTGGAGAAGGAACTATCACAGGAGGATACGCAGGCTCTTTTGAAGATATTATTTGGAGTACTTTGGCTAAAAACTTAAAAATAGAGTTAAGTCCAGATGAAAGTTGTTCGAATTTTGAGATAATAAGCAATGAAGCCTTTACTGCTGTTCCTTTTGCATTGTTTGCTATGAATGCACAAGACACCCCGCTAGTATTAGATAATGAAGCTGAAATTAAATTACTAAAAGCCTTATTAGCAGCTACTCAAACTGGTGCAGGATTAAATGCGGATGGTACCTATACTCCAGATGCATCAACAAATTATATTAGTAGTGTTACTTCTCTAACAGAGGCTGACACTGCTTTAGATAGTCAAGTAAAAAAGAATGAAGATGCTATAACAATAAACACGGCTAAGACGGGCATTACCACAGTTCAGTCAGATGCTATTATAGCTAACACTGGAAAGGTTTCTATGGTTTTAGGAACAACAGCTACAACTGCATTAGCAGGAGATACTTCGATATTACAATTAGGAACAACAGCTGGAACTGCATTAGAAGGAGATACCCCGATATTACAATTAGGAACAACTGCTACAACTGCATTAGCAGGGGATAC
>JBNMOF010000031.1:0-17944 GCA_051277175.1 Polaribacter sp.
AAAAAAACACTGGTAGAATTATTAGCGGACGAATCAGATTTCTCTAATATTCCAGCCAGCTGGCATGTGGTAGTTGTTGATATTAAAAACTCTACTCAGGCCGTGAATGCAGGAAGACATCAACAGATAAACTTAACTGCAACGGGGGCCATTATTTCTGTATTAAATGTCATCAGAAAAGAAAAAGAACAAATTGAAATTCCTTATTTTTTTGGTGGTGATGGGGCTACCTTCATTATTCCAACCCTACTTTTAAAAAAGGTAACACGGGTTCTGGAGAACTACAGTCTTCACATTAAAAAAAATGTAAATTTAATACTAAGAGTTGGCCATATTTCTGTTGAAAGCTTGTGCGCTCAAAAACAGCATTTAAAAATAGTAAAACACCAGCTTACAGACCAATTGGCAATTCCTATTGTATTGGGAAATGGCTTAAAAAAAGCAGAAGATATTATTAAAAGTACTTTTGTAGAAGTAACAGGAATCCATTTTAACCAAGCGCTTCTAAACTTAGAAGGAATGGAGTGCAGATGGAAACAAATTAAACCAACACATACCAAAAATAAAGTTATTTGTTTGTTGATAGATGCGCTAGAAGAAACAAATCAAAGAGCGATTTATAGCGCTGTTTTAACTGAAATGGATGCATTGTTTGGCACCTTTAAAAACAGACAACCCATAAAACCAAATCGTTTAAAGTTGAACTTTAGTATTTCTAAAATATGGGAAGAAATGAAAATTAGTCTTGCCAGTAAAAATTTGTTGTACCTCTTAAAAAACTGGATCGAAACACTTCTTGGAAAATGGTATTTTAACCTGTCTAAAAATGGAAAGCAATATTTAAATCAAATAGGTCAATTATCGCACACTTTTATGCTTGACGGAATGATAAATACCGTTTTCACAGCAGAACAAAGTAAAATAAATCTTTTCGTAGCCTATTTAAATCAGCTCGAAAAAGATAAAAAAA
Organism: Polaribacter sp.; assembly: GCA_051277175.1. Taxonomy (GTDB): domain Bacteria; phylum Bacteroidota; class Bacteroidia; order Flavobacteriales; family Flavobacteriaceae; genus Polaribacter. Next base: position 971 of record JBNMOF010000031.1, read on the forward strand.
TCATCTACGGTATTCACACAACGTATGCTTCCGTAATGTCATGTTACGTCTTAGATAGAAAAACAAAACACGCACATTTTGTTGATGGAACTGAAGGTGGATATACGGCTGCTGCAAAAATGTTTAAAACAAAAAGAAAAAATTGATTTCATAAAGTATTAAATAAAAAGAGATACTATTATAAAATCCTACAATACAAAAGTCTTAAAAAGACTACAAAATTAGAAAACGTTGGTGCTTAAGAAAACAAATAGCCCTGCCTCATAATGTGAAAATTATTTTAAACATTGAAAGCTCTCTGTAGAAACCATAAAATAACCACTTCATTCGTATTTTAAACGATGATTTAATTTTTATATTTGTTTCAAATTATAATACATAAAAATGAAAAAAATACCCATTCTATTAGTTGCTTTTATAGCAATCGTTTCTTGTACCAAAGAAAATAGTAAAGCATATCTTTCGTTCTCAGGAATACTAGAAAATAATACGGACTCTATTATTACTATAGCCCTACAACAAAGACCTATCAAAACAATAACGATAAAAGCCGATGGCACTTTTAAAGATACTTTAAAAGTTGAAAAAGGAGCAGTTTATACATTTGCCACGAGTCAAAATAAAAGAGCTCCAATTTATTTAAAAAATGGTTTTGACATTAAGTTAAATGGTGATTCAGAAGAATTTATGACAAGTTTTGTTTTTTCTGGCAAAGGTGCAGACAATAGCAACTTTATAATTGCACAAATTAAAGAAAGTCAAAATCTTGGAAATCCTGCATTAATTTTAGAGTTGGAAGAAGATGCGTTTAAAAAGAAGATAGAAACTATTAAAAAACGATATGATAGCATCTTAAAATCTTACGAAAATATAGACAGTTCTTTGGTTGCAATGGCAGTTCAACAAACGACTCAAATGACCAATTACTTTACTAAAACGTACAGCAGCAGTAAAGCAATGGCAAAAGGAACTCCTTCACCAAAATTTGAGAATTACACCGATTTTAAAGGTGGAAAAAAATCTTTAGACTCCTTTAAAGGCAAGTATGTATATATGGATATTTGGGCAACTTGGTGCGGACCTTGTATCAGGGAAATTCCTTTTTTAAATACTTTAGAAAAAGAATATCATAACAAAAACATCGCATTTGTTAGTATTTCTACAGATGAATCAAGAAGAAGCGGTGGCTCTTGGGAGGCTGCAGAAAATAAATGGAAAAAATTTGTGAAGGCGAAACAATTAACAGGAACGCAATTGTGGGCAGGACAAGATTATGATTTCCAACAAGCGTATCAAATTAATTCGATTCCTAGATTTATACTGATAGATCCTCAAGGAAATATAGTAGATGCAAATGCACCAAGACCTTCTGACCCTAGACTGAAAGAAATCTTTACTTCTTTAGGAATCTAATTCCCTTGAACGGCTATTTAAACTTGGTAACTGGAAAATAAAAAAAGCGAAACTCTAATTAGAATTTCGCTTTTTTTTATTTTTACAATATCTTATTTCTCTTTTTTAATATCTTAAAACAAGAAAACTGTTATTCTTTATACACACCCATATTGGCGTATTTATCCATTCTTTGCGCAACTAAATCTTCTTGAGACAATTCTTTTAATGCATCAAAAGCAACTACTATTTGATTTTGAACCGCTTTAAAAGCGCCTTCTCTATCAGAATGTGCACCACCAACGGGTTCTTTAATAATCCCGTCAATTAATTTCATGCTTTTCATATCTGTACTAGTAAGTTTTAGTGCTGCCGCAGCCTGCTCTTTAAACTCCCAACTTCTCCATAAAATAGAAGAACAAGATTCAGGAGAAATAACCGTATACCACGTATTTTCCATCATATATACTCTATCTCCTACTCCAATTCCTACCGCTCCACCAGAGGCTCCTTCACCAATAATAACTGTTATAATTGGTGTTTTAAGAATGGTCATCTCAAAAATATTTCTAGCAATTGCTTCTCCTTGTCCGCGTTCTTCAGCTTCTAAACCTGGATATGCTCCTGGCGTATCTAATAAAGTAACTACAGGAATTCCAAATTTCTCTGCCATTTTCATTAAACGCAATGCTTTTCTGTATCCTTCAGGATTTGCCATCCCAAAGTTTCTATACTGACGCGTTTTTGTATTGTATCCTTTTTGCTGACCAATAAACATATAAGATTGATCACCTATTTTACCTAAACCACCAATCATCGCTTTGTCATCTCCAACATTTCTATCTCCATGCAATTCCATAAAAGTATCTCCACAAATTGCTTTGATATAATCTAAGGTATAAGGTCTACTTGGATGTCTCGACAATTGAACACGTTGCCAAGGTGTTAAATTTTTGTATATGTTTTTTCTAGCATCTGCTAGTTTTTTTTCTATTTTTTTACAAGTAGCAGTCACATCTACTTCACTTTCTTCACCAATAATTTGACATTTTTGCAGTTGATCTTGAAGCTCTTTTATAGGCATTTCAAATTCTAAATACTCCATATTGTAGTGATTTGATTTTAGTTGTTTATCGAGACAAACATACTATAAAATTTGCTTTTCTAGGCACATTTAATTTACTTTTTTCGCTTCAATATTTGTTGAATCTTCTCTTTTAAAGTGCCTCTATTTTTTATAATTCCATTTAATAAAACAACAGATAAGACAATAAAAGCACCTAAATAGAATGTGGCGCTCATTTGTTCTTCGTCACCAAAAATAAATAAGGCTAAAATAATTGCATAAATAGGTTCTAAATTAATGGTAAGCATCACTGTGTATGGAGATAGGTATTTCATCACCTCTACAGATGCAATAAATGCATACGCTGTACAAACGCTGCTCAATATTAAAAGGTACCACCAATCTAATGTTGGAATTTGAAAGAAACTTACGGTAAACTGGTTGGTAAACAATAAGTACATCGTGATTACAACAACACCAAAAAATAACTGATAGAAGGATATAATTTCGGCTGTATATTTTTTGATAAACAAACCATTTAGTACCGCAAATAAAGCGCCTAAAAAAGAGGCTATTAACGCATAAATAATTCCTAATTTATATTGGCTTTCAAAATTAAAAATAATGTATAATCCCGCAATTACCAATACTCCTAAAAAAATTTCTAGTGTATTTATCTTTCTTTTAAAAAAAACAGGTTCTATTAAAGCTGTAAAAAAAGCGCCTGTACTCATAGTTACTAAAGCAACCGAAACATTAGAAACTTTGATCGCTTTAAAAAAGAAAACCCAATGCAGTGCAATAACAAACCCTGTGAAGAAAAACTTTACAAGTCCTTTTCTATCCACGCGAAAGGTTTTTTTCTTCCATAAAAAATAAATAGCAATAAATAAAACTGCCAATAACATTCGATACCAAACTAACGGTATTGCATCAATCGTTATTAAAGCCCCTAAAATTGCTGTAAAACCCCAAATAAAAACAATAAGGTGCAGTAAAACGTAATTTTTTAATTTACTTTCTTGCATGAAAATAAAGATAAATAGCAATTGAACCAAATAGCATATTAGGAATCCAAACATACCAAAAAGAATTAACACCTGCCACGGAACCCAGAACTTCACCAATTTTCATAAAGAAAACATACAGAAACATAATCCCCACACCTAAGGCTAAGTTTATACCTGTACCTCCTCTTCTTTTTCTAAAAGCCAAGGCAACTGCAATAATTGTAAGAATATAAGAGGCTATTGGTAAACTTGTCCGCTTATAAAGCTCTACTAGGTAAGCATTTAAGTTTTTTACACCTCTTTTTTTAGATATCCTTATAAAAGCTAATAATTCATCAGAGGGCATTTCTTGTGCAAAAGCAGACTTATATATCAAATCTCTTGGTGTGAAATTGAATACAGTATCTAATTTACTTCCAGAAAAGATGCTGTCTCTATCTTTAAAAATCAAACGTTTTCTCCAATTTAATAAAGAAAATATAGAATCTTTTGAGTTATAAGTTAACCTGTCTGCAGAAAGTTTAGACTTTAACTCAAGGCCTTTATAGGTCTCTGAATTAAAATCATAACCTGTATTATTTTCTGTATTAAAATTCCTAATAAAAATATAAGTGCTGTCTGTGAGTTGTAAACTAAAATCTGAAACATATTTTAACGCATTCGTTTGTCTCGAGTTACTAATGTATTTCTTTTCGAACCCCTTGCGAACCTTACTACTATTAGGCACCACATAATGATTCATTGCCAGAGACATTAAGGTAACCATCGTTGCACCTATAAAATAAGGATACAAAAAACGGGTAAATGAAACCTTTGCATTTGTAATAGCTATAATTTCGGTGTTGTTAGAAAGCTTAGATGTAAATAAAATTACGGCAATAAATAATGCCAAAGGCATAAAAGTATTGGTATAGTAAATAATAAAATTTATGTAGTAATCACTTAAAATTTCACTTAAACCCAAGTTTGGGTGTTCTAAAAAATTATCTATTTTTTCAGAAACATCAATAGCAATTGCTATTGGAATTAAGATTAATAAGGTAAACACAAATGTTACCAAAAATCGTTTTAATATGTACCAATCTATTATTTTCAAAAACACAGTTTTATAATGTATTTACAACGAGGTCATGTTTTAAATTTTAAAACAAACGAGCAGTGCTTCCTCTAAATTTTATCTTAAACAATGGCAGAAGAATAAAATAGGGTTTACAAGCGTTTGTCCATTTGAACGACCATTTTATCTTTCCATTCTCTAAAATCTCCTGCTATAATATGTTTTCTTGCTTCACGCGTTAACCAAACATAAAAACCTAAATTATGAATCGAGGCAATTTGTTTCCCTAGCATTTCTTTTGCTGCAAATAAGTGACGCAAATATGCTTTCGTATACATGGTGTCTACCCCAGTGATTCCCATGTCATCTATTGGAGAAAAGTCGTCTTCCCACTTTTTATTTTTTATATTGATAGAACCGTGCGCTGTAAATAACATTCCGTTTCTAGCATTTCTTGTTGGCATTACACAATCGAACATATCTATTCCCAATGCAATATTTTCTAAAATATTTATTGGTGTACCAACCCCCATTAAATACCTTGGTTTGTCTTCTGGTAAAATTGCTGTAACCACTTCTGTCATTGCATACATTTCTTCTGCAGGTTCTCCTACAGAAAGACCACCAATTGCATTTGCTTGCGCACCCGCGTTTGCAATATATTCTGCAGACTGTCTTCTTAAATCTTTATAGGTACTTCCTTGAACTATTGGCATAAAGGTTTGCTCAAAGCCATATTTGTAAGGTAATTTTTCCAAGTGATTTATACACCTGTCTAACCATCTGTGCGTCATGTGCATCGATCGCTTTGCATAATTATAATCACAAGGATATGGGGTACATTCATCAAACGCCATGATAATATCTGCGCCAATTGTGCGCTGTGTTTCCATAACATTTTCTGGTGTAAAAAAGTGCATAGAACCATCAATATGGCTCTTAAACTTTACGCCTTCTTCATTAATTTTTCTTCTTCCAGAAAGTGAATATACTTGATATCCTCCAGAATCTGTTAAGATTGGGCGGTCCCAACTCATAAATTTGTGCAAACCACCGGCTTTTTCTAAAATATCCATCCCTGGACGTAAGAATAAGTGATAGGTATTTGCTAAAATAATATCAGGATTAACTTGTTCTTTTAATTCTGTTTGATGCACGCCTTTTACAGTGCCAACGGTACCAACTGGCATAAATATTGGCGTTTCTATAATTCCGTGATCAGTAGTAATTACACCAGCTCTGGCTTTACTCTTCGGATCGGTTAATTTTAAGTCAAATTTCATTGTGGGCAAATATACTATTATTTAAGAATTAACAAGTTTCAACAAGAGACCTTGGCACTTTGTTGTTTACCAACGTTTCTTTTTGGCTGAAAAACTTGCGTTGCTTCTTTTACTTTTTGGTGACGATTTTCTAAAAGAGGCACTTTTTTTATTAAAATCGTTTTTTGTAGGTGCTTTATTTCTCTTTGGTTTGGCTTGCTTTGGTTTTTCTTCAACCATAGAAGCTTCTTCTGTTTTTGAAGAGGTAGAAATCATTTTATTGATATCTGTCATCTCTTCATCTGTTAATTCTCGCCAATCTCCTGATTGCAAATAGCCAAGATCTACATTCATAATTCTTGTGCGCTTTAACTTTGTTACTTCGTAATCTAAGTATTCGCACATTCTACGAATTTGACGATTTAAACCTTGTGTTAAAATAATTTTAAAGATTTTATCGCTTATTTTTTCGACTTTACATTTTTTAGTAACGGTTCCTAAAATCGGAATTCCAGCACCCATACTTGTAATAAAATCATTGGTAATTGATTTGTCTACAGAAACAAAGTATTCTTTTTCGTGATTGTTTCCTGCACGCAAAATTTTGTTTACAATATCACCGTCATTGGTTAAGAAAATTAAACCTTCAGAAGGCTTGTCTAAACGTCCAATTGGAAACAACCGCTCTGGGTAATTTACATGTTGTACAATATTGTTTGGTTCTCTGTCATCTGTTGTAGATACAATGCCAACAGGTTTGTTTAAAGCAATATACAACGTTACGTTCTTTGGTTCCACAAGTCGTCCGTCAAACTTTACAACATCTTTTTTACCAACTCTATTTCCTAACTGCGTTGGTTTACCGTTGATGGTAATTCTACCTTCTTTTATAAACTTTTCTGCTTCTCTACGTGAGCAAACACCAGAAGAACTTATGTATTTATTAAGGTTTATAGATTGTTGATTGTTAGTTTCCAATGAAAAATATTTTCCGCAAAAGTAAGTATAAGATTATAATTCTACGGTCCTAAAAGTTAAATTAATTCTTGGTACGTTTACTTTTTTAGTAGGGGGCAATCTGTGCAACCAGTTGGTCTGCGTTGCTTCTTTCATCACTAATAAACTACCATTTTCTAAAATAAGGTCTATTCTTTGTTTATTTTCTCTGTGTTTAAATGAAAACTTACGCGCTACTCCTAAAGAAAGAGATGCTATTGCTCCATTTTTCTTCAACATTTTTTCTCCGTCTGAATGATACCCCATTCCTTCTTCGCCGGAATGATATAGGTTCAACAGACACGAATTATACGTTTCTCCACTTTCTTTTTCTACGATTGCTTTGAGTGCTAACAATTCTTTTGTAAAAAGAATAGCCGTTTTTGTTATTTTAGAATAGGTATACGAAAACGCAGCACTGCCATACCAAGCCACTTTTCTTTTGGTAATAATCTTTTTGCCAAAAATAATTGCTTCATCATTTTTAAATTGAATGGTATCTATCAATTTTTGATAAAAAAAAGCACATTGGTCTTGATCTAAGATAATGCCATGGTAATTGGTAATTCCGTCAAAAGGAAGCACGTTTTTTATTTTTTCAGAAGAGAATAAATCCATGCTATAAAAATACAAATATTACGATACAGAAAAAAAATAAATCTTAAAGATTAAAAGGATTTTCTATAGAATGTGCCAATTGTGTGAACCATTTTGGGCCTTCTGCTGTCATGAAGATATGATCTTCTAAACGAATGCCAAATTTATTTGAAACACAAATCATTGGTTCATTACTAAAAGTCATTCCTACTTCTAATGGTGTCATATCTCCTCTAATAATATAGGGATATTCATGAATATCTAATCCAATTCCGTGTCCTGTTCTGTGCGGCAAACCTGGTAACTTATAATCTGGCCCTAAATTATACTTTTCTAAAACTACTCTCGAGGCATCGTCTATAGCACTGCAAGTAGTATTTAAATTTGAAGCGTTAAAAACTGCTAATTGGATTTCTTTTTCTATGTTCCATATTTTACGTTGCAATGCATCTGCTTCCCCAAAAATATAGGTTCTTGTGATGTCTGAAATATAATCATACAATTGACATCCCGTATCTACCAAAACAATATCATTTAGCGCTAAATTCTTCGGGGTTTTTACGCCATGAGGAAAAGAAGAATCCACGCCGAAAAGTACAATACAAAAATAAGAACCTGAAGCAACCCCCATTTTTTGGTGCGCTTTATGAATGAAATTTTCTACTTCTTTAGTAGAAATACCAACTCTTAAAATTCTTGCTGTCGCCTTTTGAACTACCATTGTAATGTCCATCACATGCTGAATAATGGCGATTTCTGCAGCTGATTTTACCATTCTACATTTAGAAATAATGGGCGTTGCAACTGCTATTAAAAAAGAGTGCGCTTCTTTATTTAAACCATTTACAATAGAAAAGGGGGTTGTTTCATCTAATTGAATTTCTCCTTCTATAATGGCATTATCTTCTAAAACTTTAAAAATTAAATGATACGGACTTTCATGTTCTTCCCAACCATGGATTGTGCCTTGAATTTCTAAAAAATCCTGAATTGTTCCTATCTCAAAGTTCGGTACGATATAATGAACCTCTTCATTTGGTAGAATAATTGCTCCCACAAGACGCTCACTTGCATGCCAATGAGTTCCTGTAAAATACAATAAATTTGTTCCTGCATTTACATACATCGCTTTTACATTGTCTGTTTTCATGAACTGACAAACTTTATGAATTCGCTGTTTGTATTCTTCTTTTTCTATTGATTTTACATTACCCTCTAAAGGTTTCATTGCCTTTAATTCCGCTTCAGCATTCGCTCCACCAATTCCAAATGTATTCATATTCTTATAATTTTCTGTTTGGGTTAAAAATAGAAATATCCAAAGATATTTTCTTCTCTGCAATTATTTTGGATACTATTTTTTATAGGGCTGATTCTAAACTCTTACGTACCCTTGTATAATTCACTTCGAATGTTCGGCTTTTTCAACTTGTGAAGTTATTTATCATAAAACAACAGTATTATAGCGCAAAAAAAAAGAGCCCTTAAAAAAGGACTCTTATAAATTATATACTATTAAAAACTCTTATTTCATATCAGTAGCAACATTCATAACCATTTCATGGTCGTACTTACAGCAACCTGGCAAATCCTCATATGCCACCTCGTTTCCTGCTACTTTTTCAGTATCGTAACCTGATGCTGCAATTGCCGTATGAACTGCCATTGCATCTACTTTACTTTCATCAAAAGAAACTGCAATTTTCTTTTGATTTACATCCCAAATTGCATTCATTACTCCTCCAACACTATTTGCAGCTTTTTCGATGGTCCTTTTACACATGCCACAATTTCCTCGTACTCCAAAAGAAATATCTGTTGTTGCTATTTCTTTAACTACTTCTGTAGGTACTTTTTTTGTTTCTTTCTTTGCTTCACTTTTACAGCTTACAAATGCCATAGACGCTATTACAGCGATACTTAAAATTACGTTCTTCATTGTTTTTAAATTTAATTATTCTTACTCTATTACTTGTTTTATTTCTCCACAGGTAAGCATTGCATTCCCGAAATAAGGATTTATTACTTTTTCTTCTTTACTTAACCAATAGGCTCCTTTATTATTATTTGCCATAGGACAAAATTGAGAATATACCTTTTCATTAATACCGAATACTTCAATTGCATTTGTTAAATAAATTGATAAATTCTTAAAGTGATTTCTTTGTTCTTTAAGATCTGATGTTTCTGAAATTGAAACTGTTGCCATTTTTATTTCTTTTTCTAGCGACATCCAATGCTTATGAGTCTCATCACTTTTTAAAAGCTTCATCTCTACTTTAGATATCTTATCTAAAAGTTTTTTGGATTCTGCAACAACACTTTTTGAATCGTCTTTAACCAAAGCATCTTTTAGATTAATATATTCATTAAAAACCGATTTTAATTGATTTTGAAATTCTACTAACACCTTCATTCGTTCATTTTTATTCGAATGATTTTCATTTTCAGCAGAAGTTTTATTATCCATACCAAGATGACCTTCATGACCTGTGGTCTTTTTACCACCCGACATATTCATCATTGATTTTTTGCCTTTTAATTGGGCAGCAGCATCTACTGTAAAGGTCCCATTTGTTACAATTTCGTCTCCAATACTCAAACCTTCTAAAATCTCATATGCATCCCCAACTCTGTTGCCTAATTTGATTTCCTTCATTTGAAAAATAGGTGCATCCGCAGTTGCTTTCAAATATACTACAGAGCGCTCTCCGGTCCACAAAACCGCGGATGTCGGAATCGTTAAACGCCGAGAACTATTGGAAGATATTTCTTTTACTTTTCCTTCCACAAACATTCCTGGCTTAAAAATATTTGCTTCATTATTAAGTACCACCCTTAATTTCACCGTTCTTGTTGCTATATCCAGAATAGGGTTTATAAAATCTACTTTACTTTTAAATACTTTATTGGGATATGCATTTGTACTTACTAAAATTTCTTGCCCTTTTTTAAAGCGATTCAATTGACTTTCATACACCTGAAAATTTGCCCAAACCGTATTTAAATTCGCAATTTTCAGCAAAGGTTGCCCTTGCTTAACAACTTCACCTTGTGCTACTAATTTTTCTAAAACCGTTCCTGAAACAGTTGCATAAATAGGAACTTTTTCTTTTACAATACCAGAGGTCTCAATTTCGTTAATTTGATTTTCAGAGAGTTTCCATAATTTTAATTTAGTACGCACTGCTTTATATAGCGCGGGTTGTGACTTTTTCAAAGATATTGCAGTAATAAACTCTTGTTGTGCTTCATATAACTCCGACGCGTATATCGTTGCCAACAGTTGTCCTTTGCGAACTTCTTCACCTGTAAAACGCACATTGAGTTGCTCAATTCTCCCTGAAAAATAACTGACTTGAACAACATTCGCTGCTTCATTTTCAACAATCTTACCCGATACTTTAATCGCACGATCTTCAGCTTTACTATTTCCTACAATAGAAGTTTGAATATTTGCCAATGCCATTGCATTTTTAGTCAACTTAAATTGATCTGCCAATAAACCTGTTGCATTACTTTCTGCGGGTATTAAATCCATCCCACAAATAGGACAATCTCCTGCTTCTGGTTTCAGAATCTGTGGATGCATAGAACAGGTCCACTTTTGATTGGTTGTTATTATAGTATCATGTGCATGTTCCGTTTCACTATTAGGTCCTCCACCAAAAAGCAACCAACCTAAAAACAAACCCGCTACCAATGTTGCTAAATAAATTGTATATTTTTTCATCTTTATTTATTTATTTATTTTTTTTGCCACTAATTTTCTAAGGGTTGGTGACGTTGTAAACCATAACAAAAACCCACTAAAAACAGTAATTAATCCTAAAAGCGAAAAAGCTCTTAAAATAATGGTGTTAAAATCGTCTCTCCCCTCATAATCCATCGTATGTGTCATCCATAAAAAATCAAACCATCGCCAATCTCGGTGCCTTACTGTCTGAAATTTCCCATCTATAAGAGAAACGTATGCCTTTATATTTTCATCTGATTTATAAGAGATCACATACGCCGGCAATAACTTTTTTCTATATTCATGCTGTTTTCCGGTCTCGTTAATTAAATCGATTGCAATAACTTCTAAGCCTTCCCTCATATAGTTTTTGGCAACATACAGCGCTTCTTTTTCTGTTATTCCGTCTCTTACCTTTCCACTATTTGCATTAATTAACTGCGAATTGTTCATCCAATAATGCGGAATATTGCCCAAATCTCTCAATTCAATGGTTCGCAAACCACCGGCTATCGGCATTGCTGTAGGACTCCTAAGGCTGTCAAATGCTTTTGGTTGATATTCTAAATTCTTGAATTGATCTCCATGAATTTCATCGATATCTGTCCAACTAAAATACAAACCACTCACCGTCCATAATAAAAATTGAATTCCTAAAAAAAGCCCTAAATATCGGTGTGCTTTTCTAATTTTAAGTGCGGTTTCTCTATGTATCATTTAGTTTTGTACTTTAAAATTAAATGCAACGGACACCTTTTCCCAAGCCAATGAAATAGTTCCTTCATTGACATTTGTCTTTTTCACTTTATAGATTAAATGCTCTGTGGTTGCATCAGAAATAATTGGTTTCACTTGAAATCGTAAAACATCCTCTTTTGCATCATAGGCATCTTTACCATGTTGATCCCAATTGCTGTTAAAAATGAGGGTCCACTCCTCTTTTGAAGGAATTGTAAAAAAACCATATTTCCCTGCGACAAGTGTTTTACCAGCAATAATTAAATCTTGGTTTGTTTCTAGCCAAGTTGTTTTGTGAGCTCCGGCCTGCCAAATAACATCATAAGCTAATAAGCCTCCAAAAATGATTCTATTTCGAACACCTGGAGAAGAATAATCCATGTGAATATGTGCATCTCCAATCATTGTCATTGCAGTTGCATGCGGACTCAAAACCTTCTTTTTTGATGGTGTTACCTGCTGCTGCATTTCTTTCTTTTCACTCTTGTTTTGATTTTTACAACCAACAACTAAAATAGCGAGGCAAAGTATTGTAAGTAATTTTCTCATAATTTATTAATTTAAAATAAGTTTAAAAGCATGAATACCGCCATTACAATCATAATGGCATTTTCGATAAAAGTTGCCTCTGTCATGGGTAATTTTAAAGCCGTTCCTAAACAAGCACAACGAATTGATTTTTTATCGAGAAGTGTTTTAGTAACTCCAATTGTTGTGACTCCGAGTACTACTAAGGTTACCATCAATGCAATGTCTATTTCCAAACGCATTAAAAACAGTACACCTAAAACAGTTTCTATAAATGGGTATATTTTTCCATAAAAAGGGACTTTTTTTGCAATTGGATCATACATACTAAAGGATCGTGTAAACCCTTTTAAATCTAACATTTTAAAGAAGCTAAATACAATAAAGAATAACCCCATAAAGTCAAGCATAAATTCGCTCCAAAGCCACGCTTCATAATTTAATAAGATACTGGCTGTGGTGATATAAAAGAGAATTAATAATAATGGTTTTAGTTGCTGTATTTTGCTTTTTTCTTCTGCTATCTCTGACGATGCACTACTTGAAGATGTCAATACCTTTTCTATTAATTTTTCAGATATGGTAAATTTTTCTGGCAATGCTTTTTGCAACGCATTCCTTGTAATGTGTGCATCCATGGTAATGGCTGCTTCTCCTTTTTCAAGATTCACAGCAACCGTAGTCACACTTTCTATTTCGTTTAAGTGTTTTTCTACAGAAGCTTTACAGCCCCCGCAGGTCATCCCTTCTATTGTATAGGTGTGTTTCATTATTGCTGTGTTAAATAGTTGATAATGGTTGTCTGTAAATAATAATTTTCTGCCGCTTCCGTTTGCTGCATCTCAAACTTCAATTGTAATTCTTGTATGTCTAAAACGTCTTTGAAATCCATGGAACCTGTTTCATAGCTTTTCATTAAAATATCCGCTGCACTTTCCGCTTGCTTTATATTTTTAGCTTGCGTTTCAAATCTAATCCTTGCAGAAACTCTTTTATTTATAGCTGTCTCTAAAAGGGTTTTTAGAGCATTTAAACGCTCTTGCTTTTGTGCTACAATTTCTTGCTGCTCTAGATCGTTTTGTTTGGTTTGAGAGCTGTATTTATTATTGAATATCGGAATAGAAACCGAGATCATCGGCATTGCAATGTCCTTTCCATTGTCGCTAAAACTCATATTTGGCCGTTTGCCCACATTCACGTAATCGAAACCGAAACCAATCATAGGATTCCGTTCTTTTTGATTCAATATTTCTGATTGTGCCACCGATTGATAGCGTTTGTCATATTTTAATAATTCGGGATGTAATACCAATTTTTTTGAATCGATCTTAACGTCTCTTAAAGGAAGTCGCAAGGTATCAAGGATACTAACAACCACAGCATTGTCTCGATTTAAAAAATTATTTAACGTGCTTTGTTTCGCTAAATATTGCTGTGTTAACACTTGTTTTAATTGTTCCAATTCATTTTGTCGCATTTGCAGGCGCAATACTGATACCACAGAAGCTTTGCCCACGGCAACTGAAGTTAATGCTAATTTTTCGTACGTATTTAGCAAATTTATATGCTGATACAAAATCGCTTGTTTTTCAATATTTGCTTGCAAGTTGTAATACAATTGCGAAACAGAAGCCATTAGTTTTCTTTTAGCAATTGTGATGTCTTCGTATTTCGTAGCTGCTAATGAACTTACATAATTTTCTCTTGCTGCAATATTCCCAAACCATGGCATCATTTGTTTCACTGATAGTTTAAAACGTTGCGCTCCTGTGCGTGTTTCGGGTTCGCTTGCAAAATACCCAAGTCCAAACTCGGTATTTGGCAGCGTGTTTACTTCATTTACTTTTTCAGAAGCAATGCGATATTGCAATTCAAACTTTTTAATTTCCGGATTATTTGTCAAGGCCTCAAGAATAAAAGTTTGTAGTTCTTGCGCATTTCCATTTAGAACAAAAAAGAAAGAACAAAGCATAAAGAAGGTATGTATCTGTGTTTTTATAGGTTTCATTTTCTAGTTTTTTTAAGTTGAAACTCCTGTTTCCAGCTAAACAATACAGGCACAACAAATAAGGTAATTAAAGCAATTAACATTCCGCCAAAACTTGGTATTGCCATTGGAATCATAATATCACTCCCACGTCCTGTAGCTGTTAGAATTGGTAACAATGCTAAAATAGTAGTCGCCGTTGTCATTAAACAAGGACGTATTCTTTTTTCTCCAGCGACTACGATGGCGGCTCTAATTTCTTTTTTATTTTTAGGGGTGTTTCTATCAAAAGTTTGCTTTAAATAGGTGGCCATCACCACACCGTCATCAGTAGCAATCCCAAAGAGTGCAATAAACCCAACCCAAACAGCAACACTTAAATTAATTGGATGCATTTGGAATAAATTGCGCAGATTTACACCAAAGAAATTAAAGTTTAAAAACCAATCTTGTCCATACAACCAAATCATTATAAAACCACCCGAAAATGCCACAGCAATTCCTGTAAACACCATCAATGAAGTGGCTATAGATCGGAATTGAAAATACAAAATCAAAAATATAATTGCCAAGGCCAAAGGCACCACAAAAGACAGCGTTTTTTCTGCTCTTAACTGATTCTCATAAGTCCCTGTAAACGTATAATTGATCCCTTTTGGCACGTTTAATTCGCCTGAATCAATTTTCTCTTGAATTAGTGCTTGTACATTTTCAACAACACCCACCTCCGCAAAACCATCTAATTTGTCAAACAGTACATATCCTACTAAAAAAGTATCCTCACTTTTAATTACCTGAGGTCCTTTTTCGTACCGAATGTTGGCTACAGCACTTAATGGTACTTGACCTCCTGTAGATATGGGAATATATATTTGCGCTAGATCGCTGGGATTTGCGCGTAATTCTCTTGGGTAGCGCACTCGAATACCATAACGTTCTCTGCCTTCTACGGTTTGAGTAATTACCATACCACCAACGGCAACTTTTAAAATATCTTGCACCGTTTGTATTGAAATCCCATAGCGTGCAATTTTAGCTCTGTCTATATCTATCAATAAATAGGGTTTTCCAACAATACGATCTGCAAATACTGCTGCTGGCTGCACCCCTTCTGCTTGTTTTAAAATACCTTCTAATTGCACCCCAAAAGCTTCAATTTGCTTTAAATCTTGCCCTTTTACTTTGATTCCCATGGGTGCTCTCATCCCTGTTTGCAACATGACCAATCGTGTTTCAATTGGCTGTAACTTTGGCGCTGAAGTAACTCCTGGTAATTTGGTTACGCGTATAATTTCTTTCCAAATATCATCTGGAGACTGAATTTCAGGACGCCAGTTTCGAAAAAACTCACCATCCACATCTGGAATTAGTTGTTGCCTTGCATTCAAACTTTGCCAAGTCTCTCTTGGTTCCATCAACAATGCACTTCCATTTTTTAGTACATATGCGCCGTTCTCATTTACCTTATAACGCTGTTTTACTCCTTTTTCATTCTGCATATATTCAGATTTGTACTGAATAATATTCTCGTACATCGACAAAGGTGCAGGATCTAGCGCAGAGGTTGTACGGCCTGCTTTCCCAACCACCGTTTTAATTTCTGGAATGCTAGCCACCGCCATATCTAGTTGCTGTAAAACGCGTTTATTTTCAGTTACCCCTGCATGTGCCATTGAAGTTGGCATCAATAAAAAAGAACCTTCGTTTAAAGAGGGCATAAATTCTTTCCCCGTATTTTTCATAATAAAAATACCTGCAATAATAAGGGCTATTGGTAGCGATAGAAATGCGATTTTATTGGCTAAGCACCATTTTAAAATGCGGGTATAATAGCTTCTGAATACCGCAAAAATACCCAGCAAGCCAAAACAAATGACACTCACAAAAATAAGATTCCAAAAAATACTTTTTTCTACACCTAAAGGACGCCAATAAGATGCTAAAAGAAAGACAATTGCCAATGCAGCAATTATAATATTTAAAGTATTTGCCCTTTTTTCTGTAATTTTTTCTTGCAGCTTTAAGATGCCAGAAAAACCAAAAGCAATAAGAATTAGCCCCAACCAATATCCAGAAATAATTGCAAAAATACCTGCGAATATTAAGGCGATATTTATAGCCTGCCTAAAATACTTTTTAATACTTTTCTCTCTAAATAAAAATGCTGCAAATGGCGGAATTAAAAACAAAGCTACAAGCAGCGAAGCTATCAACGCAAAAGTTTTTGTAAAAGCCAAGGGTCTAAATAATTTTCCCTCTGCCCCTATCATTGTAAAAACTGGAATAAAACTAATAATTGTTGTTAGCACTGCAGTTATAATGGCGCCAGACACTTCTGTGGTAGCATTATATACAATATTGTTTATCGATTTCTTGTCCTTTTGACCTTTGGGAAAAACCGCTTTCTGAGCATCCTCTGCGCTCAACCCTTGCCCTGTTGGAACAACCATTTTACTATTTTCATCAAGATGCCGTATTATATTTTCTGATAATATGACGCCCACATCTACCATGGTACCAATTGCAATGGCAATACCAGACAAGGCTACAATATTTGCGTCTACATCAAATAATTTCATGGCAATAAAAACCATTAATACTGCCA
>JBNMOF010000032.1:0-17129 GCA_051277175.1 Polaribacter sp.
ATCTTTAATTGGCAAACTAATATGCTTATTCTTTAAGAGTGTTAATGAGTTTTTAACGAGTTCTCTGTGCAAAAGCTCGTCTTCTATGCGATTCAAATCTTCTGCAATGTTCTCTAATTCTATAGGCTTATAATTTTGTAAACCTGCCCAATATTTAGACTTTAAAATTTTTCTTACAGAAGCATCTACACGTTCAACAGTTAACGTTTTTGTTTCCAATGCTTTTTTAATTAAAGCAATGGATGCTGGCACATCTTGCGGAATTAATAATAAATCATTACCTGCTTGTATTGCAGCTAAATCTATTTCTGCAGACGTTGCATAATTAGAAGCACCTTTCATATTTAAACCGTCCGTAATAATTAAACCCTCAAAGCCCAGCTGCTCTTGCAACAAATTAGTCACAACATTTTTAGAAAGTGAGGTTGGTAAATTGACATCTGCTTCTAAACTTGGTATGTTTAAATGTGCAGTCATCACACTTGCCAAACCAATATCAAATGTTTTTTTATAGGGATACAATTCAATGGAATCTAAACGTGCTATATCAAAATCTAAAAGTGGCAATGTATGATGTGAATCTGACGCTGTATCTCCATGACCGGGAAAGTGCTTCCCGTTTGCCAAAACACCTTCACCTTGCATTCCTTGAATAAAAGCAATTGCTTTTTCAGTAACGTTTTCTTTACTTTCACCAAAAGAACGATTTCCAATAATCGGATTCTCTGGATTTACATTGATGTCAATTACGGGAGCAAAATTTATATGAATTCCAATTCTTTTTGCATGTTGCCCCAGATGTTTTCCAAATTGTTTGATCAACGAATTGTCTCTAATGGCTCCTAAAGTCATGTTCCAAGGAAAACGATACGTATTTTTTAAACGCATGTCTAAACCCCACTCTCCGTCAAAACCAATCAACAAAGGCACTTTTACCAAATCTTGGTATTTATTATTTAAAGCGGCCTGTTTTTCTGGAGTTCCTTGCATAAAAATTAAGTTACCAACATGATATTTTGTAATCATTTCAATAATAAAATCTTCGTGTTTTGCATCGAGATTAGAATAGGCTTGAATCATAAATAATTGACCTATTTTTTCATCTACAGACATTCCATTTAGAATGCTATCTACCCAAACTTTTTGCGCTTCAAAATCTTTGGTTCTTAAAGGATCTAATCTTTGAGCACTTACATTAAATGCAAAGGCGATCAATACGATCAATATGATGTTGTTCTTCATTCTTCTCTTTGAATATTTTTTTTGGGCGTTTTAACAGGCTTTCGCTACTCGCTTTTTTTAGGTTTGTTCTCGATTTGATTTTTCTTACTACGTTATTAAAATCACGCAAGCAAGCAGCTAAAAAAAAGAGCTCAAACAAACCGCTCAATCCTGAACGCAGCTTAATAATTACCTTGATGATTCAAACCCAAAACAATTGTTATACCAAAAAGCGTTTGTGCCAACTTTCTCTTGCAGGAACTTCCCAATTATTTTCAAAATCTTCTTTAGTGTTTACCATATTATTAAAAACGATGGTCTCTGAAGTTACTTTTCGCTCGTTAACAAACCTTTGAAAATCAGACAACTTCGCTAAATTAATAATATTATTATCTTTAAACGTAATGTTCATTTTATTCATCAAATCTAATTGAAATTCTTTTTCTAATGCTTGCACAAAACGAACTGAACTATCGATAGAACAACCAGAAACATTGTTAAAACTTTCATCAACGGCCAACACTAAAAACTGCTTGTATTTAAAAGTAAATGAACCTTTTAAATCATCACCATGACGCGTCCACTGATTGATAAAATCTTCTGCCTTTGACGCAATAAAATCCATTTCTGTATCCGTAAATTCTCTATCTGCTTGATAAATCCAAACGCGAGAATTATGAGGTAAATTTTTATATTCTGTAAACATGTTTTCTGATTTTTTTAAATTAATTAATCAAAACAAATAAACTCCTAACAGGATGTTAAAGCTTATCGTAAATTAAATTTCTGCTGTAAAGCGTTTAATTTATCTTTATCTGACATGGTTTTTTTTGGTACAGACATTCGCTGTTTTATTTCTTTCAAAACCTTTTTTGTATAGAGTGGAAAGTCTGCATTCTGAATCCAATTATGATAACCAGGATTTTCTTTGAAGACCTCTTCTACCGTTCTTCCTTTATGTTTTCCAAAAGAAAAAATTTCTTGTTTTTCATCGTTCATCAAAATAAAACCTGCAAAATCAGCTCTTATTCCGTGTGTAGAAAATTCACTTAAAGCGTCTACTGAGTTCTCAATATCTGAATATCTATCGAGTTGCGCTTTCAAAATTTCATAAGTTGCATTGGTATCTGCTGCTGCACCGTGTGCACCCTCTAACTCTTTTCCACAGTAAAACTGATAACCAGCACCTAGCGTTCGTTGTTCCTTTTTATGGAAAATAACTTGTACATCGATCGCTTTTCTGTCGTTCATATTAAAGTCGATTCCAGCACGCATTAATTCTTCTGCTAACAAAGGAATATCGAATCTATTAGAATTAAACCCAGCCAAATCACAACCTGCAATCATTTCGCTTATTTGTTGCGCTAATTCTTTAAAGGTGGGTTCTGTAACTACTTTTTCATTTGTAATTCCATGCACATCGATCGATCCCTGCGGAATTTCCATTTCCGGATTTACCAGCCATGTTTTACTCTCTTTATTTCCATTAGGGAACACTTTTAAAACAGCAATTTCTACAATTCTGTCTGTTGCTATATTAACACCCGTAGTTTCTAAATCAAAGAATACAATTGGTTTTGTTAAATTTAAGTTCATTCTTTAAGTTTATCATTCCTGCACATACAAGAATTTATTTTTATTTATTATCGATTATGCAATTCCTAAAGAAGTATCAGCAAGCAATTCATGTACTTTAAGAGCGTGCTTTTCTTATTCTTCAAAAAGCATATTGCTCTTTTACTTAGCCTAATCTTAGACTTTTTTATTAAGAATATGGCATATTACTAGTTTTTCGGACTTTTTACACCTTTAAATCTATTACTCAATTTTAATCAATAAAGATAAAAAAAATATATTTTTTAGCACTACTTTTTAGGGTTGATTCCTGAAATATTTCTTTGCTAAAAAGATTCATAAAAACGTTCACAAAAAGTGTATTTTAGTTGTTATCTTTGGAACACAGAATAAATTTTATGAGCCATGAATAAAAAAATTCTTACCCTCTTAATGCTCTCTTTTGCGGTTTTTTCTTGCAAGAAAGCACCCCTTAAAACAGATGCTGTAGCAGCATCTGAAATATCTCAAGAAGAAAATTCTTCGATGCTGAAAATAACACCAATTTCCCATGCTACCGCTGTTTTAACTTTCAATAAAGAAGTGGTATACCTCGACCCAACTGGAGGTGCAAAGGCTTTTTCTAACTTCGAAAAACCTACGTACGTTGTTGTTACAGATATTCATGGAGACCATATGGATTTAAAAACATTAGCAGCTTTAGACTTAAAAGAAACTAAAATTATTGCTCCGCAAGCAGTTGCAGATAAAATTACAGAAATTAAAGCGCTTGAGGTGATCGTCATAAACAACGATGAGGAAAAATCTTTGTCCTCCTTTGATTTAAGAGCAATTCCAATGTATAACTTACGCAAAGAAGCTTTAAAATTCCATTCAAAAGGAAGAGGAAATGGATACGTATTCACAATTAATGAGGAGCGGATTTACTTTTCTGGAGACACAGAAGACATTCCAGAAATGCGTGCTTTAAAGAACATAGATAAGGCATTTGTTTGTATGAATTTGCCATATACAATGGTTGTTGAAAGTGCTGCAGATGCTGTTTTAGCCTTCAAACCAAAACAAGTTTTCCCGTATCACTACAGAGGAACTAATGGTTTAAGTGATGTTGCTAAATTCAAAGAAATTGTAAATAAAAAGAACCCAACTATCGAAGTTGTTCAATTAAATTGGTACCCAAATAGAAAATAATTAAAACTAAATATTATGAAAATTTTTAAAATATTAGGATTTTTAGTGTGTGCAAGCTCTTTACTAGCTGCTTGTAATACAAGCGAAAAAAAAGCAATAGCAACAATTGAAGCAAAAAGTGGAAGTAGTGTTTCCGGAACTGTAACTTTTATAGAAAAAGACGGAATCGTAGTTATGAAAGCAGCACTTTCCGGACTTTCTCAAGGAAATCATGCCATTCATATTCATGCAATTGGAGATTGCTCGGCACCTGATGGAAAATCTGCAGGTGGACATTGGAATCCTACAAACGAGAATCATGGAAAATGGATGGAAGCACCATTTCACATTGGTGATATTGGCAATCTAGTTGTTGGCGCAGACGGAACAGGAACCATAGAAAGAGAAACTAACTTATGGTCTATTGGGGGAAAAGAAGCAAACAAAAATGTGGTTGGCCACGCAATAATTATTCATGAAGGCCCTGATGATTTTAGCTCACAACCTTCTGGTGCAGCAGGACCACGCATTGGCTGTGGAGAGATTGTACGAAAGTAGTACTACATCTCACAAAACACGAATACAGACGTAAGAAAAAAAAATCTGAGTTTGAACTAAAAAAATCCCAAACGTTTGTTTGGGATTTTTTTTAGTTTAATAATATATTTACTGCACTTTTATAGAACATCCAATCGCCCTAGTTGTTGTTTTTTCTATCTTTTCCCCTGTTAATAAAGCATCTAGCGCATTTTCCACATATTTTTCTGTAACTGCTGAAGGATCTCTAGAACTATTATCAATAGCACCAATATACTGTACTTTTAGGTCGTTTCGGGTAACAATAAAAACCTCTGGTGTTTTTGTTGCTCCAAATTTAGGATACACTTTCTGACCTTTATCTAGCAAATAAGGAAATGTAAACCCTTTTTCTTGTGCTCTAACTTTCATCTTCTCAAAACTTTCGTTAGGCACTGCAATAGGATCATTTGGATTTATTGCAATCACAGGAAAACCTCGTTTTTTATACTTTCTGTCTAAGCCAATTATTCGATCCTCGTTTGCAACAGAATACGGGCACGTATTACATGTAAAAATAATAATAAATCCTTTTGCATCTTTATAATCGCTTAAAGAAACCATTAAATCATCTGTATTCATTAGCGAAAAATCTTCGATGGTATCGCCAATTTTGTAACTAGTATCTACTGTTTTTAATGTGAACGCTGTAAGGAATCCAACAACAATTAATACTACTATTGATTTTATAATTTTCATAATTTACTGGTTTAAAAAAGTTTGTAATTCTGCCTCTAAAGTTTTATAATCAAATGATTTTTCATAAAAATTTCGCATATTTTTGTTGTAAATAATTGTTGCTGGTATTGCTCCAGACCAACTAGAGTCTATTGCTTTTATCCAAACATCTTCATTCATATCATCTAATAAAATTACTTGAGATTGTAAATTTTTCCTGACTATAAAAGGAATTAACTTTTTCTCTTTTTGCTTCGGAAAATCTAAACTTATCAATAAAACCTCTACATTTTTAGACGCGTATTCCTTATTTAACTTTTCGAAAGCAGGCAATTCTTTCACACAAGGTGCACACCAAGTTGCCCAAAAATTAATAACATATATTTTATCATCCTTCTTTTCCAACAAAGGTTTTAACTCCTCATAAGAGTATGACTTTACAGTAATGTGCGAAGTATTAATTTCTTTTTTTTCGTTTTTAGCCACTTCTTTTTTGCAAGAAATAAGTCCTAAAAAAATAACAAATAAAAAAATTGATTTTAATTTCATTTTATAAAATTACATATTAATTGGAAGCCGAACCCAATAATTAACTGATTCTTAACAAAAAAAGCCTTACTAATAATTATTAATAAGACTCTTATCTTTTTTTACCTTTTAGAATTTAAGAAAAAATATCGTTTAGTATTTTTGCCAAACGGATTCCTCCTATTTGTAATTGATCTCTAACAATATCAAAATGATCGTAAGAATATCGATACCGCAAGTTTTCACCTACGGCTGCAGATTTATAAATCTTTTTTGTAAGCTCATGAACCTCGTCTACCCATTCTAAAAGAGTTCCTGCTTCAATCGCTGCAATTTGTTTTTTAGAGACCTCTTTGGCATTATCTGCCAACTCTAAATAACTCATGTTCCAATTTTCAATCATTTTAGTATCCCAAACAGCATGTAAATTGGTTCCTTTTCCAAACCATTCAACCTGGATTGCATTGCCCCCTTTGTCCTCTTTTTGTCCAATATGCATCGGCTGATGTAAATCTCCTACAAAATGAACCAACATTTTTAAATGAAAAGATTTATCTTCATCAGAACTATTAGTATCTTTTAAAACTTCGATACATTTGTTAATTCCAGTAACAAGATCTCCCTTTGGATTTTTGGTTGCATCTGCATAAGACTCCTCTAAGTCCATATTTACATAATGCCAAGGATAGTATTTACTATAAGCTCTGTCCGATTTAATTTCGTCTGCATAGGTAGATACAAATGCTAAGCTTTGTCCTTTTAATAATTTATCTATTTTCCTTTTAGCTTTTTTCTTTAAATAATTTTCGGCAATTTCACCTGTTGCTCTGTGTCCATTTTGCCCCCAAAAAAAGTCTTCTTCTGTTGCAGGTTTGGCTAGGAAAAAGGCAGCTATCAATAAAAATATTTTAAGTTTCATTTTTTGAATTTTATATAATTTAATGCGAAGTTATAAAAAAATTATCAAATTTATTTGTGAATCAATTAAATAAAATGATATATTTACGATATCATTTTAATATTAAAATAAATCAATCTATATGAAATCAGAAAAAATTATCAAACCTGCGAACGGTTATTTAATGTTAGTAATTGTATTGCTACTATTTTTTGGAAGCATCACATTTTCAGTTCAACAAGAAAATCCAGTGTATATATTTGTTACACTGATCAGTTTTATTGGTTTTTTTGGATTTATCTTAGTAAATCCCAACACTTCTAAAGTTGTTTTATTATTTGGAAAATATGTAGGAACCATTAAAGAAAACGGTTTGTATTGGGCAAATCCTTTTTTCAGAAAAAAAACAATTTCTTTAAGAGCTAGTAATTTTGATAGTGAGCGTTTAAAAGTAAACGACAAATTAGGAAATCCAATAATGATTTCTACCATATTAGTGTGGAGAGTGACAGATACCTATAAAGCTGCTTTTGACGTCGATAATTATGAAAATTTTGTGCGCGTACAAACAGATGCTGCTGTTCGAAAGTTAGCGAGTATGTATCCTTATGATAATTTTGCTGATGAAGGCCATGATGAAGATATTACTTTAAGATCAAGTATCAATGAAGTTTCTGAAGCTTTAGAAAAAGAAATTGACGAGCGTTTAACCATTGCAGGAATTGAGGTTTTAGAAGCAAGAATTGGGTATTTAGCGTATGCAAACGAAATTGCCTCTGCCATGCTCAAAAGGCAGCAAGCAACTGCTATTGTTGCCGCAAGACATAAAATTGTACAAGGTGCTGTAGAAATGGTAGAAATGGCTTTAATAGAATTAAGCAAAAGACAAATTGTGGAATTAGATGATGAACGTAAAGCTGCTATGGTGAGTAATTTACTCGTAATTCTATGTGGCGATAAAGAAGCTACACCAGTGGTAAATACTGGTACTTTAAGTCATTAAGCAACACAATAGTCACTTAAATTTAAAAGAAATGAAAGAGTATAAGATTGTTCAATTAAAATTAGGCTTAAGGAATCGAAATCAAACTTTTGAAGATTTATTAAATCAATATGCGCGAGAAGGCTGGGTTTATAAAGAAATAATTCAAGGCGTGAGTTCTATAATTTTAGAGAGAGATAAAAATAGATAACAATGAAAATTTTCAAAGAAGAACAACACATTAAACAAAATTGGTTAAAAGTCCTTTTAGCCGTTAGTATAGTTGTGCCAATTATAATGGTTACAAAAGAATACTTAGAAGAAAGCTCCAAAATAACAACCAATGAATTTGTGCTAACATTACTAGGGATCTCTATTTCTGTTGCCTTTATTTTCTTCTTTAAACTAAAAACTAGAATTGATGAAATAGGAATTCACTATCAGTTTTCTCCCTTTCATTTAAAAATGAAAATTATTCAATGGAAAGAGATTAAAAAAGTTCATGTTAGAAACTATGATCCCATTGGAGAATATGGCGGATGGGGTCTAAAAGGAGGTTTCTTTTGGAATAAAGAAAAAGGGAAGTGCGTAAATATTTCTGGTGATATTGGCATCCAAATTGAATTTAAAAATGCTAAAAAATTATTAATTGGTACGCAGAAAAAAGAGGAAGCGATGCAGGTTTTAAAAAATTATAACCCGAAATCAACTAATTAAACGGTAGTTTCATTTGTAAAAAAATAAAAATGGCAAAAAAGAAAGCATTCGCCTTAAGAGTTAATGAAGACATGATAAAAGCCATTGAAAAATGGGCTTCTGACGAATTCCGCTCTACAAACGGACAAATAGAATGGATGTTAATGCAAGTTTTAAAAGACGCAAAACGCACCCCTAAAGAGAAAGAGGAATAATATTTAAAAAGACGCAAAAACCAATTTCAAGAATAACATTGCGAAACACAAAGCAATCTCTTCATTATAAAAAATACTACTTCATAATTCTTCCTTTTAAGTCTAGAAAACTGTTAAAAAGAACGTTCAATTAATATTGAACGTTTTCTATTTGTATCTTGTTCGCTGTTATTAAAAATCAAACAAAACTACTCTAATGAAAAAACTATGCACACTACTTTTTTTATGCACTACCTCTCTCCTCTTTTCACAAGAGTTTTCTATGGATTTAGTAAAAAACATGAAACCAAGAAATATTGGTCCAGGCGGAATGTCTGGACGAGTAACGGCTATTGATGTTGTAATAGCAAATCCTGAAATAATGTATGTTGGAACCGCTTCTGGTGGCATTTGGAAATCGACTTCTGGCGGTGTTAAATGGGAACCAATTTTCGAAAAAGAATTGACAGCTTCTATTGGAGCAGTTGCCATTCAGCAATCCAACCCGAGTGTAATTTGGGCAGGAACTGGAGAAGGAAATCCAAGAAATAGTTTAAATGGCGGTTTTGGTATATACAAATCTTTAGATGCTGGAAAAACATGGAAAGCCATGGGCTTAGAAAAAACGCGTCATATACATAGAGTCCTAATCGATCCAACAAATCCTGATGTTGTGTACGTTGGTGCAATTGGTTCACCTTGGGGAGAACACAAGGAGCGCGGTGTTTATAAAACAATTAACGGTGGAAAAAGTTGGAAACAAATCTTGTTTACAAACGTAAGATCTGGCGCAGCAGACTTAATTATGGATCCTACAAATCCGAATAAGATAATTGCTTCTATGTGGGAACACAAAAGGGATCCTTGGTTTTTTAAATCTGGTGGAGCAGGAAGTGGCGTTTATATAACACACGATGGTGGAGATAATTGGAAACAAATTACGGAAAAAGAAGGCTTTCCTAAAGGCGAATTAGGTAGAATTGGCGTTGCAATAGCACCAAGTAATCCTGATATTATTTATGCTTTGGTAGAAGCAAAGAAAAATGCTTTGTATAAAAGTGAAGATGGTGGCTTTAAATGGAAAAAAATAAATGACAAACCAGGTATTGGAAATCGTCCTTTTTATTACTCAGAAATTTATGTAGATCCTCAGAATGAAAATAGATTATATACTGTTTTTACGTATATCAATGTTTCTCAAGATGGTGGAAAAAGCTTTAACGAGCTTATGCCTGCTTATGGCGTAGACAACGGTGTGCATCCAGATCATCACGCTTGGTGGATTCACCCAAATAATGGTAAATTCATGATTGATGGAAATGATGGTGGGCTAAATATCACAAAAGATGGTGGTACATCTTGGCGCTTTATTGGAAATATTCCAGTAGCACAATTTTATCACATTAATATAGATAATGAATTTCCTTATAATGTATATGGAGGAATGCAAGACAACGGTTCTTGGAGAGGTCCTGCGTATGTATGGAAAGCGCAAGGAATTAGAAATTCATATTGGCAAGAAATTAGTTTTGGTGACGGTTTTGATGTCGTTCCAGACAAAGATGATTCTAGATACGGTTGGTCTATGAGCCAGCAAGGTTCTGTAGTACGATATGACCATATTACAGGGAATAACTATTCTGTAAAACCAACGCATAAAGATGCAAATGTAGCGCTGCGTTTCAATTGGAATGCTGCCATTCAAATGGATCCCTTTAATAATAGTACACTATATTTCGGAAGTCAGTTTGTACACAAATCAACGGATAAAGGATTGACTTGGGAAGTAATTTCTCCTGATTTATCAACAAATGATCCTAAAAAACTAAAACAAGCAGAAAGTGGTGGTTTGACAATGGATGCAACAGGTGCAGAAAATCATTGTACAATTTTAGTGATAGAACCAACTCCTTTAGAAAAAGACGTTTTGTGGGCGGCAACAGACGACGGTCAAGTACACATCACTAAAAACGGTGGAACTACTTGGACAAATGTTGCTAAAAACTTGAAAGGTTTGCCAGCAAATAGTTGGATTACTCAAATAAAAGCATCCAATAAAAATAAGGGAGAAGCACTTTTAATTGCGAATGATTACAGACGTTTTAATTATACACCGTATGCATATAGAACAAAAAATTACGGCAAATCTTGGGAACGCATTGTTGATGAAAACGATGTACAAAGTTATACCTTGTCTATCGTTGAAGATCCAGAAAATAAAAATTTACTGTTTTTAGGAACTGATGATGGCTTGTATATTTCTATAAATGCGGGAGATAAATGGACTAAATGGACAGAGGGCTTTCCTACTGTTCCTGTGAAAGATTTGGTAATACATCCAAGAGAACACGACTTAATTATTGGAACTTTTGGACGTGCAGCTTGGGTTTTAGATGACATTAGACCTTTAAGAGCAATTGCGAATAACAAAGAGATTACTTCTGAAAGATTGGCGTTATTTATTCCGCCAACTGCGTACCAAGCAAAAAATCAGCAACCAACAGGAAGTAGGTTTGGTGCAGATGCGCTTTACCAAGGAGAAAACAGAAAATCTGGTGCAATTATCTCTTATTATATTGATAAACCTAAAGAAGAAAAAAAAGAAGAAACAGCTAAAGAGCAGGAAGATATTGATGTAAAAGAAGATAAAAATAAAGTAAAATACGATTCTATTAAATTAGAAATATTTGATGGAACAAGACAAATAAGAACCTTAAAATTCAAAACTCCTAAAGAAAGTGGTATTCATAAAACTACCTGGTATTTAAGAGAGAAAGGCGTTGCAAGGGCCTCTAGAAAAATTAATAAAACAACCAGAGAACCATCAGGAGTGCCTGTAAAACCAGGAACCTATTATTTAAAAATGACTTTTGGCAAAGAAGTTTCTGAGCAAACTATTAACGTTGAATACGATCCTAGATTAGAGATGTCTGAGATTGCAATAAATCAAAAATATGCTGCAAGCAAGGAACTTGAAACCTATCAAGAAAAAATTGCAAACGTTGTAAAACAATTGGTGGAAAGTAAAAATACTGCAACTGCAATCAAATCTCAATTATCTAAAGAGGATGCTTCAACAAGCGATACTTTGAAAAAATACAAAGTGGAAATTAAGGCATCAACAGCAATTATTAAAAAAATTGATACGCTAATCGCGAAGTATCTAGGGACTATAGATAAAAGACAGGGAATTACTAGAAATCCTGAAATTACCGTTAATCAACGTTTTAGAAGTGCTAGCTATTATATCAGTTCAAGATTTGGTGAACAAACTGCTACAGAAACCATTTTAATGAATCAATTTAAAGCTGAATTTAAAAAAGTAGTCTCTGAAACAAATACGTTCTTTAATAAAGAGTGGATTGTTTATAAAGAAGCAACAGAAAACATTGAAATTTCTCCTTTTAAAGAAACCAAAATTTACACTACAGACTAATATTAAATATGAAAAAAATCTTTTTAATTTTATCCTTGAGTTTTATATGTATTAAAACTCAAGGACAAAAAAAACCTGAAAATCAATTAGGAACCTGGTATATGTATAACGGTTCTCACAAACTATCAAAAAAATATTCCCTTAAAACAATGGCACATTTTCGCTATTTTGAATTGGCTAGTGAATTTCAACAAGAAATTTACCGTCTGGGAATTAATTATACGTTTACCCCAAAAACAAATGTAACGCTAGGTGTAAGTTATGCTACAGCAGATGTAGCATATAACGCTTCTTCCGTAAACTTATATGAATCTCGTTTTTATGAAGATCTGAATTTAAAATCGAATTGGAGAAAGTTCACAGCAAAACACCGTTTTAGGTTTGAGCAGCGTTTTATTCACAGAAATATAGACACAGATCAATTCCAAAATTGGCTGCGTTATAGTTTAAATATAAGTTACCCACTTTCAAACACTTGGAACACCTATGCCTTTAATGAAATATTTCTAAATTTAAACAGCGCTAAAACATTCTCTCAAAATTGGACTGGTATTGGTTTTCTTTACAAATGGACCAACAATATCAAATTAAAAATGGCATATTTACAAATTAAAACACCCAATCTAATTTTAAAAAGAATGCAGTTAGGTGTTATTTTAAATACCAATTTTACCAAAAAATCAATTTAACCATGAAACCAATATTTACAAATGATGCCATTGTTTTTGGTATTTTAATGCTCTCTTTAGGGTTTGTTTTCTACACAGAGAATTTAAAAACAGGTTTTTGGCCTAAATTTTATAAAATAGTTCCAGGCTTATTTATGGCGTACTTTATTCCTGCAATTTTTACCACTGTAGGCGTTATTTCTCCAGAATGGAAAACAACGAATGCCACAGGAGCCGTTCTGAGTAATTCCTCTCAATTGTACTACGTTGCAAGTCGGTTTTTGTTACCAGCCGCCTTGGTTTTAATGACTTTAAGCATTGATTTAAAGGCTATTTTTAATTTAGGTTCAAAAGCATTAATTATGTTTTTTACAGGAACTGTTGGTGTAATAATTGGAGGTCCGTTGGCTATTTTATTAATCTCTATTTTCTCACCAGAAACTGTTGGTGGTGCAGATTTTGATGCTGTCTGGAGAGGACTATCAACCATCGCAGGAAGTTGGATTGGTGGTGGTGCAAACCAAACTGCCATGCTAGAAATTTACAAATACAATCCTGCTAAATATGGCGGAATGGTCATTGTAGACATCGTTGTTGCCAATGTTTGGATGGCAATTTTGTTAATAGGTATTGGTAAGAAAGATAAAATAAATAAGTGGCTAAAAGCAGATACTACTGCTATTGAAGAGCTTAAAGAAAAAGTAATAAATTTTACACAGAAAATAAAGAAAAATCCTACGTTAGCAGATTATATGGTAATGCTAGGAATTGCATTTGGAACGGTTGGTTTTGGGCATTTTGCCGCAAAATATTTAAGTGAATTTTTCTCTGAATTTGTAACTTCTATAGCTTCACAAACTTGGCGAAATGTATTTTCGTTTTTAGGTTCTGGTTTTTTCTGGTTGATTAGTATTTCAACGATTGTGGCAATTCTTTTATCGTACACAAAAGCAAAAAATTACGAAGGCGCAGGTGCAAGTAAATTAGGAAGTATTTTTATTTACATACTAGTAGCCACTATTGGTATGAAAATGGACTTAAATCAGGCTTTTGAAAATCCTGGACTGATAGCAATTGGTTTTGTCTGGATGACCATTCATGCAGCTTTATTAATTATTGTTGCAAAAATTATTAGAGCACCTTATTTCTTTTTAGCCGTTGGTAGTCAAGCAAACGTGGGTGGTGCCGCATCTGCACCAATTGTTGCACAGGCCTTTCATCCATCTTTGGCAACTGTGGGCGTTTTATTAGCTGTTTTTGGGTATGCAATTGGAACGGTTGGCGCTATTTTGTGTACAATTTTAATGGAATTATCATCCACCATATAAAAAAATAAAGCATATTTGCAGACTAAATTCTAGAATAGATGAAGAAAATTATAGCAGTTTTAGTAGTATCAATCTTAATGGTTGCCTGTTCCTCTGAAAAAGAAGGCAACATGATTGTTGAAGGAAACATTAAAGGATTAAAAAAAGGTACTTTGTATCTTCAGAAAATGAATGATACTGCACTATTTTCTGTAGATTCTATGGACGTTTTTGGCGATGGAAACTTTAAATTAACAGATAATGTAATATCTCCTGAAATGTATTACTTAACTTTTAAAGGAAATACGAACGAAAAAAGAATCTTATTCTTTGGTAACAAGGGAACAATAACTCTTAATGATAATATTGACACATTCGGTTTCGATACAGAAATTATAGGTTCTGAAAATCAAGTGGTTTTAAATAAATTCACGAAAATTAATGATAAATTTAAAAACCAACGTTTACAGTTTATCAAGAAAGAATTCGATGCCATAAAATCTAAAAATGCAGACTCTATTGCAAAAGTAAAGACAGATTTCGATAGAATGATACGCAGAAAATATTTGTTTACCACCAATTTTGCTTTGACAAATTCAGGTTCTGAGGCTGCGCCTTACATTGCTTTGACAGAATTATATGACGCCAACATTAAATTATTAGATACCATTAATAAATCATTATCTGAGAAGGTTAAAAATTCTACTTACGGTAAACGATTAGACACTTATATTACCGAGATTAAGAACAAAGAAAATAAATAGAAATATTTTACTTTACACAATATAGATCCACTGTTTTTACAGTGGATTTTTTTTTACTTTACTTTTAAACTCCACTCAAAACTAAAATTAGAAACTACTACTCCATCTTCGTTTTTTCCTTCTGAAATTAAAACAACTACCTGCCCCTCTTGGGTCTCTTTCGATTTTTTGATAGCTTCACTTATTTCCGCTCCACCGGCACATCTAAATACAATGGTACCCGACGCTTTTTTAAAGAAACTCGCCTCTTGATGCGTCACTAACATAGAAACTTTCTCTTTAGAATTTTCTATTGCCTTCATTACTAAAACACCCGTGCTCATTTCTGCTGCCATTCCTTGCGCAGCCCAAAACATACTTTTAAACGGGTTTTGATTCATCCATTTATGTGTAATTTTAACTGTTGATTCTTCTTCCGACACTGTTTTTACACGCACACCACCTACATATGCCAATGGTAACTTAAAGAGCATAAATACATTAATTTTCTTCGGAGTAATCTTCATAAAGGCTGAATTTACTCGCAATTTAAGACTTTTTATTCAATATTAAGAAAACATTAAAATGTTAAATAAATGTTAAATACAGTACTATGCATTACATAATACCTTTTTAAAGATATATATTTGCATAGGAAAGTATTATACACTTAACAAACTATGAAACAAAATAACCAAAACACCAACGCTTTTTTAATACATATTTCTGCATTTGCCGGTTTTATATTTCCATTTGGACATATAATTACACCTCTTATCGCTTGGCAAACTTTAAAAGAAAAAAGTCCGTTTTTAAATGCACAAGGCAAAGAAGCGGTAAACTTTAATTTGAGCTACACATTGTATGCCTTTATTTTAACACTCACTTTTATTCCTTTCGCTCTTGGTACTTTTTTTAGAAACGTTCACAACTTTGATAATTTTCAAATGAATTTTGATTTTAACACCAATAATATTTTAGGATTTATTGGTTTTGGCACCATTACAGGAATTCTCTATTTAGTAGGAATCGCTCTGATAATTATAGCATCCTTAAAAGCAAAAGATGGGGAGAACTATAAATACCCTTTTACCATAAAGTTTATAAAATAAATACGAATACATGAAGATAGAAAACACAAAAGCACAAATGAGAAAAGGTGTTTTAGAGTACTGTATTTTATCCATCTTAAAAAATGGTGATAAATATACTTCTGAGATTCTTTCGACGCTAAAAAGTGCAGAAATGATTGTGGTTGAAGGAACTATTTATCCGTTATTAACCCGTTTAAAAAACGCTGGATTACTAACCTATAGATGGGAAGAATCAACCTCTGGACCCCCAAGAAAGTATTACGTTCTAACAGAAAATGGACGCATGTTTATAAAAGAGCTAGACAAAACATGGAGTAATTTAGTAAACGCAGTTAACCAAGTAATTAGCACAAAACCAACTTCAAATGAATAAAACAATAAATATTAATTTAGGCGGATTTTTCTTTCACATAGATGAAGAAGCATATCAAAAACTAAGACGATACTTAGCGTCAATTTCTAAATCTTTAAGCGAAGATCCACAAGGAAAAAACGAAATTATTGCAGACATAGAAGCTCGTATTAGTGAACTTTTATCCGAAAAAATCACAGACGCTAGACAAGTTGTAAATGAAAGCGATATCGAAGATATTATTGTAATCATGGGCCAACCAGAAGATTATGCCGAAGCAGAAGAAATGTATTCAGATGCTAGTTATTCATATTCTAGAAATAAAGCTTCAGGAAAAAAATTATTTAGAGACGGAGATGACAAGTTCTTAGGTGGCGTTGCTTCTGGTGTTGCCCATTATTTTAATATTGACACCATTTGGATTCGCTTATTATTCTTAATCACCACTTTAGCAGGTGTAGGAATTGGTATTTTGATCTATATTATCCTTTGGATTTTATTACCCGAAGCCAAGACCACGGCAGAAAAGTTGCAAATGGAAGGCGAACCTGTAAATATTGACAATATTGAAAAAAAGATTCGTGAAGAATTTACAAATGTTTCAGAAAAATTAAAAGATGGCGCTTCTGAGTTTTCTGAAAAAATAAATCAAACTTTTTCCGCAAAGACAAAAAAAAATAACGGCTTACAAGACTTTTTAAATGCTATTGGTAAAATTATTCTCATCCTAGTCAAAATTATTGGGAAATTTATAGGAGTAATTTTTGTATTTATAGGTGCAGCCGCTATTTTATCTCTAATTATTGGAGGGTTTTCTGTTGGAAGTTTAGAATTTTTAAATATTGATGGCGGCTTTATAGGGTATCCAGATTTTTTCTACGATGCAACTTTGCCAAGCTGGTTATTATCCATTTCTCTTTTTATCTTAATAGGAATTCCATTTTTAGTGTTGTTAGTCATAGGACTTCGAATTTTATCTAGTAGCATTAAACAATTTAGCAAAGCTGCTTC
>JBNMOF010000033.1:0-16967 GCA_051277175.1 Polaribacter sp.
TAGTTTTTGTTTGTATAAATTACCTACGGCTTTTTTAAACGCTTTTTTACTCATTTTCATGTGAAAACGTATCGAGTCTGGCGAGCTTTTATCTGTAATTAAAATAAACCCTTCTTTGCTATTTTTTAATCTAGTCATGACTTTATCTACATCAGAATCAATCACATTTCTAAACCCTTGTGGTCTTAAAGAAACATCTATTTTACCGTCTTCACGTATATTTTTGACGTAACCAGTTACTTCCATGTTTTCCTCTAACGCCTGGAAAACTTCGCTTCTAAAAAGTAAGCCATCAAATTCTTCATTTATTAAAACGGTATATCCTAAACCCGTTTCTGTTTCAATGACCAATTGGACTTTATCTCCTTCTTTTAAGTTCATCTCGCCGTCTTGTAAATCTTCTTGTAAATCCATTATTGTATCTGTTTAAAATATGTTTTTAAAATTAAATCATTTTCTGCACTTGGCGTAAAAATCTCTAATATTTTTGGTTTTTTTGACGTTTCAAAAAATCCTTCTAATTCTTTTGCAACAGTTTCTGTAGAATATGCTTTCTGATACTCAAATTGATGCATTTTACTCAAATGCTCTGCTGTTAAGCAATGCGGTGTTGTAAAATATTTAGTTGCATTTGTAGTTCCTGGACCCGGAATAATTTTAAAAATTCCACCCCCCGAATTATTGACAATAATTATTCTAAAATTTGCAGGAATATTGCTATTCCACAAGCCGTTACTATCATAAAAAAAACTCAAGTCTCCTGTAATAAAAACAGTTTGCTTTTTATTTGCAAAAGCAGCTCCAATCGCAGTACTTGTGCTACCGTCAATTCCACTTGTACCTCTATTACAGAAAATATTTACAGAATTTTTAATGGAAAATAATTGTGCATACCTAATAATTGAACTGTTGCTAATTTGCAACTGACAATTGTCAGGAATACTTGCTAAAGCTTGTTCAAAAACAGAAAAATCTGAATATTTAATGTTTTTCAAATATGCTGCATGTTTCACTCTTCTTTCATCTCTAAAAGTCAACCACTTTGATTGATAATCACTTTGTAAAGGTGTAATAAACTGATTAAAATGAGAGAAAAAGTCTACCGGTTTTGTTTGTATAAATTCTGACAAACAAAAAAAAGTATTTGTCGCTTTTCTAGCGTCAATATCCCAATGGTGTTTGGGTTGATAATCTCTTAAAAAACGTTTTATTCTTTTAGAGACAATCATACCTCCAAACGTAATTAAAACATCTGGTTTTAGTTTTTTAAACTCGGCATCCGTTAAAGAGAAAATCAGTTGATCTATAGAGTCTATTGCCTTATCATGATGTAAATTAGAGGTGGTTTCTGTAAAAATTAAAACCGAAGTATCTGCTGCATATAAATCCATTAATTGATGCAATTCTGCATCGGGATAATTTACGCCAACCAAAATCATTTTCTTTTCGGCTGAATTCCATATATTTCCTAACTTCTCATAATCAATATTTGAATTATCCAAAGAACTCAGAGAGATATGCGGAAAACTAAAAGTGGTTAACTCTTCCACCGTTTCATACAGAGGCTCATCAAAAGGAACATTTATGTGTACGGGTCCATTTTGTGAAACTGCTATCTGTAAAGCTTCCCCAATTAATTGGGAATTACGTGTTTTATACTTCTCATTTTCAATCAAATTTGCAGAAAACAAGATGTGATTTTCAAACACATTTTCTTGTCTGATTGTTTGTCCATCTCCAATATCAATTAAATGTTTTGGTCTGTCGGCAGATATAACAACCAACGGAATATTACTGTAAAAAGCTTCTGCAATTGCAGGATAATAATTTAACAAAGCAGAACCTGAAGTACATAAAATTGCAACTGGCTTCTGTGTTTGTTGCGCAATTCCTAAAGCAAAAAAAGCAGCACAACGCTCATCTACCACACTTAAAGTCTCTATTTTATTATGATTAGAAAAACCTATGGTAAGTGGTGCATTTCGCGAACCTGGAGAAATAACAACGGTCTCAATCTTAAATTGAGAGCAAGCTGAAATTACGATTTGTGCGAGTTCTTTTTTTGGATACATTTCTTATGGGTACAAAAGTGCAAAGTTAAAGGATTACAAAGTTAAAATCTTTTAAGACTGCATTAATTTTTTATAATAAAAGCCAGAAAGCAAAAAGTATGATACTTCTAAACTTTCTGACTTTGTATCTTTATTCTTTTGCTAGTTTAAGACTAATTTCCTTTCTGGTAATCTGCTAAAAATGTAGCCAAGCCACTATCTGTTAAAGGATGCTTTAACAAACCTTCAATAGCACTTAAAGGCCCAGTCATAACGTCAGAACCTAATTTTGCGCAATTTATAATGTGCATTGTGTTCCGCACGGAAGCTGCTAAAATTTGAGTTTTAAAACCATAATTATCATAAATTAGACGAATCTCAGAAATCAAGTTCATACCATCTGTAGAAATATCATCTAAACGACCAATAAACGGAGAAACGTAAGTTGCACCCGCTTTTGCTGCCAATAATGCTTGTCCTGCAGAAAAAACCAAGGTTACGTTTGTTTTAATTCCTTTTGAAGAAAAATATTTACACGCTTTTACACCATCTTTTATCATTGGAAGTTTTACCACAATTTGCGGATTTAAGGCAGCCAAAGCTTCCCCTTCTTTAACCATTCCGTCAAAATCTGTAGCAATAACTTCTGCAGAAACATCACCTTCTACCAATTCACATATGGCTTTGTAATGATTAATAATATTCACTTCTCCGGTAATTCCTTCTTTCGCCATTAAAGACGGATTGGTAGTTACACCATCTAAAATCCCTAAAGCTTGCGCTTCTTTAATTTGAGATAAATTTGCAGTATCGATAAAAAATTTCATTTGTGTTTATTTAGTTGTAATTGTTTTGTTTTTTGGCATTCCCTAAAGATAGGACTTTATGCTAAATCTTTTTAATTTAGTTTTTGGCAACATACTTCTAGAAACAGTATTCTTCGAACTAAAATTTAAAAAGCATGTAGCTTCAATCCAGAATGCAAAGATAGTTACTTGCATGTAAATTCAGGAAGTGATAGGCTACTATTTTTCACTACTTTTAAACACAGAAAAAGAATATTGCTTATAGTTTATAATGTCGCATTAAAATTGCCTCGAACCATGTATCTGGCAAAATCCTTTTTAAAATAACAGAGAATTTTTCCAAGGCACCACCCACTTTATAATGTATTTTAGGATTCTTAGTATTAATTATTTGGTAAACTTTCTTAGCCATTTCGATTGGATTTTTCCCAGTTTCTACGTGGGAATCCATTAAATCTAAATTAGACTTGTAATTTTCTTTATACACTGAGCCTTCAAAAACTGGCGTATGATATCTTCTAGAAATAATATCTGTTGCAAAATCTCCTGGTGCAATATTCACAATATGAATTCCAAATCTTTTAACTTCCATTCTTATTGCTTCTGTGACCAACTCTAAAGCTCCTTTAGATGACGAGTAGATTCCTCTAAAAGGCAATCCCATATAACCTGCAATAGAAGTAGTGTTTATAATTACTCCGTATTTTTGGGCTCGCATGATTGGTAAAACCGTTTTTATAACGTCTACAGCGCCGAAAAAATTGGTATTAAACGCATTTCGCATTTCATCAGTAGGAGTTTCTTCAATTGGCCCTGTGACACCGATTCCTGCATTATTTACCAAAATATCTAATCTTCCTTCTTTCTTAATAATAAAATCTACCGCAGTTTGTATCGTTTCAATTTTTAAAACATCGAGCGCTATCATTTCAAAAGAAAAATCTTTATCGCTTCTTGGAGTTCTGCTTGTGCCATAAACTTTATATCCTTTATCAGATAAAAAAGTGGCAACCGCTCTTCCGATGCCAGAAGAAGCTCCTGTAACTAAAACAATTTTAGACATTGATTATGAAATAATTGAAAGGTTAAAAAGATTCAATACGCTCTGTTTGAATTCTTCAATAG
Source organism: Polaribacter sp. (assembly GCA_051277175.1). Lineage (GTDB taxonomy): Bacteria > Bacteroidota > Bacteroidia > Flavobacteriales > Flavobacteriaceae > Polaribacter. Next base: position 3,983 of record JBNMOF010000033.1, read on the forward strand.
GTTTACAAATATCTGAAAAGTAAATTAAGGAATCTAAAAAACTGAAAGGAAAATGAATTGTTAAATAAAAAAGAAGAAACTTTAAAGCAAAAAAAATGGCAAGCTACCTACATCACACCGCTACAACCTAATACCTTTGCTGCGTTCCCGCCCTGGAGGATTCAAAGGGAGCTAGTTGTGTAGAACTTGCCGAGGCAAATTTACAATCTATTTTTATTTAAACAATTAAAATTTTACTAAAATTTTTGTAACATTTTTAAGATACTGGCTACTAATATGTTGTTTTGAGATTTTATAATATTTTATAAAAAATAAAACTATCTCAATGAAAAGAATATATTTGTATAACTAACTAAAATTAAAAAAAATGGAAAATCCTGCAAACAGTAAAAGTTTAATTATTAATTATGGTATTTACCTCGGTGTAGCAACTGTGCTAATTAGTCTTGTTACGTATGCCTTAGGGATGCATTTAGATCCGCATTGGTCTGTATCTTTAGTTTCAGGAATATTATTTATTGGTTTGATTGTATTTGGAATAAAAAAATATAGAGAAATAAATAATGGTTTTTTAACTTGGGGACAAGGATTAAAAATTGGTGTAGGAATTGCAATAGTAGCCGCACTTATTGGCACCATTTATAATTATCTTTTCATGTCTTTTATAGAACCTGATTTCTTAAATAAAGTTATGGAAATTCAGAATCAAAAATTATTAGATCAGGGACAAACCGAAGAGCAAATTGAAGCTATAAATGAAATGGGAAAAGCTTTTCAAGCACCCTTTTTAATAGCTGCAATGGGAATTATTGGAAGTGCTGTTGGTGGTTTTATTGTTGCTGCAATTGCGGCTGCAATTATGAAAAAATCAGAAGAAGAAACATATTAAATTACTTTCTAAAGTTATCTACGAGTGCCGTTAAAATAAAGTTATTTAATTTTAACGCTTACTTTTCAAAATAAATAATATGGATATTTCGGTAGTAATACCACTTCTGAATGAAGATGAATCTTTACAAGAATTACACGATTGGATTGCAAAAGTTATGCAATCCAATCTTTATGTTTACGAAATAATTTTTATTGATGATGGAAGTACAGATTCTTCTTGGAATGTTATCGAAAAGTTATCAAAAGAAAATGCGGCTGTAAAAGGAATTCGTTTTCAAAAAAACTTTGGTAAATCGCAAGCTTTAGATGCTGGTTTTGAATTGGCAAAAGGAAACGTAGTAATTACTATGGATGCAGATTTACAAGACAACCCTGACGAAATACCCGAACTATATAACCTCATAATAAAAGAAGATTTTGATCTTATTTCTGGTTGGAAAAAGAAAAGATATGACAATATTGTTACTAAAAACATCCCTTCTAAATTATTTAATGCGGCCGCTAGAAAAACATCAGGTTTAAAATTACACGATTTTAATTGTGGTTTAAAAGCGTATAAAAACCTGGTTATTAAAACCGTAAAAGTTAGCGGAGAAATGCACCGGTATATTCCTGTTTTAGCTAAGAATGAAGGCTTTACTAAAATTGGAGAAAAAGTAGTACAGCATCAAGCCAGAAAATACGGAATTACAAAATTCGGCATGGATCGTTTTGTAAATGGTTTTTTAGATTTAATTACCATTTCTTTTTTGTCAAAATTTGGTAAAAGACCGATGCATATTTTTGGTTTGTGGGGAACAGTCATGTTTTTATTCGGAACAACCACTGCGTTTTACATTGGCGCTCTAAAATTATATAAATTGTACATTGGTACTCAAACTTTGTTAGTAACTACCAATCCGTGGTTTTATATTGCACTAACTTCTATGATTTTAGGAACTTTATTATTTTTAGCAGGCTTTATTGGCGAATTAATAATAAAGACCAAAAGTAACGAAAAACACTACTCAATAAAGGAAACACTCAATTTCTAAAATGTATATTTGCATTTTATTAGTATAAATTATTCAATTAAAAATGAGCGAAATATTAGACAAGGCAAAACAATGGTTATCGCCTACTTTTGATGCGGAAACGCAACATGAAATTCAACAATTAATTACTTCTAATGCTCCTGATTTAGAAGACAGGTTCTATAAAGATATGGAATTTGGTACGGGTGGTATGCGAGGAATTATGGGCGCAGGGACCAATAGGATTAATAAATATACCTTAGGAAGGGCAACCCAAGGTTTGTCTAATTACTTAATAAAAAATGTAAAAAAAGAACAACTAAAAGTTGTAATCGCATACGATTGTAGATATAACAGTAAAAAATTCGCAAAAATTGTTGCTGATGTTTTGTCTGCCAATCACATAAAAGTGTTTTTATTTGAAGACCTAAGAACTACTCCGGAGTTATCTTTTGCAGTACGTCATTTAGATTGCGACGCTGGTATCGTACTTACGGCTTCTCACAATCCACCAGAATATAACGGTTATAAAGTCTATTGGGCAGATGGTGGCCAAATTGTACCTCCCCATGACGGTGGCATTATAGGTGACGTAAATACTTTAGATTTCTCTGAAATTAAGTTTGATGCTAATGAAACTTTAATTGAAACTATCGGGAAAGAAGTAGATGCCGATTTTATAGAGGCATGTGTGAAAAATGGTTCTTTGTTTGACAGTATTGATCGTAAGAAATTAAAAATAGTATTTACTTCCTTGCATGGAACTTCTATTGTTTCTATTCCAGATGCATTCGCAAAAGCAGGCTATACAGATGTTCATATTGTTGAAGAACAAAGAGAACCAAATGGAGACTTTCCTACTGTAAAATCTCCAAATCCTGAAGAGCCAGAAGCCTTAAAAATGGCAACTGATTTGGCAAATAAAATTGGAGCAGATATTGTAATTGGTACAGATCCCGATTGTGATAGATTAGGAGTTGCCGTTAGAGATGCCCAAGGCAATATGAAACTAATGAATGGAAACCAAACCATGGTTTTAATGACAGAATTCTTATTGAAAAAATGGAAAGGCGAAAATAAAATAAACGGAAAGCAATTTGTAGGTTCTACGATTGTTACCACAGAATTAGTAGGTGCGGTAGCCAAAAATTACGGAGTTGAAACCAAAATTGGATTAACTGGTTTTAAATGGATTGCCAAAATGGTAAAAGATTTTCCTGAACTCGATTTTATTGGAGGTGGTGAAGAAAGTTTTGGGTACATGGTTGGTGAGTTTGTTAGAGATAAAGACGCTGTAACGGCCACTTTACTAGCCTGTGAAATTGCGGCACATGCGAAACAAAATGGAAGCTCTTTTTATGAAGAATTATTAGCTATTTATATCCGAAATAATTTCTACAAAGAGCATTTAATTTCTATTACTAAAAAAGGAATGGATGGCGCTGCAGAAATTCAACAAATGCTAAGTGATATGCGCAATAACCCGGTAACCGAAATTGATGGAGAAAAAGTAATATCACTCTCTGATTATCAAGCTTCCAAAAGTAAAAACCTGGGCACTGGTGTCGAAACAAATATTGATTTACCAAAATCGAATGTTTTAATTTATCAAACAGAGAATGGTACAAGAATAGCAGCTAGACCAAGTGGCACAGAACCTAAAATAAAATTTTATTTTAGTGTAAATGCACCTTTAGATAGCAAAGAAAATGCACCAGAAATTGAAGCAAGTTTAGATGCTAAAATTCAAAGAATTATTAAAGAAATGAAACTAAATTAATGGGTTATTTTAAAGACATATTAAAATATGAGAAAAAATATAGAAAGTTTACAATTCTAAACATTCTGTTCAATATATTTTATGCAATCTTTAATGTACTTTCTGTTTTGGCGTTTATACCTGTTTTAGGAATACTATTTAGCACAGATAAAAAGATTATTGAAGCACCAACATACAATGGTTTCTTAAGTCTTGGAAATTATTTAAAAGATAGCTTTTACTTTTTTATCTCTCAGAAAATTGAAAATAACGGTCAAATAAACACACTTCTTTTTATTTGTTTATTAGCGTTATCTCTTTTCTTTTTTAAAAACTTATTTAGGTATTTGGCATCCTATGTAATTACTTTTTTAAGAACAGGAATTGTAAAGGATTTACGAGATAAACTATATCATAAAATTGTAGAATTACCTATTGCCTACTTTTCCGAAAAGAAAAAAGGAGATATTATTGCACGTATGACTTCTGATGTTCAAGAAGTAGAAAATTCTATTTTAACCTCTGTAGAGGTTATTGTGAGAGAACCTTTAACTGTTATTATTTCGATAACAATTATGCTTTTAATGAGCGTAAAACTGACCCTTTTTGTATTTGTTTTACTACCTGTTTCTGGTTTTATAATTTCATCTATCAGCAAAAAATTAAAAGCAAATTCGGCAAAAGCGCAGAAAGAAACGGGTAATTTTTTATCCTTTATAGAAGAAACATTAACCGGTTTAAGAATTATTAAAGGTTTTAATGCAGAAAACGTAATTGAGACAAAATTTAACAACTCTACTTTAAGTTTTAAAAAATTGATGACGAGCGTTTTTCATAGACAAACGTTGGCTTCACCTATGAGTGAATTTTTAGGATCTGCCACTATCATTGCTATTCTTTGGTATGGTGGTACTGAAGTTTTATCGAACACAAGTCCGCTGCAACCCGATGAGTTTATGGGTTATATTGTGTTATTTTACACCGTTTTAAACCCCATTAAATTAATTACAACAACATTCTATAACATTCAAAAAGGAGAAGCTTCTGCAGAAAGAATTATAACAGTTTTAAATGCTAAGAATAGTATTAAAGACAATGCGAATGCAGCTATAAAAGACAATTTTACAAATAAAATTGAATTCAAGAATATCTCGTTTAAATATAAAGACACCTTTGTTTTAAAGGACTTTTCTTTAACTATTAATAAAGGTGAAACCGTTGCTTTAGTTGGGCAATCTGGAAGTGGGAAATCTACATTAGCAAATCTTATTACTCGTTTTTACGATGTTAATAAAGGAGAAGTGCTTATTGATGGTAACAATATTAAAGACGTTACAAAAAAATCGTTACGAAATTTGATGGGTATTGTTTCTCAAGATTCCATTTTATTTAATGATACGATTTCAAATAACATTAATTTAGGAAAACAAGACGCAACAGCCGCGGCAATTTTTGAAGCTGCTAAAATTGCAAATGCAGATGAATTTATTCAAAATTTATCGGATAAATATGATACTAATATTGGGGATAGTGGAAACACACTTTCCGGGGGACAAAAACAACGTTTGTCTATTGCACGAGCAGTTTTAAAAAATCCACCAATTATGATTTTGGATGAAGCGACATCTGCACTAGATACAGAGTCTGAACAATTGGTTCAAATTGCATTAGAAAAAATGATGCAAAATAGAACTTCCTTAGTCATTGCACACCGATTATCTACCATTCAAAAAGCAGACAAAATTGTGGTCATGAAGAAAGGAAAAATTGTAGAACAAGGCAAACATGAAGAATTATTAGCTAAAAAAGGCGAATATTTCAAATTGGTTACCATGCAATCATTAAGCTAAAGTTAAACCTAAGCTTTGGCCTTTTTCTATCATAAAATCAAAACAAGCTTGATGCTCATTAGGAATTTTACCATCTAAAATAGCCTCTTTGATAGCTTCCTTTATTTGTCCTATTTCTCTACACGGTTTTAAATTGAACGCTTTTATAATTTCTTCTCCAGAAACTGGTGGTTGAAAATTACGCACACGATCTCTTTCCTCGACTTCTTTAATTTTAAGCCTAACTTCTTCAAAATTCTGATGATAACGCTTAAATTTCTTAGGATTCTTTGTGGTAATATCAGCTTCACAAAGTATCATTAAAGAGTTAATATCGTCACCCGCATCAAAAACCAAACGCCTTACGGCAGCATCGGTAACATCGGTAGCCAAAACAATTGGCCTAGAACTTAGCAACACCATTTTCTGAACAAACTTCATTTTGTTATTCATTGGCATTTTTAAACGTTTGAATAGTTTATACACCATCTTAGAACCCACAAATTCGTGAGAATGGAAAGTCCAACCTACTTTTTTACTAAACTTTTTAGTAGGTGCTTTACCAATATCATGCAGTAAAGCAGCCCAACGTAACCAGACGTCTTTTGTATTCTCTGAGATATTATCTACCACTTCTAAGGTATGGTAAAAATTATCTTTGTGCTTTTGTCCTTCGACCTCTTCTACTCCTTTTAAATCTATTAATTCAGGTATAATTTGAACTAATAGTTTTGTTTCCTCTAACAACAAGAATCCAATTGACGGCTTTACAGATAACATTATTTTATTTAATTCATCTACAATACGTTCTCTTGTTATAATCTTTAAACGTTCTGAATTTTCAGTAATTGCAGTTCGTGAATTTTCTTCAATTTTAAAATTTAATTGCGCTGCAAAACGTATTGCTCGCATCATTCTTAAAGGATCATCAGAATACGTAATATCGGGGTCTAAAGGTGTTCTTATAATTCCGTTTTCCAAGTCTTCCATTCCGCTAAACGGATCTAGTAATTCACCAAAATTAGATTCGTTTAAACTCAATGCCAAAGCATTTATAGTGAAATCTCTTCTGTTTTGATCGTCCTGCAAGCTTCCTTCGGATACTTCGGGATTTCTACTATCTTCAGTATAAGACTCTTTTCTTGCCCCAACAAATTCAATTTCAATATCCTTGTAGCGCAGCATTGCAGTGCCATACGTTTTAAAAACCTGTACTTTCGGTTTGGTAGGTAACAAACTGGCTACCTTCTCTGCAAGCTCTATCCCACTTCCAACAGTAACAATGTCAATATCTTTTGCAGTGCCTCTGTTTAGAAAATAATCTCGCACAAAACCACCAATTACATAACTTTCTATGCGTAATTGTTGTGACGCCTGAGAAATCGTTTTAAATATTTCAAGTGCGATGGCCTCTGAAAAGAATTGCTTTTGCATTAATTTGTATTCAATTTATTTTGCCGCAAATCTAGGCTATAATACAACACAATCCAAAATTGATACACTAGTTTATTTAAAGTAATACTAAAAATAGTACCTTTGTAGGCCTATATAACAAGCATGTTTCAAAAAATACCAAATTACATAAAATACATTTTTACAAATGTTTTTTTCCTCTTCATTTTTATTACTTTTTTTAGAGGAATCTTTTATTTCTATTTTACACCTTTTGACAACGTTTCTAGTTCAGAAATACAAAAAGCAATTTTACTAGGCCTTCGTTTTGATTTAAAACTAGCAATTCTTACTTTTTTTCCACTCGCAATATTCGTTTTAATTACAAATCACAACTTCTTTAAACGGTTAATATATCAAAGAATAGCTGCCATCTACATTGCTATTTCCTGCTTTATTCTAACCTTATTTTATCTATTTGATTTCGGATACTATGAGTATTTAGCGATCCGTTTAGATGCTTCTTCATTGCGGTTTTTAAGTAATTTTAAAATATCTTTTCAGGTTCTAATTGAAAGTTACCCAATATATAAGGGACTTTTCGGGCTGGCAATGCTAGGTTTTATTAGTTATAAATATGCTGCTTTAATATTTAACACATTTAATAACGGATATCAAAAAATAACAAATAAGCTCAAAGCAGTGTACTTTATTTTTACATTTCTAATACTCTCTTTTGGCGTTTTTAATAGTGTAACACATTATCCTTTAAGATGGAGTGAAGCTTTTTTTTCTAAAAATAATGCGATAAACCAATTTACTTTAAACCCTGTTTTATATTTCTTTGATAGCTTTGCCTTTCGGAGTGAAGGTGTAAATATTGAAGAATTTAAAAACTATTACCCAGTAATTGCAAAACATTTAGATCTGCCACAAGACACCATTAATTTTGAAAAAAAGGTGACTTTTGAGAATCCTTATAAAGTAAAACCGAATATTGTCTTCGTAATGTTAGAATCGGTAGGAACAGCGCCAATGAGTTTCTATGGAAATCCATTGAATAGTACGCCAAAGATGGATTCAATCATTAAAAAAAGTTTAAGTTTTTCGAAGTTTTATGTTCATAAGCCAGGAACTGCTGCAAGCGTCTTTGCGAGTATTACAGGCTTACCAGATATTGAAGATGTAAAAACCGCATCAAGAAACCCCATGATTATTGATCAACGAATTATTTTTGACCAATTTGAAGGCTATGAAAAATTATATTTTTTAGGAGGTTCTGCAAATTGGGCAAATATTAGAGGTGTTTTTCAATCAAACATTGAAGAATTAAAAATTTATGAAGAAGGAAGTTTTGAAGAAGAAAACAGAGCTGATGTTTGGGGAATTGATGATTATGACCTGTTTAAAGAATCTGATAAAAAGCTAAAAAAATTACACGAAAAAGGAAAACCTTTTGTTGCTTACATTCAAACAGCAACAAATCATATGCCCTACACAGTGCCAGACAAAAAAGAAAGTTTTACACCTATTTTAGAAAATGAAATTGATGTGGAAACATTATTAAAAGGAGGTTTTAAATCTTTAGGCCAATTAAACGGAATTCGCTATTTAGACTTTAATGTTGCCCGTTTTTTAGAGAGAACAAAGGAGTCTGGTTATTATGATAATTCTATTTTTGTCTTTTTTGGTGATCATAGTATTATACTAAAAGGAATGCATGGCTTAAATAATAATGAAGTAAATCTTGGAATCCAATTGAATCATACTCCTTGTTTTATTCATGCACCTAAATATACCAAACCTCAAGTTGTAGATACCTATGCAAAATTAATTGATGTTTTCCCTACTGCTACAAGTTTAGCCAAAATTGACTATGTAAACTATACTTTAGGAAGAGATTTGTTAGACAGTACAACAACAAATACAGCTGCCTTTATTTATACTCAAAATAAAGGTGAAGGAGCTGTTGGATTAATAAAAGATGGATTTTATTATGAAAAAACCAACAACTCTAAAAAAGCAAATTTGTATAGTTTAGAAACAAATAAGGCTAAAGATATAAAGTTTGATAAGCCTGCCGTAGCGAAACAATTGGATAGCCTGTTATCTGCCTATTATCACACCACTAAATTTTTATACTTTAACAATAAAAAAAAGCCAACACTTCTTTTAGATATTAAATAGCTCTAATTTTTAAAATAATTACTGATTTTACACTCCTCTTTTATTTTATAGATCAACCCTTCTCAATTTTCGTTTCTGTAATTTATTTATACTGTGAATTTGATTATCTAGAAGCCTTCTTATTTTTAAAAACCCTTATTAGATAATTTAAAAATTAAACCACATTTTCAAAAGTGTAAGTCTATTAAAACGTAATTCTTATGGCCAAATAAGGTGCTCTTTTATATTTTAACCTAAAATATCTTGAAATATTAATACTGTATACTTCCTATTTAAGTGCAGTTCTAATAGAAAAATTTATTATTTACTACAGTACAAAAGAAGAAAAGTAGTGATAACATTTGTACTTTTGTTAAACGTATACGAATCAAATTAATATTTAATGATTATTGTTAGAATTGTTGGTGGACTTGGAAATCAAATGTTTCAATATGCATATGCCAAAGCTTTGCAACAAAAAGGCTATTCTATTGAGATTGACATTTCCAAATTCAAGAAATATAAGCTTCATGGTGGTTATCAATTAGATAAATATAAAATTGATATTAACACTTCAAGCCAACTTTCTAATTTCTTGTCAAAATTAGGATTAAGAAGAAATACCAAAGAAAAAAGTTTATTGTTCAATAAGAAATTTTTAAACTTACCTCGAAATAACTATGTCAAAGGATATTTTCAAACTGAAAAATATTTTTCAGAAATTAGACCTGTTTTATTAAAGCAATTTATTGTAAAAAAAGAACTTTCTGAAGCAACAGTTTTGTATTCAAAAGAAATAAAAAAACATCAAAATTCTTGCTCTTTACATATTAGGAGAGGAGATTACATTTCTGATAAAAAAGCAAATAGTATTCATGGTACTTGTGATTTAAATTATTATCAGCGTGCTGTTAACTTAATGAATGAAAGGTTTAAAGAAACACAATTTTTTGTTTTTTCTGATGATATTTCTTGGACAAAAAATAATCTTAAAATTGAAAAATCTATATATATAGATCATAAATCTACACCGCAAGAAGATTTATTATTAATGAGTTTATGCGAGCATAATATTACAGCAAATAGTAGTTTTTCTTGGTGGGGAGCTTGGTTAAATCAAAATAAAAACAAGACTATTATTGCACCGGAAAAATGGTTTACACATAAAAAAAATGATGTTGCTTGCGAAAATTGGATAAAATTATGAAGTCCTACAAAGTATATTATATCAATTTAGATAAAAGCACTAAGAGGCGAGACTTCATGGAGGATCAATTTAAAAAGCTGAATATTCCTGTTTCAAGAATATCTGCAGTTTATGGCAAAGAATTAGACAATGACCTCTTAAAAAGTGAAAAAAGAAAACACCATATTTTAGCTCATTTCCCGTTTCCAAATGATGGCGAAATTGGTATTTGCTTAACGCACTTTAAATTATGGGATTTTTTATCAAAGCAACCTGAAGATTTTTCCATTGTACTAGAAGATGATGCTTTAATAAATGATGATTTTTTTAATGATTTAGAACAACTTTTATCACAAATTACTAGCAAAGATTTTCTTGACATCTCGGGAAAAGAAGGTTTTTACCCATTAACAAAAAATGAATTAATAACTACGTTTTTAATGCCTCCTGTTTTAATGATTGGACAAATTATTGGTCGAAATGCTGCGAAACAATTGTCTGACAATTTCAGTAACTACTATGCACCTATTGACGTTATGAAACAAGATGTTTATAAGCACAAAGTCCCTTTATATTCTACCAATAAACAATATGTTGTTAGTATTGATAAAAAAATGGGAGGAAGCACTATTCAACAAAATAACATGATTGGTTGGAAAAAAGTGGTTAGAGAATTTATTCGTCCTTTTTGGCAAATAATTACATTTTTTACCTTTAAACTAAACAGATGTATTCGAAATTATATGTTCTACAGAAATTACTAGTTCTCTTTTATTCCTTTACTAAGTAACCAAAGTTTAACATACTTCACTAAAACGCTGTACGCTTGAATTTTTGCAAAAATTAAACCTGCAAACCCATCTAAAAAGCCAAGTCTTATCACATAATGAATAAAAAATCTGGCGCATGGTTTAATTAAAATATGAAAAAAATTCACTTTTCTTCCTTCTTCAAAAAATTGCTGACCTCTTAAAGCTCCATAATGATTCATTTTAGAAACATAATGATTGTAGCTTTTATATGAAAAATGGTCTATTTTATTTTTAAAAAAACCTAATTTCCCATTCGTTACAATTCTTTCGTGAACAACCCCTTGATAAGTAGCACATTCTTTTAAAAATAAACGAATTACTTTATCTCTTTGACAACCTCCGTAATTTATTTTTTCTCCTGCAAAATAAAAAGTTCTTCTTACATAAAAACCAACAAAGTCCTTTGGCTTTTTAACCGCTTTTAATATTTCAACTCTAACTTCAGGAGTGACTCTTTCATCAGCATCTAAAATATAAATCCAGTTGTGAGATGCTTGTTTAATAGCATAATTTTTCTGAGATGAAAAATCATCAAATTTTCGCTTGATGATTTTTACATTCATTTTTTCTGCTATTTCTAACGTTTTATCTGAACTATAAGAGTCTATTACAATAATTTCATCAGCAAAATCAACAGATTTAATAGCATCTTTGATGTGAATCTCTTCATTTAAAGTAGGAATAATTGCAGTAATCTTTGTCATATTTTTTTATATACTTTAAACAGCTACGTCATATTCTCGCAAAGCATCGTTTAAAGATGTTTTTTTGTTGGTACTTTCTTTTCTTTTTCCAATAATTAGTGCGCAAGGCACATTGTATTCCCCCGCAGCAAATTTCTTTGTATAGCTTCCAGGAATTACAACAGATCTTGCAGGTACTACTCCTTTTGTTTCAATGGGTTTGTCACCTGTTACATCTATAATTTTAGTGCTCATTGTCAACACAACGTTCGCACCTAAAACAGCTTCTTTTTCTACTCTAACACCTTCTACAACAATACATCTAGAACCTATAAACGCTCCATCTTCTATAATCACAGGAGCTGCTTGTAATGGCTCTAAAACTCCCCCAATACCAACGCCTCCCGAAAGGTGTACGTTTTTACCAATTTGAGCACAAGAACCAACTGTAGCCCAAGTATCCACCATTGTTCCTTCATCCACATAAGCACCAATATTCACGTAACTAGGCATCAAAATAGTTCCTGGAGCAATGTATGCACCGTGTCTTGCAACTGCATTTGGCACCACTCTAATTCCTCTTTCAGCGAAGTTTCTTTTTAGCGGAATTTTATCATGATATTCGAAAATACCCGCTTCTAAAGTTTCCATTTTTTGAATCGGAAAATACAGTACAACTGCTTTTTTAACCCATTCATTTACGTGCCAACCGTCTGTTCTTGGTTCTGCAACTCTTAAAGTTCCTTTATCTAATAAATCAACTACTTTTCGAATGGTATCTATCGTATTTTGTTCTTTTAATAAATCTCGATTGTTCCAAGCTGACTCTATAATTTCTCTAATTTCTTTCATTTTAACAGTATAATTTCTGCAAATATAAATGTATCCATAAAACTGATTGCGAAAATACATTTTTTAAACTAATATATATACTTTGTTTAAAAAACGTATTTTTGCTAAAAAAATTATAAATGGCTCGAATTTTAGCAATAGATTTTGGAAAAAAAAGAACGGGAATTGCAGTTACAGACGCGCTACAAATAATTGCATCTGGTTTAAGAACGGTAAATACAATTGATTTATTATCTTTTTTAAAAGAATACACCTCAAAAGAAAAAGTAGAATTAATTATAATAGGACAACCAAAGCAAATGGATAATTCTGATAGCGAAAGTGAAGTTTTAATGCTACCATTTATAAAAAAAATAGAAAAATTATTTCCTCAAATTCCTATGAAAAGAATTGATGAACGTT
>JBNMOF010000034.1:0-16692 GCA_051277175.1 Polaribacter sp.
GTTGCACCTTTAAAAGGAATGTCTACTTTTATAGCCTCTATTGTTGCTTCGTGATCTGTATCTTCTCTAAAGTCAAAAAGTTCAACGAGAAAATTTTTCAAGCTACCGAATAAACCTTTGGCTCCTTTTTGAATATTTTGTTTAGATTCTTCGGTTGAATCTGCCCTATTCTTTTTAATTATTTCTTCTTCCATCATTCGTTATTTTGAACCTTGGAAAGATACATAAAAACTAGTTTGAATTGATACATATAAATTACTGAAGATAGACGGTATCTATTTCTAGTTTAAAATTTTCTGCAGTCTTATTTCCAATTAAAAAAGCAATTTCTTCGATACTTTCTGATGAAAAATTCCCAATAGACAAGGTCCTTCCCCTAAATGCAGGATACATATCTGAAAGCTGAATGTGAATCGTTTGCCACCCTCCATTTGTTTCAAAACTAGCGATAAAAGAATGGGAATTTGAGCTATTATCTTTCACTCTAAATTGGTATTTTTTCCCATCTCCTTTTACTTTGATAATAACTTCTTTAAAACCTTTTACATCCATTGAAGAAAAACGATGTCTTAAAGATGAAAAACCACCATTATTTTCTAAAGATACAGTTCCATAAAATTCGCCATTCCCAAAATCATTTATTTTAAAATTCCCACGAGATCTTCCTCCCATTACAACATCATCTACTGTTGTCCAGTTAGAAATATCTGAATCTGCATTAAAATCGAAAATTATTTGGTTTGCATTGCTCATAAAAAAGATTGAAATAAATATGGAATAAATTGTATTCATAATTTTTAAAGAAATTATTACACAAAAATATTTATTAAAATTCTATTTTACTGTTGAAATTATGTTAAATAAAATCTACTTGATTTGAAAAATTTCATTTAAAGTGGATATCTTAAAGCTCGTTTCAGCTTCAAAAAAAACGCTTTAGTAGAGACAGCATTATCCACAAGAAATTGTTTAAAATAAAAAAGAGTCTGTAGAAAACTACAAACTCTTTTACTCTTTTTTGTGACCGGACTGGGGCTCGAACCCAGGACCCTCTCCTTAAAAGGGAGATGCTCTACCAACTGAGCTATCAGGTCATTCGTTTCTCTTAGCGGGTGCAAATATACATCTTATTTTAAGAAAACAAAGCCATTTTTTATTTTGTTTCATTTAAATAAACTTGACGCACTTTTTTTAATAAATTCGAAGAATACACAAAACTTACAACCGCTTCATTATCAGTCGAAAATATATCTTCACTGGTACCTTCCCAGGCTTTTAAACCTTTGTTTAAAAATATTATTTTTTCTCCAATTTCAATTACAGAATTCATATCATGTGTATTTATTACAGTTGTAATATTATATTCTTCCGTAATTTCTTGAATTAAATTGTCTATTACAATGGCAGTTTGAGGATCTAAACCAGAATTTGGTTCATCGCAAAACAGATATTTAGGGTTCATTACAATTGCTCTTGCTATGGCGACTCTTTTTTGCATACCTCCAGACAACTCTGCAGGTAATTTTTTATTCGAATTCTCTAAATTAACTCGTTTTAAAACGGCGTTTACACGGTCTAACATTTCAGCCTGTGTTTTACCGGTGAACATCCTTAAAGGAAACATTACATTTTCTTCAACAGTTTGAGAGTCGAAAAGCGCACTTCCTTGAAAAACCATACCGATTTCTTGCCTCCACTGCATTTTCTGTGCTTCCGAAAATTCAGTATTTATTCTACCATTAAAAGAAACAGTTCCTTTCTCTGGAACATGAAGGCCAATTAAAGACTTTAAAAAAACCGTTTTACCAGAACCACTTTGCCCAATAATTAAGTTTGTTTTTCCAGCTAAAAAAGTTGTAGAAATTCCTTTTAAAATTTCTACTCCATTAAAACCTTTGTATAAATTTTTAACTTCTATCATAAATTAAGTTAACAACATTTGAGTTAGAAAATAATTAGCTATTACAATTAAAATGGTTGTCCAAACAACAGCTTGCGTGCTTGCTCTACCCACAGCAATAGAGCCCCCTTTTACATAATAACCGTGATATGAAGGCACCGTAGATATCAAGAAGGAAAAAATAAGCGTTTTTATCAAAGCATACACAATTAAAAAAGGATTAAAATCTGTTTGAATTCCTATAATATAATCTGCTCCTGAAAATAAGCCAGAAAGAGATCCTGCAAGCCAGCCTCCAAAAATCCCCATAACCATAGCCAAAGTAATTAAAAATGGATAAAAGAATAAAGTTGCTAAAATTTTTGGTAATACTAGAAGGTTCAAAGCGTTTATACCCATAACTTCGAGTGCATCGATTTGTTCTGTAACTCTCATTGTCCCAATGCTAGATGTGATATAGGAACCCACTTTACCCGCTAAAATAATACAACAAAAAGTAGGCGCAAATTCTAATATAATAGATCTTTTTGCGGCGAAACCGATCAAGGAATCTGGTATAAAAGGACTGTCTAAATTCAATGCTGTTTGTAGTGCTATAACACCACCTATAAAGAAAGAGATAAACATAATAATTCCTATAGATTTAATACCTAAATCTTCAACTTCTTTCATTGAAGCTTGGTAAAAAATACTGAATTTTTGTGGCCTTTTAAACACGCGCCCCAACATTATAAAATATTTCCCTACATGTTCTAAATACGTCATTCACCCTAATTTTAAGCTAAAGTATTAAAAATAGGAAAACATAAAGAGAATTTTTAATGTTTATTCGTTCCACTCCTTAAATTTTTGGCAGAAAAACTTCTGCCATCATACACCGCGCGCTTCCACCACCACAAGTTTCTATGGTTTCTAAAGAACTCGAAATAATTTTACAATGATTGTTAATCTTTCCAATTTGGCTTTGTGTTAAAGAATCGTAAGCTGTTTTGCTCATTACTAAAAATAACGCATCCTTTTCGCCACGAACTTGTAACATATTTCCTGCAAAATTATGCATTTGAGCCTCTGTAATGTCAATAATCTGCTTTCCATCCTCTTTTAAATGTTTTAACACATTTTTTCTCTCAGATTTATCATCTATAGTATCTAAGCAAATTACCGCAAAGGTTTCTGCAACGCACATCATAACATTTGTGTGATAAATTGCTTCTCTTTTAGCTGCAACAGTTTGATTTGCAACAAAAACTACTGGTGTATATTCAAAATCTTCACAAAACTCAATAAACAAGTCTTCATCTGCCCTCGCAGACAATGCACAATATGCTTTTTTATTTACTCTGTCTAAAATAATACTTCCCGTCCCTTCTAAATAGAAACCTTCATCTTCCGCAGAAGTATAATCTACTATGTCTTCTATCAGAAAACCACTTTTTTCTAATTCATTCAGAATATCATCTCTTCTCTCTAGACGTCTATTTTCTGCAAACATTGGATATAAACCAACGATTCCTTCTGAATGAAAAGAAATCCAATTGTTTGGGAACAGAGAATCTGGGGTATCAGATGTTGCTGTATCAGAAATAACTACCACCTGCACACCATAGCTTCTTAATTTAAAAACATAGGCATCAAATTCTTCTTGCGCTTGTTTGTTAATTTCAGCATTTTGTAAATCAATATCTTCTTGAAAATAATTATTTACAGCTGTTTGTTCATTCTTCCTAAAATTTATAGGACGAATCATTAATATGGTATTTGTAGTTTGTTGCATCTTTTTTAATTAGGGCACAAATATAGACACATATTATTGCAGAATACTCATTTTATTCAAAAACCGTTTCCTTTTTTAGGAAACGGTTTTTGAAATAAGTTTAAAAAATACCTAAGCTTATACTCGGAGTTCTAACATTAATTCTTGTTCTGTGAGGTCTTCTATATGATCTTCTTTCATAATGATGATCACTGTAGTAATAATAGCTTACATGATGTCTATAATAATACCCATGATTGTGGTTCTCACAGTGTTCATTATGCGCTGCATAGGCATCTCTTTTACCCTGCATATATGCTTTGTGCGCAACCTCGTCTCTCTTTCTTAATTCTTTTTCGTATGCTTTTTGTTCTTTCCAAAACTTTTTATCTTCAGATTTTGATTTAGAATTGAATTCTTGTTCAAATCTAGCATCTTCTTTAGCTCGTTTATTGTAATACGCTTCTTTTTCTATTTTTGAATCATTTTCTTGTTCTTGAGCATAAGAAAAACTAGCCGTAATTAATAAAATAATGGATACTATCAGTTTTGTTACTTTCATAATTTAAATTTTAATATTTAATAAAAATGACCTTATTTCTACTACTATTAAAACAACCATAAAGTAATTTACCCTACTAAAAAAACAACGTATTTTTATTTTAAAATTTAATCTCTTATCAAAGGCATTGTAGAACAGCGCAATAAACCCTCTTGTTTCGCTATTTCTGCATACGCAACTTCTTCTACAGTAAAACCATTTTTACGCAACCATGTATTTAAACGTGTAAAGTTTTTTTCTGAAATCACTACCTCTTCAGAGATAGAAAAAATATTACTATTCATATTAAACATCTCCTCCTTATCAATTTCAAAAACATTTTCTTTTCCGAAAAAATTTAACAACCATTCATATTCTTTTTCAACTAAAAAACCGTTTTTATGAAGTATGGCTTTATTTTTTCCTATGGGTTGAAAACAACAATCTAAATGCAACGCATTTTCTTTAGGATCTGTATTGTGCTTTCTTAACTCAAAAGATTTTACAGTCTTTTCCGGAAACAATTCTTGCAGAGCAATAACGGCATCTATGTTTGTACGCGCCGTAATATATTCTGAATAATCTTCACCAGAATACGTTCCAATAAAGATGTAGTCATTATAAGGCATTACATCGCCACCTTCTACATGACATTCTTCTGGCAGTTTAATAATGTTTCTTGGATCAATTTCAGAAATAACATTGTGTATTGCTTCTATTTCTTGATCTCGATCCGGTAAAATATTGGCTTTTACTAATTTATCATCAATCACAAAAGCGATGTCTCTAGAAAAAATCTGATTGTAATTTTCAATCATATCTGGTCTAAAAACTTCTACATTATATTTTTCTAAAATAGCTGCAACTGCTTCCATTTCAAGAATCATGTCCGCTTCTTTAGGGTACGTTCCTGCCAAAACGTGTTGTATACTTTTAGGGTCATAACACTCTTCTACTTTTGGTATTGGCCCATTACTTTTTGAAATCCCTAAAACAACAGCTTTTAGTCTCGAAGTTTCGTTTTTAACATTAAGTTTTATCATATATAAGTGATAAAAAAAGCTTCACGAACTATGAAGCTTTTTATTTTTATAAGTGTAATAATTTAAATTATCTTTTTTCGATCAATTTGAAAGGCCTTAAGTTTTCTCCTGTATACACTTGGCGAGGTCTTCCTATTGGTTCTTTATTTAAACGCATTTCTCTCCACTGCGCAATCCAACCAGGTAAACGTCCTAAAGCAAACATAACCGTGAACATTTCTACAGGAATACCCATAGCACGGTAAATAATTCCCGAGTAGAAATCAACGTTAGGATATAACTTTCTGTCTACAAAATAAGGATCATTTAATGCTTCTTGTTCTAAATCTCTTGCGATCTCTAAAATAGGATCTTCTACACCTAAATCTTTTAAAACTTCATCTGCTGCCTTTTTAATTATTGTTGCTCTTGGATCGAAGTTTTTATAAACTCTATGACCAAAGCCCATTAGTCTAAAAGGATCATTTTTGTCTTTCGCTTTCGCCATGTATTTTTTAGTGTCTCCACCGTCTGCTCTTATCGCTTCTAGCATTTCTAAAACTGCTTGATTTGCTCCACCATGCAATGGTCCCCAAAGCGCAGAAATTCCTGCTGATAAAGATGCAAATAATCCTGCATGAGAAGAACCTGCAATTCTTACGGTAGACGTGGAACAGTTTTGTTCGTGATCTGCATGTAAGATTAATAATTTATCCAACGCATCTTTTATTATTGGATTAATTACATATTCTTCATTAGGCTCTTCAAACATCATTTTCATAACGTTTTCCACATAGCCTAAAGATTTAGATCCGTAATTTAATGGTAAACCCGATTTTTTACGCATTGTCCAGGCAACTAATACCGGAAATTTACCTAGAATCTTTACAATAGCATTGTACATTTCCTCTTTCGAATCTACATTTACCGAAGAAGGATTAAATGCAGTTAATGCACTTGTTAATGAAGACAAAATACCCATTGGATGGGCAGTTTTTGGAAACGCTTCTATAATTTTACGTACGTCGTCATCTACAACAGACTTCGATTTTATATCTGTGTGAAATTTAGCTAATTCCTCTTTGGTTGGTAATTCTCCAAAAATTAAAGCATAAGCCACTTCTAAAAAACCTGCTTTTTCTGCTAATTCTTCAATCGCATAACCTCTATATCTTAAAATTCCTTTTTCCCCATCTAAAAAAGTTATAGCACTTTCACAGGAGCCTGAATTTTTGAAACCAGGATCTATAGTTATCACTCCATTTGTTGCACTTCTTAAAGTTTTAATATCTATGGCAACCTCATTTTCTGTTCCTTTTACAAGCGGAAATTCATACGAATTTTCGCCTATTTGTAATTTAGCTATATCTGACATTTCTAATGGTTTTTTGATTATTTCTTGTGCCGACAAGGTACCAAATTTTCAAGAAATCTAAAATTACTTCTGATAAATTTTTAATATTTTAAAATAAGGAGAACTTATTCATTTAATTCGCAAAAAAAAGCCTCACATCTATAATTGTAAGGCTTTTTTCTTAAAAAATAAACTGAATAAATTAGATGTTAAAAGCTTTTTCTTTTGGGAAATAAGCTATGTCACCTAATTCTTCTTCGATTCTTAATAATTGGTTGTACTTGGCCATTCTATCTGAACGAGATGCAGAACCTGTCTTTATTTGTCCGCAATTTAACGCAACCGCTAAATCTGCAATTGTGTTGTCTTCTGTTTCACCAGACCTATGAGACATCACGGAAGTATAACCAGCATTTTTAGCCATGTTCACAGCTGCAATCGTTTCTGTTAATGTACCTATTTGATTTACTTTAATTAAAATTGAATTTGCAATTCCGTTTTCAATTCCTCTAGATAGACGTTCTACATTAGTAACAAATAAATCATCACCCACTAATTGTACTTTGTCTCCAATTTTTTCAGTTAAGTATTTCCAACCTTCCCAATCGTTTTCATCCATACCATCCTCTATAGAAATAATTGGATAATTTGCAGCCAATTCTGCTAAATAATCTGCCTGTTCTTTAGATGAACGTATTATACCCGTTACACCTTCAAACTTAGAATAATCATATTTTCCATTCACATAAAATTCTGCCGCAGCACAATCTAAAGCAATCATAACATCATCACCTAAAGTGTAGCCGGCATTTTTTACTGCCAATGCAATAATGTCTAATGCGTCCTCTGTACCCTTAAGAGTTGGTGCAAAACCTCCTTCATCTCCAACAGCAGTAGATAAGTTTCTATCGTGTAATACTTTCTTTAAATTATGAAAAATTTCAGACCCCATTTGCATTGCTTGCGAGAAAGTTTCAGCTTTTACAGGTATTACCATAAACTCTTGAAATGCAATAGGAGCATCTGAATGTGATCCTCCATTAATAATATTCATCATAGGTACTGGTAAAGTATTAGCAGAAACACCACCAATATATCTATACAAAGGCATTCCTAACTCATTTGCTGCTGCTTTTGCTGCTGCTAAAGAAACACCTAGAATAGCATTTGCTCCCAATTTAGATTTATTAGGAGTTCCATCTAAATCGATCATTAATTGATCAATTGTATTTTGTTCAAAAACAGATACACCTAATAATTCTGCTGCAATAATTTTATTTACATTTTCTACTGCTTTTAGAACCCCTTTACCCATATAAGCTTTTCCACCGTCACGCAACTCTACTGCTTCGTGCTCTCCTGTAGACGCTCCAGAAGGAACTGCTGCTCTGCCTAAAAAACCATTTTCTGTAGTTACATCTACTTCAACTGTTGGGTTTCCTCTTGAATCAAAAATTTGACGTGCGTGAATGCTTATAATAATACTCATTATATATCTTATTTAATTAGTTAATTTTTATACGGCTAATTTACAAAATGTATAAAACATTTAATAATTTGTATTTAATTAATTACGAAAACGTTTGCAAACATTATTGCAAAAAAAAACCCACTCATAAATGAGTGGGAAAAATTGCTATGAAAAAGAATGTGATCTTTCAATCACATGTGAAAGGTAATTTATATTAATTGTTTGAAAACTAAAAAAAAGTCTAACAATGCTTAAGTGTCGATGAATGACGCTTAAGTTACGATAAGTAATTTTTAGACTCTTTAATAATCGCTATAAATTGATCAAATAAATATTCAGAATCATGTGGTCCAGGGCTAGCTTCTGGATGATATTGTACGGAAAAAACAGGTTTATTTTTTAGCTTAATTCCAGCAACAGTATGGTCATTTAAATGCACATGTGTAATCTCTATCGTATCGTTCTTTTCAGCTTCTTCCTTATTAATAGCGAAACCATGATTTTGAGAAGTTATTTCACCTTTGCCAGTCAATAAGTTTTTGACAGGATGATTTATTCCTCTGTGTCCATTATGCATCTTATACGTTGAGATACCATTTGCCAAAGCGATCACTTGATGCCCTAAACAAATACCGAATAATGGTAAATTTCTTTTTATGATTTCTTTTGCAACTTCTTGCGCTTCTATCAAAGGCTCTGGATCTCCAGGTCCATTAGAAATAAAATATCCATCTGGATTAAAGGCTTCTAAATCTTCAAATTTTGAATTGTAAGGAAATACTTTAATGTAGGCATCTCTTTTAACCAAATTTCTTAAAATATTTTTTTTAATTCCAATATCCAATGCTGCAATTTTAATTGGGGCATTTTCGTCACCGACAAAATAAGGCACTGTAGTAGATACTTTTGAAGCCAACTCTAAACCTTCCATTAAAGGAACCTCCGTTAGTTGCTCTTTTAACTTATCAATGTTGTCTATTTCTGTAGAAATAATTGCATTCATTGCCCCATTATCTCTAATATATGCTACTAAAGCTCTTGTATCTACGTCAGAAATGGCTACAATATTATGCTTCTCAAACCAATCTTTTAAATTCCCGTCAGAATCTACTCTAGAATGTGTAAAACTAAAGTTTCTACAAACTAAACCAGAAATCTTAATTCCATCAGATTCTACTTCTTCATTGTTCACACCATAATTTCCAATATGTGCGTTCGTTGATACCATAATTTGACCAAAGTAAGAAGGATCCGTGAAGATCTCTTGATATCCTGTCATCCCTGTATTAAAACAAATTTCGCCAGTAGATGTACCTTCAATACCCACAGATTTTCCATAAAAGATAGTTCCGTCAGCTAATAAGACTAATGCCTTTTTTCTAGTTTGATATTTCATTAATAATTGTTGTGTTTGTATTCTGTTTGTTAACACAAAAATAAAAAAAAAGGGATAAACTTAAACGTTTATCCCTTTTTTTTTATCAAATTATAAAGTATTAGAATATTCTAATATTTTATGAATGTCTTGCTCTTTTCTAAATGATAGTTTTTCATCTTTAGCATACCTTAAAACTTCTTTTTTATTGTTGGCACTTACTAAACCTAAAACTCTTTTTTTTGTTAATTTAAATCTTTTTACTGCATTGTCCTTTTTTAAATATAAAACTTCTTTTCTTACCAGTCTATCAGATTTTCTATTTACCATCGGATTTGGTGAACTGAAAACAGTTTGTATCGAAAACCCTTTTAAAATAGAAAAATTAGTCTCTTCGTAAACGACTTGATATACCCTTTTTCCTTCCTCAGAAAAGATATTTTTATAAATTTTTCTATCTATTATTATTTTATCAATATTATTCATATTGTAAGTAAATATAGAATCCTTCCCTAATTTAGATACAAATGAATTCCTTTTGATATTTAAATTAATATTTTTAAGAGAAAATTTATTATTATCTTTTGTATAAATACGAGCACCATTATCCCATTCATCAAAAAGATATTCTGATCCTTCTACAGCGACTTTCGGATTGTAAAAATACCCTGCAGATCCTAAACTCGAATTCGTCGAAGTATTAGCTGCAGATGAAAGATTTTTGGCCATATTTCTTGCAAAACCTTCATTATCCTGCGAATATCCTTGTTGTACAAAAAAAGAAGTTAATAAAACAACAAGCGCAATTTTTAATTTTTTAATCATTTTTATTATTTTTATTATTTATAATATCCTCAAGCAATTTAATTAATAAAATAAAAATGAGTATTAAAAAAGTGTTAAAATAAACAATAGTTATCAATGCAAATAAAAGAACATTGCCAGCTTTCGTAAGAAAATTACCTTTCGATAAAACCAATCAATATTATTATAAAAACCAAATATTTAAACAGATACTCTTCTTTATTTTTTATAAAAATTTGTGCTTCGTTATGCAGTAATACCAACAAAATCCTAAAATTAAAAAAAAATAGATATCTACTTTAATTGTCACTTTAAACCTAGTATTTTCAACCTCAGTATATCTCATTTAAATGAATAACAGCATCTCGTATTGTAACCATCTCTCAACTGCATCGAGTCCAAGAAAAATAACAGTCATTTTTTAAAATAGCCCTAATTTCAAACTAGTTACAAAAAAAGGGATAAACTTAAACGTTTATCCCTTTTTTTTTAATGTTCACCAAATATAATTTCTTATTCTTCAGTGTTTTCTTCTGTTGCTGTTCCTTCTACTTCTGGAGAATCCGCTTTTTTGCTTCTTCCTCTTCTTGTAGTTTTCTTAACTTTTTTACCATTAGGATTATAAATTTCGTTGTAATCAACTAATTCTATCATAGCCATAGGAGCATTATCCCCTTGACGATTTCCTAATTTAATGATACGAAGATACCCTCCTGGTCTGTCTGCTACTTTTACAGAAACTTCTTTAAATAATTCTGTAACAGCAAATTTATCACGTAAATAAGAGAATACAATACGTCTATTATGAGTTGTATCAGTTTTAGACTTCGTTATTAATGGTTCAGCAAACACTCTTAAAGCTTTTGCTTTTGCCACTGTTGTATTGATACGCTTATGTTCTATCAAAGAACAAGTCATATTAGCTAGCATCGCCTTTCTATGCGAAGTTGTTCTTCCTAAATGATTGTGTTTTTTTCCGTGTCTCATGACTTTGTTTTAAAATTTCATCTTGCATCTACTCATTATGAGGAGCAAAATATGAAAGGGTTAATCTCTATCTAATTTGTATTTACTTAAGTCCATTCCGAAACTTAAACCCTTAACAATAACTAATTCTTCTAGTTCTGTTAACGACTTTTTACCAAAGTTTCTAAATTTCATTAAGTCACTTTTGTTAAAAGAAACTAAATCTCCTAATGCATCTACTTCTGCAGCCTTTAAACAATTTAAGGCTCTTACAGATAAATCCATATCGATTAATCTAGTTTTTAACAACTGACGCATATGTAATGATTCCTCGTCGTATGTTTCTGTTTGTGCAATTTCATCTGCCTCTAAAGTGATACGCTCATCAGAGAATAACATAAAGTGGTGAATTAGAATTTTTGCAGCCTCTGTTAATGCTTCTTTAGGACTAATAGATCCATCAGTATCGATATCGAAAACTAGTTTTTCATAATCTGTTTTCTGCTCTACACGAAAATTTTCGATGGTATACTTTACATTCTTAATTGGCGTATAGATAGAATCTGTAAAGATCGTTCCTATTGCAGCCGAAGATTTTTTATTTTCCTCTGCAGGTACAAAGCCTCTTCCTTTTTCTATGGTAATTTCTGCATTTAACTTAACAGATTTATCCATATTACAAATTACTAAATCTGGATTCAGTACTTGAAAACCAGAAATAAACTTCTGTAAGTCTCCAGCAGTGAACTGCTCTTGACCAGATACTGAAATAGAAACAGTCTCTCTATCGGTATCCTCTATTTGTTTCTTAAAACGAACTTGCTTTAAGTTTAATATAATCTCGGTAACATCCTCTACAACACCTGGTACAGTAGAAAATTCGTGTTCTACACCATCCACTCTTAATGATGTAATTGCAAACCCTTCTAAAGAAGATAAAAGTACTCTTCTTAAAGCGTTTCCTACAGTTAAACCAAATCCTGGCTCTAAAGGTCTAAACTCAAATCTTCCAGAAAAATCTGTAGATTCAATCATTATTACCTTATCGGGCTTTTGAAAATTTAAAATTGCCATTGTTTCTTCGTTTTGATTGTTATTTAGTTGCGCGGTAAAAAAGTCTGAAGAAGTACTTATAAACCCTTTGGCTAAATTGCAATGTGATTAATTGATTACTTAGAATATAATTCTACGATTAACTGCTCTTTAATGTTTTCTGGAATCTGTAATCTAGCAGGAATTTTAACATAAGTTCCTTCTTTTTTATCTGAATTCCAAGTCAACCATTCGTATACATTACTAGAAGAAGCTAAAGCGTCTTCAATAGCATGTAAAGATTTAGACTTTTCTCTAACAGCAACAACATCTCCCTCTTTTAATCTAAAAGAAGGTACGTTTACTAACTCTCCATTAACAGTAATATGTCTGTGAGAAACTAATTGACGTGCACCACTTCTAGATTTAGAAACTCCCATTCTGTAAACTACGTTGTCTAAACGAGATTCACACAATTGTAATAAGATTTCACCTGTAATCCCTTGAGAAGACGATGCATCTTTAAATAAGTTTCTAAACTGACGCTCTAATATACCATACGTATATTTTGCTTTTTGCTTCTCCATAAGTTGAGTAGCATATTCAGATTTTTTTCCTCTTCTTCTTGCATTTCCATGCTGTCCTGGAGGGTAATTTCTTTTTTCGAAGTTTTTATCTTCTCCAAAGATTGCCTCGCCAAATTTACGAGCAATTTTAGTTTTTGGTCCTGTATATCTTGCCATTTCGTGTTTATTTAATTAGGGATTATGAATTAAGGCTAATCCTTCGATAATCTAATTCCTAATTGGTTAAAATATTTAATTATACTCTTCTTCTCTTTGGAGGGCGACAACCATTATGAGGTATTGGTGTAACGTCAATAATTTCTGTTACTTCGATACCTGCATTATGTATTGATCTGATAGCAGATTCTCTACCATTACCTGGTCCTTTTACATACACTTTTACTTTACGTAAACCTGCTTCTTTTGCAACGTTTGAACAATCTTCTGCTGCTAATTGAGCTGCATACGGAGTGTTCTTTTTAGAACCTCTGAAACCCATTTTACCTGCAGATGACCATGAAATTACGTCACCTTTTTTATTTGTTAAAGAAATAATGATATTGTTAAAAGATGCAGTTACGTGCGCCTCTCCAACAGCTTCAATTATAACTTTACGTTTTTTTGAACTTGCTTTTGCCATAATTATTCAGTTTTAGTAATTTAGTTTTCTAACATTTTGGCATCGAGGCCATTATTAGATCTTTATTACTTGTCTAACTTATTTTTTCTTGTTAGCTACAGTTTTTCTCTTACCTTTTCTTGTACGAGAGTTGTTCTTTGTTCTTTGTCCTCTTAAAGGAAGGCCAAGTCTATGACGTATTCCTCTTTGACAACCGATATCCATCAAACGTTTGATGTTAATCTGAACTTCCGAACGTAATTCTCCTTCAATTGTAAAAGATCCTACTTGCTCTCTAACTGCTGCGATTTGATCATCAGTCCAATCTTGAACTTTGATGCTTTCGTCTACTTTTGCTTCCGCTAAAACTTTTTTAGCTCTGCTGCTTCCAATACCAAAGATGTAAGTTAAAGCAATAACCCCTCTTTTGTTTTTTGGAATATCAATACCTGCTATTCTTGCCATTACCCTTGTCTTTGTTTAAATCTAGGATTTTGTTTATTTATTACGTATAATCTGCCTTTCCTGCGCACTATCTTGCAGTCGGCACTTCTTTTCTTAACTGATGCTCTAACTTTCATCTGTTTTGTTTTTTGATTAGTATCTGTAAGTAATTCTTGCTTTTGATAAATCGTATGGGCTCATTTCCAATTTCACCTTGTCTCCAGGTAATAATTTGATATAATGCATGCGCATCTTACCAGAAATGTGTGCCGTTACAATATGTCCATTTTCTAATTCCACACGAAACATAGCATTTGATAATGCTTCTGTAATAGTTCCGTCTTGTTGAATTGCTGATTGCTTAGCCATATTATTGTTTATTCGATTTTCTATTGCTGTTCCCCGCCTTCATTAAACCATCATAATGATTGTTTAGTAAATACGAATTAATTTGTTGAATTGTGTCAATAGCAACACCAACCATAATGATTAATGAAGTACCTCCATAAAACATTGCCCAACCTTGTTGTACTCCAAACTGAACTACAATTGCTGGTAAAATTGATAAGGCTGCTAAAAATAACGATCCTGGAAACGTTATTCTCGACAATACACTATCCAATCTATCCGCAGTATCTTTACCTGGTCTAATCCCAGGGATAAAACCACCACTCCTTTTTAAATCTTCAGCCATTTTATTCGTAGGAATCGTAATTGCTGTATAGAAATAACTAAAAATGATAATCAACAATGCAAATATAACGTTATACTGCCAACCATTAGGATCCGTTAAACCTACCAACGCAGGAAATCTTTGACCTAAAGCTAGCGGCAAAAACATAATTGCTTGTGCGAATATAATTGGCATAACACCTGCTGCATTTAGCTTCAAAGGGATGTAATCTCTCGAACCTGCAACATTTTGTGTACTTCCTGCAACCGTTCTTCTTGCGTACTGCACTGCGATCTTACGAACAGCAGTTACCAATAGAACAGTTAATAAAATTACAACAAACCAAACAATAATTTCAATTAGAACCATCATTAATCCACCCGCACCTGCATTTGTTGTTTTTGAAACAAATTCTTGCAAGAATGCTGCTGGAAAATTAGCGATGATACCTACAGTAATTAATAATGAAATTCCGTTACCAACTCCTTTGTCTGTAATACGCTCTCCTAACCACATCGCAAAAATTGTTCCCGCAGTTAAAATAATGATTGATGAAACCCAAAAAGTAATACCTCCTACTAAAAAAGCTTCTGGTGGCAAATTAAATTGAGTTTTAATAGCTGTAATATATGTTGGTGCTTGCACCAATGTAATCGCTATCGTTAACCATCGTGTTATTTGTGTAATTTTCTTTCTACCACTTTCTCCATCTTTTTGTAATTTCTGTAAATAAGGAACCGCAATTCCCATTAACTGAACTACAATAGATGCAGAAATGTATGGCATTATACCAAGAGCCATTACTGACGCCCGAGCAAATGCCCCTCCTGTAAATGCATTCAATAATCCTAAAAGACCTCCAGAAGTACTCTCTTTTAAAGCTGAAAGTTGTAAAGGATCTATTCCAGGTAATGGAACAGCCGCCATAAAACGATACACAGCAATTAAACCGATAGTAAGAAGAATTTTGTTCTTTAATTCTTCAATCTTAAAAATGTCCTTGAGGGTATTAATAAATTTCATCATTTACGTGTTCTTACAAAGATACAACTTCACCTCCAGCTGCTTCGATAGCCGCTTTTGCTGATGCTGTAAACTTATGTACAGTTATACTTAATTTCGCTTTCAATTCTCCGTTACCTAATATCTTAATTAGCTCATTTTTACGCGCCAATCTATTAGCTATTAAAATATCTAAAGTTACTGTATCCGTTATTTGTCCGTTATCTACTAAAGATTGTAATTTATCTAAATTGATCCCTTGATATTCCTTGCGGTTTATGTTAGTGAATCCAAATTTAGGTACACGTCTTTGAAGTGGCATTTGTCCCCCTTCAAAACCTATCTTTTTAGAATAACCAGAACGAGATTTCTGTCCGTTGTGACCTCTTGTCGCGGTACCACCTTTTCCAGATCCTTCACCCCTTGCAATTCTTTTTCCTTTTTTAATGGAACCTTCTGCCGGTGTTAAATTATGTAAACTCATTTTTTTATAAATCTTATTTAATTTCTTCGAAAGAAACTAAGTGTTTAATTGTATTCACCATACCTATAATTGAAGGAGTCGCCTCATGTTCAACAGTTTGGTGCATTTTACGTAAACCTAAAGCCTCTAAAGTTCTCTTTTGACTCTGAAGACGCCCGATTTGACTTTTTACTTGTGTAACTTTAATTCTTGCCATCGTTCTTAGATTTATCCGTTAAATACTTGTTCTAAAGATACTCCTCTTTGCTTCGCTATTGATAATGCACTACGTAATTGTAATAATGCATTAAAAGTTGCTTTTACAGCATTGTGAGGATTAGAAGATCCTTGAGATTTAGACAAAACGTCATGCACACCTACAGATTCTAACACCATACGTACTGCTCCACCAGCAATAACCCCTGTACCAGGAGAAGCAGGTTTGATGAAAATTTTAGCTCCACCAAATTTACCTTTTTGCTCATGAGGTAATGTACCATCTAAAATAGGTATTCTAACTAAATTCTTCTTAGCGTCTTCAATTGCTTTTGCAATTGCTGAAGCTACATCTTTAGATTTACCTAAACCATGTCCAACAACACCGTTTCCATCGCCAACTACTACAATCGCAGAGAAACCAAATGCTCTACCACCTTTCGTTACTTTTGTAACACGTTGTACTCCTACTAATTTATCTACAAGCTCTA
>JBNMOF010000035.1:0-16088 GCA_051277175.1 Polaribacter sp.
GCTGCTTATTACACTAAGTATTGGACAGTTTCTGAACAAAACGAACTACAAATACCTGTGAGAGAATTAATTAGCTATAACCGTTTGTTGTGGTTGACTATTTCTTCATTAATTTTTGGATTGGTCTTTAAATATTTTAAGTTTAGTCAAAACGCGATTTCTATTTCTTTTAGAAAAACGAAATCAGAAAGAGTTACGAAAAGAAATTTTAGTGGAATTACAAGGATTACTTTACCAAAAGTATCACATGATTACTCTTTTATTCAAAATTTAAAAACGATGTGGAACTTGTCTAACCTCGATTTTAAATACATTTTTAAAAGTTTACCATTTATTTGTATTCTAGTGGTTGGTGTTTTGTTGTTGGTTGGAACTTTATTTAGTTCAGGTGAAATTTTTGGAACAGACACGTTGCCTGTAACTTGGCAAATGTTAGCAGGTGGAAGCATTTTTAGCTTATTAGTCATAAACGTATGTACCTTCCTATATGCAGGAATCTTAGTGCAACGAGCAAATACGGCGAATATAAATCATCTGGTAGATAGTACACCAATACCCAATTGGACCTTATTGTTTTCGAAATTAATAGCATTGTTAAAAATGCAACTTGTTTTATTAGCGGTAATTATGGTTTCTGGTATGCTGTTTCAAATATATCAAGGATATTATGATTTTGAAATCGGTCATTATTTAAAAGAATTGTTTGGCTTAAAATTCTTGAACTATATAGTTTGGGCATTGCTAGCAATTTTTATTCAAACCCTAGTTAAAAACCAATATTTAGGATTTTTTATTCTCTTGATAATCGCTATTGGAACACCTTTTTTATCTTTAATAGGGATCGAATTATCAATCTTTAAGTACAATGAAGGACCCAGTTTTAGTTATTCAGACATGAATGGTTATGGTTCTGACTTGTCTAGATATTTGTGGTATAAATTATATTGGATTTTAGGTGGAACTCTGCTGTTAATCTTAAGTATTGTAATGTGGGTAAGAGGTTTACCAAGTTCTTTTGCAGAGAGAATCAGCATTGCACGAGAACGTTGGACAAAACCGAAAATAGTAATTTTAGTTGTTGTATTAAATGCCTTTTTAGCGCTAGGAGCCACTATTTATTTTGAAACAAAATCTGACGATAAAAATTCGAGTTCAAAACAAGCAGAATTAAATGCAGTTAAATGGGAAAAAACTTATAAAAAATATGAAGATTATAAGCAACCCAGAATTGTAGCTGTAATTGCAGATGTGCATCTTTATCCGAAGAAAAAAACGTATAAAGCTAGTGCAATTTACACGATGGTAAATAAGACAGACGAAGCTATTGACAGTATTTTCTTAAATCATAATTCTTTAGAAAATACCTTTGAGTTTAATAAACCGAATCTACTAGTTTTAGAAGACAGTATTTTTAATTTTGATATTTATCATTTTGATGAAAAAATACAACCAGGAGATACTTTACTGCTAACCATTAACGTAAAGAGTAGGGAAAATACCATGTTTCAAAAGAAATCTCCTATAAGAGAAAATGGAACATTTATTAATAATTCATCTATGTTTCCAAACTTAGGATATGTGGCTAGGGGAGAATTAACAGATAATAAAACCCGTAAAAAATATGATTTACCATCCAATAATTTGCGCCCTCAGCCATCAGATTCAACAGCTTTAGGAAACACCTATATTTCAAAAGATTCAGATTGGATTAATTTTGAGGCCACCGTTTCTACTTCAAAAGATCAAATTGCGATTGCACCTGGTTATTTACAAAAAGAATGGATTGAAGGCGATCGTAAATACTTCCATTATAAAATGGATAGTAAAATTTTGAATTTTTATGCTTTTATCTCTGCGAGATATGAAGTTAAAAAGGAGCTATGGAAAGGCATTAACTTAGAGATTTATTATCACAAACCGCATGATTTTAACTTAGACAGAATGCTTAAAGGAATGAAAGCTTCCTTGTCTTACAATGCGAAGTACTTTAGTCCGTATCAACATAAACAAGTTAGAATTATCGAATTTCCAAGAACTGGTGGTGGTTTTGCGCAATCCTTTCCAAATACAATCCCTTTTTCAGAAGGACTCGGTTTTATTGCAGATGTAGACGAAGAAAGTGACAATGGTGTAGATTATCCATTTGCAATTACTGTGCATGAAGTTGCACATCAATGGTGGGCGCATCAAGTAATTGGAGCAGATGTTTTGGGAGCCACGATGCTATCTGAAAGTATGTCTGAATATGTTTCCTTAAAAGTATTAGAACATCAACACGGAAAGCCTAAAATGCGTGTATTTTTAAAAGAGGCTTTAGATGGTTACTTAACGCAGAGAACCTTAGAAACTAAGAGAGAAAACCCTTTAATGTATAATGATGGTCAAGGGTATATTCATTATCAAAAAGGTTCTTTAGTTTTCTACGCTTTGAGTGATTATATTGGAGAAGAGAAACTAAATGGAGCGTTGAAAAAATATGTTGATAAAGTCAAGTTTCAAGAACCACCGTATACAACCTCTATAGAAATGTTGGAGTATATAAAAGAAGTGACTCCAGATTCATTAAAATATGTATTGAAGGACATGTTTGAAACGATTACGCTTTATAAAAATAGAATTGTAGACGTGAAATCTACTGAATTAGAAAATGGTAAATATCAGGTAGAGATAGCGTTTGAAGTTTCTAAATATAGAAATAATGAAAAAGGGAAAAAGTATTATGGTGAAAAAGTAGGAGATACTTTAAGCTATAAAACAGATAAAATGAGCAAACCTCTCTTGTCTGTACCATTGGCAGATTATATAGATTTGGGTATCTTTTCTGAAGAGGAAATAGACGGAAAAAAGAAAGAAAAGCAATTGTATTTTAAGAAACATAAAATTACAGAGATACATAATAAGATTACTTTAATTGTAGACGAAAAACCCACAGAAGTAGGTATTGATCCTTACAATAAATTGATAGATACAAAATCTGACGACAACAGAAGAAAGTTTTAAAAAGGTATAAAAACTTCATAAATATGAAAAGAATAGTTGTTTTTTTGATCTTTATTAGTAGTGCGTTTTCTTGTGAAAAAGGAAAAGATATACAATTAAATTTTTTAAGTGAGTATATTTTAAAAGATAGTGTTTCGTTTAATAACACGCCAATTGGCGGGCTTTCTGGAGTAGACTACAGCAATGGGTTTTATTATCTTGTGGTAGATGATATAATTAAACCAAGATTTTTAAAGGCTAAAATTAATATTGATAAAAGAAAAATAACAAGCATTAATTTTGAAGCTGTTATTTTTTTGAATGATTCCACTACTAATTTTTACAAAGAAAATAGTTTAGACTTAGAATCCATTTTTATAGACGAAGAAAAACAACATATTAATTTTTCTAGTGAAGGTGCTATTAACCTTGGAAAAAGACCCACTATTTTTACAACAGACTTTTCTGGGAAATTTATTTCTGAGTATCCACTTCCAAAAAGCCTACAAAATTTAGAAAATATAAAACACAATGGCGTTTTAGAAGGTTCCTCTAAAGCAATAGCTGAAAAAGGTTTTTGGTCTGTTATGGAAGCACCTTTCAGAGAGGATGGTGAAGAACCAACATTTACAAAAACACAATCTCCAGTTAGAATTACCTATTTTGACGCTGCATCTGAAAAAGCAACGAAGCAATTTGCATATCAATTAGAAGAAATCACAAAGCCTGCAAAAGGAGATGTCAATTTAAACGGAGTTACTGCAATTTTAGAATATGAGAAAAACCGTTTTTTCATTATTGAAAGAACCTATCAAAGTGGTTATGGTGCTTATGGTAATATTGTCAGAATTTTTGATGCAGAAATTACTTCAGAAACAACAAATATTTTAGACATAGATGCTTTAAATAAATCGAAATATACAGTTTTAAAAAAACGGTTACTTATTGATTTTGAAGATTTAAAAAACAAATTAACAGCAGGAATTATAGATAACATAGAAGGCATTACTTTTGGTCCAATTTTAGAGAACGGAAACCGATCTTTGTTATTAGTTTCAGACGACAATTTTCAGTTATATGGGAAACAATTAAATCAGTTTATCTTATTAGAACTAGCAACAAAATAAAAGTGTTCATTTTATTTTCATTTTGAGAATAAATGCTTGAAAAACTATAAAATTAAACTTTCCTTTTAAAGTTGTGTATTCTTTCCATTCATTACTAAATCCTGTAAAAAAATCAATCTTAAAAGTGTAGTTTTGCAATTCTAAATATTTATAGCATGCAAAAGTTTATAGGAACAGGAGTTGCCTTAATTACCCCTTTTAAAGAAGATTTAAGTATAGATTTTGATGCACTAGTTGCGTTGGTGAACTTCAATATAGAAAACGGCACAGACTATTTAGTAATAAATGGCACAACTGCAGAAAGTGCAACGATTAGTTCAGAAGAAAAAACTCAAATTATAGCACTTATTGTAAAAACAAATGCAAAAAGAGTTCCTTTGGTTTTGGGAATCGGAGGGAACAACACATTAGAAGTTGTAAAAGATATAAAAACAACAGATCTAAGTAATATTGATGGTATTTTATCTGTAGTACCTTATTACAGTAAGCCAACACAAGAAGGTTTTTATCAGCATTTCAAAGCAATAGCAGCAGCTACAAAAAAACCAATTATTTTGTATAATGTTCCTGGCAGAACTGCAAAAAATATGGATGCTACAACAACCATTCGTTTGGCAAATGACTTTAAAAATATAGTAGGTGTAAAGGAGGCTGGTAACAACATGCAACAATATTTAGAGTTGCTAAAAAATAAACCGTCAGATTTTTTAATTATTTCTGGTGATGATGATTTGGCTTTGGGAATCATATTAGCAGGAGGTGCTGGAGTTATCTCTGTAATAGGGCAAGCATATCCAAAAGAATTTTCAACTATGGTTAATTGTGGTTTAGAAAATAAAAATAAAGAAGGCTATGCAATTCATTTTAAAATGATGGCAATTGTCGATTATATTTTTGAAGAAAATAATCCAGCAGGAATAAAAACGGTTTTACAGGAATTAGGAATCTGTAGGAACGAAGTGCGTTTGCCATTGGTAAAGGCATCTTTGGGACTGCATGAGAAAATTACAAATTTTGTAAAGACCTTTTAGATTTGGGGTCTATTGCAGCTACAAACCGAAGAAAATTGTATCTTTAGAATCGTTTGGTTAAAATTAATTAAACAAGGGAGCATAAGGGATTCAATCTTTTGATAATGATAATTAAAAGGGGACTGAGCCTCTTTTAAGATTAACAAATTTTTAGGATCTACATTGATTTTTTAATCTTTTTTTTTTAGGTTATTGCAGTATACAATGAACTGTGTTAAAAAACGTTTTATTAATCCATTATTAATCACTAATTTTGCACGATGCAAAAAATTAAAAATTTAGCGTATTTATTTGTACTTAGTTTACTACTATCTTCTTGTGGTGAATACCAAAAAGTATTAAATAAAGGTACCTCTGAAGAGCAGTATAAAATGGCTGTAAAAATGTACGAAGCTCAAAACTACAGTAAAGCATTGCGCTTATTCGAGAAAATTACACCAACCTATAGGGGGAAACCTCAAATGGAGCGTATTCAATTCATGGTTGCACAGTCTAATTTTAACGAAAAAAATTACAGTATTGCAGGTTATTATTTTGATCGATTCACAAAGAATTATTTAAAAAGTTCTAAAAAAGAAGAAGCAGCATTTTTATCTGCATATAGTTATAAGTTAGCTTCACCGCGTTTTAGTATAGATCCAACAGATACAAATAAAGCTTTAGAATCGTTTCAAGATTTTATAAATATGTATCCGGACTCTGATAAAATAGATGAGGCAAATAAATATTATTCTGAATTAAGAGCAAAACTAGAGAAGAAGTATTTTGAAATAGCAAAGACATATTATAGAACTGCAGATTACGATTTAAGAAATTATAAAGCAGCAATTCAGGCTTTTGATAATTTATTAGAAGATTTTTTAGGAACTAAATTTAAGGAGGAAGCGTTGTATTACCGATTAAAAGCTGCACATGATTTTGTTTTGAAAAGTACAGACAGAAGAAAGGAAGAAAGAATAGAGGTTGCTATTGAAGCATATTCAAAGTTAGAGAAAAACTTTCCGGAATCTCAATTTATGGAAGATTCAAATTTAATGTTAGCAACATTACAAGACCAAAAAACAAGAATTGATGCTTTGGTTGCAAAGCAAAAAGAATTCCAAAATTTACAAAAGAAATAATTATAGAGATGGATTATAAAGATACAAAAGCACCGTTAAGTACCATTACTTACGACAAAAATGAAATTGAAGCGCCAACTAAAAATATTTATGAGGCAATTTCTATCATCGCTAAAAGAGCGAATCAAATTAATTCTGACTTAAAAAATGAATTAGTAGATAAGTTAGAAGAGTTTGCAACCTACAACGATTCTTTAGAAGAAGTATTCGAAAATAAAGAGCAAATAGAGGTTTCTAAATTTTACGAAAGATTACCAAAGCCAACTGCAATGGCTATTGAAGAGTGGTTAAACGATAAAGTATATCACAGAACTCCAGAAACAGAGTAATGTCTGTCTTAAAAGAAAAGAAAATTCTTTTAGGAATTACTGCTGGAATTGCAGCATATAAAACGGCTAGTTTAGTTCGTTTATTTATAAAATTAGGCGCAGAGGTCAAAGTTATTATGACTCCTGCGTCTAAAGATTTTATAACACCTCTCACACTTTCTACACTCTCTAAAAATCCCATTCATTCGACCTTTTATTCTAAGGAGAATGAAAATGAATTGTGGAACAACCATGTGGAGCTAGGTCTGTGGGCAGATTATATGCTTATTGCACCCGCAACAGCAAATACGCTGTCTAAAATGACAAACGGTACTTGCGACAACTTGCTGTTGGCAACCTACTTATCATCCAAATGTCCTGTTTATTTTGCACCGGCGATGGATTTGGATATGTACTTGCATCCATCTACTAAAGAAAGTTTAAAAAAATTACAAAATTTTGGCAACGTGTTAATACCTCCAACATCAGGCGAACTTGCAAGCGGTTTGGTAGGTGAAGGCAGAATGGCCGAACCCGAAGACATTGTATCGTTTATAGAAAACGACATCCTTGAAAAATTACCTTTAAAAGGAAAAAAAGTATTAGTAACGGCTGGCCCAACATACGAAGCCATTGATCCTGTTCGTTTTATTGGAAATTATTCTTCAGGGAAAATGGGATTTGCAATTGCAAATGTTGCAGCAAATCTAGGTGCTGAGGTTTATTTAATTTCAGGTCCAAGCAGTCAAAGTATAAAACATTCTTTGGTGCATCGAATAGATGTAATTTCTGCTGAAGAAATGTATACCGCAGCGCATCACTATTTTAATGAAGTAGATATTGCGATACTTTCTGCAGCGGTAGCGGATTATAAGCCAAAAAATAGCGCCACTCAGAAAATAAAAAAGACAGATGCTCCGTTAGAGATTGAGTTAGCACCCACAAAAGATATCTTAGCATCCTTAGGTGCAATTAAAAAACATCAATTTTTGGTAGGTTTTGCTTTAGAAACTAATAATGAGATAGAGAATGCAAAAGGCAAACTAAAAAGAAAGAATTTAGATGCTATTATTTTAAATTCTTTACAAGATAAAGGTGCAGGTTTTGCAACAGACACAAATAAAATTACTATTATTGATAAAGATTTCTCATTAAAAACGTTCGAATTAAAATCTAAAGCAGCAGTTGCAGTAGATATTGTGAATGAGATTTTATACAGCATTAAGAAACAAAATACATAGCAGCAAGATTTATTAAATCGTGTAAAATTTTGTCTCAAGTGGTTACGAAATCTAAAAATCTAAATTTTGAATATGCATAGATTAACATTACTTTTTATACTACTAGTTTCAGCATTTAGCTTCAATGCGCAAGAATTAAACTGTTTAGTTACTATAAACTCAGATCAAATCGCAGGCTCTAACAAACAAGTATTTACAACCTTACAGCAATCTTTAAATGAATACATCAATCAAACAAAATGGACAGATAGAGCTGTAGAACCAGAAGAACGGGTTAATTGTGCAATGACAATTATTATTACTTCAAGAAACAATAATAACTTTACAGCAACGCTGCAAGTGCAATCTACAAGACCTATTTATAGTTCTAGTTATGCATCACCAATATTAAATATAAAGGATAATGAATTTAATTTTAAATACAATGAGTTTGATCCTTTAATTTATAATAAAAATTCCTTTGATAGCAACCTAGTGTCTACTATTGTTTTTTATGCAAATATAATTTTAGGATTGGACGCAGATACATTTTCTAAACTTGGTGGAGAAACAGAATTAAAAGAAGCTCAAAACGTGATGTTGCAGGCCCAACAAAGCGGTCTTTCTTCCTGGCAAAATGTGGTCGGGAAACAAAATAGATATTTACTAATAGATAATTTAGTAGCTCCGAAACTAAAAGCATTTAGAAATACACTATATACATATCACAGAAACGGATTTGATAACTTAGTAAATTCAAAATCTTCGGGACAACAAAATATTGAAGATAGTGTAATAGGCCTAGAGAATATTTATAACAAGACAGTTAGTAATTATTTGATTAGATTATTTTTTGATGCAAAAGCAGATGAAATTGTAAGTATGTACTCTGAAGAGACACAAACAAGAAAAAAACAACGTTTGATAGAAACTGTCAGAAAAATTTCTCCAAACAACAATTCTAAGTGGAGAAAGTTAGATTAAATTCAACAAATTTTCATTAATTTTAACTTCTAAAAATTAGTCAATTTGCTTACACAATTATCCATAAATAATTACGCATTAATAAATCATTTAAGTATAGATTTTTCTTCTGGTTTGTCCATTATTACAGGTGAAACTGGTGCGGGAAAGTCGATTCTATTAGGTGCTTTAGGCTTGGTTTTAGGAAATAGAGCAGATTTATCCTCATTAAAAGATACATCAACTAAATGCGTGGTAGAGGCAAAAGTTGCCATCTCCAATTACAATTTGCAAGAATTTTTTATTTCTGTAGATTTAGATTATGAGGTAGAAACTATCATAAGAAGAGAAATTCTTCCTTCTGGTAAATCAAGAGCTTTTATAAATGATACACCAGTTACTTTATCTGTTTTAAATGAATTAAGAGTTAAGTTGATTGATGTGCATTCACAGCACCAAACCATGCAGTTATCGGATGCAAAATTTCAGTTTGATATTTTAGACGCTTTGGCTAAAAATGTGGATAGGATTGCCTCTTATAAGAGAGGTTTTACGCAGTTAAATGCTTTGAAAAAAGAATTAGAAATCCTAGAAACAGTTCAAAAAGAAGCAAATCAGCAATATGATTATAATTTGCATTTGTTTACAGAGCTAGAGGAGGCTGTAATTAAATTGGATGAACAATCCGAATTAGAGGAAAGCTTAGAGAAATTAAATAATATAGAAGATATAAAAGTTAACCTGTCGGAAAGCTTGCAAATTTCTATAAATGAGGAAATTGGTATTCAAAACTTATTAAATTCTTTAGAATTTAAAATCTCTAAAATTGCTTCCTTTTCAAAGGAGTACAAAGAGTTAGCAGACAGAGTTACTTCTATAAAAATAGAGATGGATGATGTTGTTTCTGAATTAGAAAATGCGAATGAAAATGTAGATTTTAATCCGAATGAAGCAGAAGAAATTAATGATCGATTGCAGTTATTGTACAATCTTCAAAAGAAACATGCTGTAAACTCTAACGAAGAATTATTAGTGATTTTGGAAAAATTATCTGACAAAGTAAGACAAGTAGAATCTGCCGAAGATGAACATAATAAGAAAAAAGAGGAAATTAAATCTATTTCTGTAAAATTAGACTCCGTAGCAGAAAAAATATCGAAGGCAAGAACTACAGCGATTCCAAAATTAACAAAAGAATTAGAGTTTCTATTGACAGATTTAGGAATGGAGAACGCTCGTTTTTCTATTAAAGCAAAATTAACAACTTCTTATTTCAGTAATGGAAAGGACGAATTAGAGTTTCTTTTTTCAGCAAATAAAGGCGGGAATTTTGGTGAACTTAAAAAAGTTGCTTCTGGTGGAGAATTGTCTAGAATCATGCTTTCTGTAAAGAAAGTGTTGTCAGAAAACACACAATTGCCTACGATTATTTTCGATGAAATAGACACGGGTGTGTCAGGTGAAGTTTCTAATAAAATTGCAGCTATTATGCAGCAAATGAGTAAGAATATGCAAGTAATTGCAATTACCCATTTACCTCAAATTGCGGCAAAAGGAAGCAATCATTATAAGGTTTACAAAGAAGAAGTAAAGGGAGTTACCACTACAAATTTAAAAGAATTATCTTCAGAAGAGCGCATTATTGAAATTGCAGAGATGTTAAGTGGAAAAGATATTTCGGATTCTGCGCTGATACACGCGAAAGAATTATTGAATTATAGTTTAAATTAATTGAAAAGCTATAAAAAGAAAGTTCAAATCTTTTAGATGCCTTTTTTTTATTTTTAGCCATTAAGTGAAAAAGGAGTTAAATTATTTTCCGATTCATTAACCTCAGATAAATATCTAAAAAACAACACATTGTACAACTTACTAAAAGGAAAAAAAGGAATCATATTTGGTGCACTAAATGAACATTCAATTGCATGGAAGGTTGCAGAAAGAGCGCATGAAGAAGGGGCTACGTTTGTTTTAACAAATGCACCAGCTTCAATTAGAATGGGAACATTAGAAATTCTCGCAGCAAAAACAGGTGCTCAAATAATTTCGGCAGATGCAACTTCAATAGAAGATTTAGAGAATCTTATAGAAAAAGCAATGGAGGTTTTAGGTGGTAAAATCGATTTTGTGTTACATTCTATTGGTATGTCTGTAAACGTTAGAAAAGGAAAATCGTATACGGATCCTAACTATGATTTTACTACAAAAGGATGGGATGTTTCTGCAGTTTCTTTTCATAAAACAATGAACGTTTTATATAAGAAAAAAGCGATGAATGAATGGGGAAGTATTGTTGCGCTGACCTATATGGCTGCTCAAAGGGTCTTCCCAGATTACAATGATATGGCAGATAATAAGGCTTATTTAGAGTCTATTGCACGAAGTTTTGGATACTTTTTTGGGAGAGATCACAAAGTACGTGTAAACACCATTTCGCAGTCTCCAACGCCAACAACGGCAGGCACTGGAGTTAAAGGATTTGATGGTTTTATTGCATATTCAGAAAAAATGAGTCCTTTAGGAAATGCCACTGCTTTAGAATGTGCAGATTATACTATTTCTATGTTTTCAGATTTAACAAAGAAAGTCACATTGCAGAACTTATTTCATGATGGTGGATTTTCTAATATGGGTGTAAGTGATGCTGTCATGGATAAATTTGAGTAGTTTTATGTGAAGCTATTTCTTGCTGAGCGTTGATCTTGAGTGAAGATAAAAAACATTTACTTTTTTAGTTTTGTCTTCAAGACGTCATGAAAATTTGTGATAATCAAACGGATATCTAAAAAAGAGGGCAAACAAAACGCTTAATCTGGGTGATACGTGTTTGCATACTTTTAGAGAACTTGACATTAAATAGAATTTATAATTTACCCGCAGGTTTCTTATAGTTTCAATGCCACTTAACTTTGAATTTGATGATATTATAATAGGCCGTATTTTTTAGAGATGGTTTAAGAGAAGAATAGACTTTAAAAAAACGAAAATTCAAATGTTTGTTTTTTTTTATGTTATTTTTACGGTTGAATTTAATTCTTATAGATGGGTTTTTTTAAGAAAATTGACAAGGTATTTAAAGCATCAGACAATTTTAATCTGATGGAGAGAACTGAGGTAGATGTTCAAATTGAAGAGAATATCGAAAAAGCAGGTATCCAAAAGTTTGCAACCTCTGATTATGGTGATTTATATTTGAGAGTGAACGAATTAGGAGGTTTTTTAATTTTAGAAACAATTGTGGTGAGTGCTACCAATCTTAAAAGCAAAAAAGGAAGTGCATTAACTTTTATTAGCGGCAC
Source organism: Polaribacter sp. (assembly GCA_051277175.1). Classification (GTDB taxonomy): domain Bacteria; phylum Bacteroidota; class Bacteroidia; order Flavobacteriales; family Flavobacteriaceae; genus Polaribacter. The sequence goes on from JBNMOF010000035.1 coordinate 12,049, forward strand.
TGAGACATTAAAATTAGAATCTGATGAACATAAAGTTGAATCTGACTTTTCTAAGGCAGTAAATAAAGCTGTAACTAAAATAGATTATAACATATCAGTTGAAGAAGCGGAGAAATTTAAAGAAGAAAAATATGATGAAGTTCGTTTTGAAATCAACGGAAATGAAATTTTATTTTCTGTCTTAACATCATAAATATTGAAACGATCATTCTCCATAATTATTCCAGTGTATAACCGTCCAAATGAAATTGACGAGTTGTTAGAAAGTCTTACAAAACAAGATTTTTCTCATGATTTTGAAGTTTTAATTATTGAAGATGGCTCTACAATTAAAAGTGATATTATAGTTGAAAAATATAAGTTGCAATTAAATATAAAATATTTTTTCAAAGAGAATACAGGAGCAGGAGCAAGCCGTAATTTCGGAATGCAAAATGCTTCAGGAAACTATTTTATCATTTTAGACTCGGATGTGTTGGTTCCTAAACAATACTTATTTGAGGTGTCTAAAGCATTAAAGCAAAATTTTACGGATGCTTTTGGAGGATCCGATGCAGCGCATGCTAGTTTTACTTCGTTACAAAAAGCCATTAATTATTCTATGACCTCGGTTTTAACAACAGGTGGAATTCGAGGTAAAAAACAAGCAGTTGGTAAGTTTCAACCCAGAAGTTTCAATTTAGGACTTTCCAAAATTGCTTTTGAAAAAACACAAGGTTTTTCTAATATGAAAAACGGAGAAGACATCGATTTAACGTTTCGACTTTGGGAAAACGGATTTGAAACACAACTTATAGAAAACGCATTTGTGTATCACAAGCGCAGAAGCTCTTTAAAGCAGTTTTTTAAACAAACCCATGGTTTCGGAACTGCAAGACCAATTTTGAATAAAAAATATCCAAAAACAGCAAAGCTAACGTATTGGTTTCCCAGTTTGTTTATTATTGGATTTGATATAAGTATTGTTTTAGCAATTTTGGGTTTTAATCAATTACTATATTTTTACGGATTTTATTTCTTTCTAATTTTTCTTGATTCTTTATTTCAGAATAAAAACGGACAAGTTGCTTTTCTAAGTATCATAACTTCGTGCACGCAATTTTTAGGGTATGGACTCGGTTTTTTGAAATCGCAGTTTTATCTGAGATAAGTAGCACAGCTGCTAGTCAATATCACCTCGAGTACTTTTCAATTGTAATTGCTTAGATAAGTATTTTAAAAATTCGGACTATAAAATTGTTGCACTTCTTAATTTTACAAGAATGAACAGATGCTTTGTTAGATTGTATTCAATGTTTTTATTTTTAGATCGCTCAGTGTTTCGCTTTCACTTGTAAACGTTATGACCTTTGTTTCATTTGGCATTAAGTCAAAAAAGTTGTCTGAAAAATGTCCTTTTTCTTTTGTGAATAAAAACACCTCTTTTTGTAACACCTTACTTTTTAATCGAATTGAAAAACCGTTTGTTGTTTTAAAAATTTTATTGTCAATGTCACCTTTCGGCAAGTTTAAATCTTTTGGTTTTGTAAAATAGTAGAAAGATGTATGGGTATCAAATTCAGTAACTAAAACAGAAGACTTTTTATCAATATCGTTTAAGGAAAAATCATAAATGTTTTTGCTACTAGTTTCCAAAACTTCAATTTCTTTAGCATGAGTCCAAATTTCTTTGCCATAAAAATCAATTATTTTTTGTTTTAAAACGCCTTGAATGGGTTCAAAAGTGTCATTAATAACAAATGTTTGTACATTGTCACCCTGAAGAACGGAAGATATTAATACATTTTCAAAAGCCTTTTTAGCTTTGTATTGTAAAGCTTTCCAGTTGCCAAAGTAATCTATACTAGACCAAGAAATTGCAGGCCAACAGTCATTTAATTGCCAGTATAAAGTTCCCATATTATTGGGTTTGTCTCTTCTGTGCGCTTCAATTCCCATCACAATTCCTTTTGCTTGTAATAACTGACTTATATATACATAGTCTTCGTCATTTGAAGGGATGTTGTAATCACGCTCCATATATTCAGCAATCAATTGAGAACCTCTTACATGTTTTTGATGCGATTTCATTGCCTTTGTATTCAAGTTGACAGTGTCCGTTTGATTGATATACTTAATCGTTTCAAAACTAGGAAAAGATTGAAAACCAAATTCGCTCATAAACCTTGGTACGTTATTTTCAAAATGCTCAAAAGGGTACCCATCATGCCAAACCCACCAATTATGCGCATCGCCCTCTGTTTTGTATTTAGGATTTCCACGTCCGTGTTTTGGTGAAGTTTCCCAATAATCAGTGTCACTAAACTTAGCAACGGCATTTGGTAAAATAGTATCGAATACAGCCAAGTAATCATTCCAAATTTTAACTTTTTCTTTTTCGGTTCTATTATTTTGCCATCCCCAGCGTTTCCATCCTTCAGCATTTTCGTTATTACCGCACCATAGCGCAATAGAGGGGTGGTTTCTGAGTCTTTTAACCTGTTGTTCTGCCTCTTCTTGAATATTCGCTAAAAATTCGTTATCTCCTGGATACATAGCACATGCAAACATAAAATCTTGCCAAACTAAAATTCCTTTTGCGTCGCATAGCTCATAAAAAATATCATTTTCATAAATGCCACCACCCCAAACACGCAACATATTCATGTTTGATACTACAACATCAGATAGTAATTTTTTATATTGACCGTTCGTTACTTTATTTTGAAAACTATGTTGTGGAACGTAATTGGCACCTTTCATATAGACCATTTTTCCATTTAATTCAAAATAGAAGGATTCACCAATACTATCTTTTTTGGTGATTAGTTTTATGGTCCTTATTCCTTTTTTAATTGATTTTTCGTCTTTTACTTTGCCTTCATCAATCAATTGAAATTTAAAATTATATAGATATGGAGTGCCTAAATTGTGTGTCCACCACAATTTAGGATTTGTAATCTCTATTGGAATTTTGTAGGTATGTGTTCCTTTTTTTAGGCTAATATTTGAGGAGATGACTTCTCTATTAATTTTGGTGAAAAGACTTATGTTTTTGTTAAAAGAACTTTCAATAGTGATTTCAGCAGACAATGTCGCTCTTTTTGAATTGATTTCCTTTTGTCGAATAAAAATAGCCTCAAATTTTACATCATTCCAAGCGTGTATAAAAATACCTTTCGAAATTCCTGAGGTGTTTAATTTTGGTCCCCAATCCCAGCCATATTGAAATTGCGCTTTTCTAGTGTAAATTCTATTTCCTTCTGGTAATTTATATTCTGAATTTAGTTTGGCAGCGTTTTCAAAATTAGCTGTATTTTGAAATACAATTCTCAATTCATTTGACGCTTTCATAGGAATTTCTTTTAAAGAAATCGAATACCTCTTAAATGCATTATCGGTGTTTAATTGATAATTTCCATTGATATAAATTTTAGCATAGGTATCTAAGCCTTCAAAAATAAGTTCGAGATTGTCTTTTTTTAAGATTTCAGAAGAAAGTGTGAAAGTAGTTCTGTATTCCCAGTTTTTTTTAGAAACCCACTGCACTTTTTCTTCGTTACTTTTTACAAAAGGATCTTCAATAACTTTATGAGTTAATAAGTCTGTAAATATATTTCCGGGAACGGTTGCTGTTTTCCAATCTAAAGAGTCCACAGCTTTAAATTGCCAATTTTTACTTATTTCTATAAAAAATGGAAGCTCTTTTTCTAATGTATTGCAACTTACAATACCTAAAAATAATATTCCAAAAATAATTTTACGCATTTTTAATCACTTTTAAAATTTCTTTAATATTTGTAATATCAGATACTATTTGTATTGTGTTTCCAAAGAATACGCTCTTTTCAGTAGCTATAATTTTTGATGCAGAACTGTGAATTTGATGAAATCCAGCATCTCTAAAAACCCGAGCGTTCGTTGCATTAATTCCGCTTCCTGGAAGAATTATAATGCGGTCTTTTGCAAGTTGTTTTAATTCTTTTAGTAATTCAATTCCTTCTTCGGCCTTATCTTGCTTGCCAGAAGTTAAAATGCTTTCAACGCCCAAATCTATTAAT
>JBNMOF010000036.1:0-15918 GCA_051277175.1 Polaribacter sp.
GCCATTTTATTTGCAAATTGCTCTAAAACCAAACTTAAATGTGCAAAGTTTGGCGTCACAAATAATTGTGGTTGCGGTTTTGTAATATCGAAATTAATATCTGCAGCCGCTATAGAGTAGGGTCTTTTTATAACCTCATCTTTCATACACCAAGCACTTTCACCAATTGAAGAAAGTAAGCCTGCCCCATAAATTTTGGCGTCCTCTAAAGAACCAATCATACCGTATTCCACCGTCCACCAATGTAAATTTCGGATTTGTGCCATTTCAGACAATTCACCCATATTATCTTGTAAATAAGCTACTTTCTCTTCTGCATCCTTCACTTCACTGGCTGAAGAATTTGGATTTTCTTTTAAAATAGATAAAAGACGAATCGCTTCATATATTTCAAAATCTTTCGCCGAAGAAATAGCTTTACAGCCTATTTCACCAAAACGTCTTAAATATTCTGCATATTCTGGGTTTGCAATAATTGGTGCATGCCCTGCAGCTTCGTGAATAATATCTGGCGCTGGAGTGTATTCGATATGATTTATAGTTCTCATATCTGACGCTATCACCAAAACATTATACGCTTGAAATTCCATAAATGCATTTGGAGGAATAAAGCCGTCTACAGAAACTGCTGCCCAACCAATATCTTTTAAAATTCGATTCATTCCTGCCATATACGGAATTTCTTCTGTTGAAATTCCCGTCTTATCAAGACCTTTTATATAAGAGCCATGGGCAACCTTGCTTAAGTAATCGACATTAATTCGCATTACATATCTCCAAACTGCTTGATTTTGCTTTGTATATTCTTCATAAGGTTGATTTACAACAAACTTATGTAAGTGTTTTGGTAGTTTTTTTGTGACATCATTCAATTGAAAGTGCATACTGATCTATTTATTGAATTATTACCACAAAATTACGCATTATAATAATAATTCTATATTTTATATCTGTTAAATAAATAGCTCCCTTTTTATTATTTATTACAACAAGGTAGCTCCTATTTTTAAAGGTTTTCTTAGACTCAGACTCGCTTAGGAATTAAATAAAGAGGTTCTGTTCTAATTTTCAAAGAAAAAGAAATTAGGATGCTTTTAATGATCACTTCTCATGGCAAAAATTATGCTACCTACTACGCTATCGGTTTCGTTAAATTATATAAAAAACAAAAAAAACTTTCTTATTTTTACTGCTCAATTTAAGAAAATGAATAAGAAAGTAATCTTAATGATATTAGATGGCTGGGGAATTACACAAGACCCAAAAGTATCTGCTATTTTCAACGCAAAAACACCTTTTATAAACAGTTTATATGACGCATATCCAAATGCAGCTCTAAGAACAGACGGTTTACACGTTGGTTTACCAGAAGGCCAAATGGGGAATTCTGAAGTGGGTCACATGAATTTAGGTGCTGGTAGAATCGTGTATCAAAATTTGGCTAGAATTAATAAAGCAGTCAAAGAAAAAACGTTGCATACTGAAAAAGTATTAGTAGATACTTTTAAATATGCCAAAGAAAACAAGAAAGATGTTCATTTGTTAGGATTAGTTTCTGACGGTGGTATTCACGCACATATTAATCATTTAAAAGGAATTTTAGATGTCGCAAAAGAAAATGAAGTGGATAATGTGTATTTACATGCATTTACCGATGGTCGCGATTGTGATCCAAAATCTGGAACCTTTTTTATAAATGATATTCAAGAATATATGAAAGAAAGCACAGGAGAATTGGCTTCTGTAACTGGGCGTTATTATGCAATGGATAGAGATAATAGATGGGAACGAGTTAAAGAAGCCTACGACGGTATTGTTAACGGAATTGGTGTGAGAAGCACAGATGTACTTGCAACAATGAATGCAAATTATGAAAATGGGATTACAGATGAATTTCATAAGCCCATCATTGTTACAAATAAAGATAATACTCCAAAATCACAAATAAAAGAAGGAGATGTTGTTTTATTTTTTAACTATAGAACAGATAGAGGACGAGAATTAACAAATGCCTTGTCTCAAAATGATTTTCCTGAATTTGGAATGAAAAAGCTACAACTATACTTTACGACCATTACCTTATACGATGCGAGTTTTAGTGGAATAAACGTTATTTACAATAGCGATAATATTAAAAATACGCTCGGAGAAGTGCTGTCTAAAGCAAGTAAAAAACAAATTAGAATTGCAGAGACAGAGAAATATCCGCATGTTACATTCTTCTTTTCTGGTGGTCAAGAAGCTCCTTTTGAAGGTGAATCTAGAATTTTAAAGAATTCGCCAAAAGTAGCAACTTACGACTTAAAACCAGAAATGAGCGCACATGATTTAACAGATGCATTGTGTGAAGATTTGGAAAAAGGTATAGCAGATTTTGTGTGCTTAAATTTCGCAAATGGAGATATGGTAGGCCATACAGGAATTATGAAAGCTGCTATTAAAGCATGTGAAACGGTAGATAATTGCGCAAAGAGGGTTATTGAAACAGGTTTAAAAAACGGGTACTCTACCTTGTTAATTGCAGATCACGGAAATTGCGAAACAATGATGAATCCTGATGGTTCGCCGCACACAGCGCATACAACAAATCCTGTTCCATTCATTTTGATTGACACAGAAATAAAATCTATAAAAAATGGTATATTAGGCGATATTGCACCCACCATTTTAAAATTAATGGGCGTTGAGCAACCAAAAGAAATGACGCAGCATTCATTACTTTAAACATAAAAATTCAGAAAAATGAAATATTACTTTTTACTTTTATTTACCATTACATTAACTTCTTGTAGCGCACAAAAAGAAACAAATGCCGTAAAAAACAAACGAGGAGATTTAGTAGGTTTCGCAAATAAAGAATCTTTTAATCAGGCGCCATACGATATTTGGTTTACTGAGAATTTTGATACGTACAAACCAGATGATGCAGTAATTTCTTCACTAGAAACAGCATTAAAAAATGTTAAAATTACAGGTTTCATGGGCACTTGGTGTGGAGACAGTAAGCGAGAAACTCCACATTTATACAAAATTTTAGAATTGGCAAATTTTAACTTTAAAAACTTAGAGTTGGTTACTGTAAATCGCTCAAAAAAAACACCGGAGAACTTACAGAACGGTTTCGATATAAAAAAAGTACCAACATTTATTTTCTATAAAAAAGGTGAAGAAATTGGTCGTTATGTCGAATATGCGCGAGAAACGCTAGAAGAGGATGTACTAAAAATTGTTTCAGGTAAAGCCTACAAACATTCTTACGACAACAGCAAGTAAATAAATAGAAATCACTTAATTATTGCGATAGATTTTGGCGGCACCATTGCTAAAGACGCCTATCCCAAGATTGATATTACACAACTTTGTGCGTTTGACAGCCTAAGGAAATTAAAAGTGAAGGTTATAGATTAATTCTTTGGGCCTATAGGTGCGCCTCTAAATTAGATGAGGAAATTACTTTTTGTAATAATAATGACGTTGCATTTTATGCTGTAAATAAAAGTTTTCCTGAGGAAGAATTCAACCAAAAAATATACTAGAAAAATACATGCAGATATATTTGTAAACGATAGAAATATTTTTGGTTTTATTGGTTGAACAGAGTTTACAAACAAATTTTTAACTACGAACCCGATTTTTTAAAAAAAAAGGAATTTTCTCTTTCTTCAAATACGTATTTGGGCCCTCTATTTCTTTAAATTATAGTAACTTTGCGGTTCAATTTTTTTTTAAAATGATTCAAATCAAAACCAAAGAAGAAATAGAAATTATGCGCGAAAGTGCTTTGGTAGTTTCTAAAACATTAGGGATGCTCGCTAAAGAAGTAAAACCTGGAGTTTCAACTTTATATTTAGACAAATTAGCAGAAGATTTTATTAGAGCAGAAGGCGCAATACCTGGTTTTTTAGGTTTGTACGATTTCCCTAACACACTCTGTATGAGTCCAAATTCTCAAGTAGTGCACGGGATTCCCAATAAAAACCCATTAATAGAAGGCGATATTATTTCTATAGATTGTGGCGCTATAAAAAATGGTTTTTATGGAGATCACGCATACACCTTTGCTGTTGGTGAAATTGATGTAGAAACTAGAAAATTATTAGACGTTACCAGAGAGAGTTTATACGTTGGTATTCGGGAGTTTAAAGCAGGAAATAGAGTTGGAGATGTTGGTTATGCTATTCAAAAATTCTCAGAAGATAGAGGTTACGGCGTAGTTAGAGAACTCGTTGGTCATGGTTTAGGTAGAAAAATGCACGAAGATCCAGAAATGCCAAATTATGGTAAAAGAGGAAAAGGGAAAAAGTTTATTGAAGGAATGGTAGTTGCAATTGAGCCAATGACCAACTTAGGAACTCACAAAATTAAACAACATTCAGACGGCTGGACAATTACTACTTTAGATGGTAAACCTTCTGCACATTTTGAACATGATATTGCTATTTTAAACGGCAAACCAGAATTATTGTCTACTTTTAAATACGTGCATGAGGCATTAGGTATTGAGACGAATGAGGAAGATGAGTTTCGACAGTAAAATATTTGAACCTCTGTAAATTAATTATGAAACTCTTTAAACACATCTTAAATACCATTCCAAGACCTTGGCTTATAAAAGCTAGTTATTTAGTGCGACCCGTAATTGCCTGGTATTTAAAAGGTGATAATTTTACAGATCCTATAGATGGAAGAAGTTTTAAAAAAATGCTGCCCTATGGTTACGGTGAGCAAAGAGAAAATGTACTTTCTCCATCTACGTTATCCTTAGAAAGACATCGTTTAATGTGGCTTTTTTTAAGAGACCAAACCTCTTTTTTTACAGCAGACACGAAGTTAAAAGTATTACATATTGCACCTGAACAGTGTTTTTTAGATATTTTTAGAAAGCAAATAAATCTAGATTATACAACTTCAGATTTAGAATCTCCGATTGCAGATGTAAAAGCAGATATTTGCAATTTACCATTTAAAGAAAACGAATTTGATGTTGTTTTTTGCAACCATGTTTTAGAACATATTACAGACGATACAAAAGCAATGCAAGAATTATATCGAGTTTTAAAACCAGGTGGCTTTGGAATTTTTCAGGTTCCACAAGACGTATCAAGGGCAACAACTTTTGAAGATAATTCTATAATTGATAAAAAGGAGCGTGCAAAAATATTTGGGCAATATGATCACGTTAGAATTTATGGGCGTGATTACTTTGATAAATTAACAAATATTGGTTTTCAAGTAGATGAAGTAGATTATACAAAAAAAATCCCGCTAGAAAAACTAAACCGATTTTGTTTAATGCCGAATGAAATTCTTCCTGTCTGTTATAAACTATAGAGTACAACTAAAAAACCTTCTACTTGTAGATATAATTAGTATACTCTTCTAAATTCCCCTCCGTATTTGTAAACAATAATATCACTTCTAATTTTGTATTTTTATCCAAAAAAGATTTAGTCTTCTCTAGACCCATTGCCATAAAAGCAGTTGCATAGGCATCTACGTCGGCACAATCTAAATCTGCAATTACAGAAACGCTTAATAAGTTACTTTCTATAGCATACCCAGTTTTTGGATTTATTGTATGTACATACTTTTTACCCGCATCGGTAATTCTAAATTTTCTATAATTCCCTGAAGTTGCCATTGATTTATTTGATAAATTTAGATTTTTAAAACCTGAATTAGAAGTAGATTCTATCGGGTCCACCAGTTTCACAACCCAAGGTTGTTGCTCCTTTTTAAAACCACCTGTTCTTATTTCTCCACCAATTTCCACTAAGTAATTATGAATTTCTTTACTTTCTAAAAACCGCGCAATAACATCAATTCCGAAACCTTTTGCAATAGAATTAAAATCTAAATAAATTTCTGGTTTCTCTTTAACAATACGCTTATTTTTAAGTTTCACTTTATCTAGACCCACAAACTGCATTTGTAGTTTTACTTGATCTTCTGTTAAATTTAGTTTTTCTATTTTAGGTCCGAAACCCCAGGCATTTACAAGATTACCCACTGTCGGATCAAAAAAACCATCTGTCTCTATAAATATTCTTTTCGATTTCTTTAAAACTTCCACAAAAAAATCATCTACAATAATATCTGTGTCCCCTTTATTTATTTTAGAAATATCTGACCTCTCCATATATGTAGACAATGACAAATTCACTTTTAAAAACAAACTATCTATACTTTTTTGATAATTTGTATCTGAATTTAAATAGGTTATCTTGTACGTGGTTCCAAAAACAAGTCCTTTTAGCGTATAATCTTTAAACAAATGTTCTTTTTTGCAGGTTGCAAAAACAAGAAAAATTGAGAAAACAAGAAGAAAATGAAAGTATTTCATGAAGTGATGTTATTAAAGACAAAAATAGCGTATAATTTTATCACAAATTATTGTTAATCGTTCTTTTTGTTCATTGATTTTATTAAATTTGTTCATACTATAAAACCATAAAACTTTAAATAAATGAAAAAAATATCTTTAATTTTAGTGTCCGCAATTTTATTTAGTTCGTGTGTTTCTAAAAAAGATTTTGCAGCGTTGCAATCAGAAAAGACAAAAACGCAAGCACAATTATCAATTGTAAAAGGAAATTTACAAAAGTGTTTAATTGAACAAGATGAAAAGCTTTTCGCTTTAACAGAGCAAATAAAATACTTACAAGCCGATAAAAAAAATGCATTGAAGCAAGTCGAAAACTTAACCGTTTTAACGCAATCTTCTTCAGATAATATTAAAACAGTTATTGCTCAATTAAGTGAAAAAGATAAATATATTAACGGCGTTAGGGAAGCAATGACCCAGAAAGATTCTTTAAATCTTGCTATAAAATATCATTTAACAAGAAACCTAACACAAGGTATACAAGATGAAGATATTGAGGTTAATGTTGAAAAAACAGTAGTTTTTATCTCTATTTCTGATAAATTATTATTTAAAAGCGGAAGTTACAATGTAACGGACGGTGCGTATACTGTTTTAGAAAAAATAGCTAAAGTTATAAATGACCAACCACAAATGGAGGTTATGATTGAAGGTCATACAGATACTACTCCAATTAAAAGAGATATTATTCAAGATAACTGGGATTTATCTGCTTTAAGAGCAACTTCTATTACAAGAATTTTGCAATATAAATTTGGTGTAAAACCCAATCGTTTAATTGCAGCAGCAAGGAGTCAATACATTCCTTTGGTTTCTAATGATACCCCAGAAAATAGAGCAAAAAACAGAAGAACAAAAATTATTATTATGCCTAGATTAAATCAATTTTTTGATTTGCTAGAGCAAGACGCTAAATAATTATCAACTTCTTTAAAATTATTAAAAACCACTCTTAAGAGTGGTTTTTTGTTTTTTTGAAATAGATTTCTTTTTTATCAATTTTATCAAAAAAAAAACATATCTTCCGAACAATTCCTTCAACTTACCAAAGCTTTGTCTTACCAGCGTACCCAGCGATAAACAAAACTTAATAACTCAAGCACCAACAAACGAAACAATCAATTATCGAGAGTAAAGACATTTTGGCGAGCTCAAATTGTTAATTGATAAAATAGTGCTTTATTAAAGGTTCAGTTAAAACGAAGCAAGCTAACTGCCCACAGTGATGACTAAGTAAATATCTAAAAGAAAGAGGTGTCGTAAGATTAGCGCACTGCAGTTATTTAGCCTAAAAACCGTAAGATAATGAGTAACCGTTTAAATGAAGGATTAAAGAGAGAACTCATAGAATTAAAAAACAATGATCTTACTTCTTCTAAAGAGGAACAATACAGAGAGATCTTTGACTCCATGTCAGAAATGGTTGAGGTCATAGAACTTATTTATGATGAAAATGACCACCCCACAGACCTACTCATTATAGATGTAAATATTTCATTCGCAAAGCATCTAAAAAAAACTAAGAACCAATTAATAAATAAGAAAATGTCTTCGGTAGTTGGAACCTTAGAAGAATATTGGCTTACCTCGTTTGCCAATGTTGATAAAACAGGACAGTCCATTAGATTTAAAAATTATGGAGCAGAATTTAAAAAATATTATTTTGTTTCGGCTTGGAAAATTTCAAAAAAAAGGATATGTGTTTCTTTTATTGACATTACAGAGAGTGAAAAAACTGAAATGGAGCTAAAAGAAAGTTACGAAAAAGAAAGAATAGCGCGAAGAAAAACAAATCACACACTCTTAGAAAAGGAGTTAGAATTATACCGGACCATTGATGATTTAGATGCCGCTAATAAAAAACTTGCTTTTCAAGGGGAAGAAAAAGACAAGCGAACAAAGGAATCCGTTCTAGCCAGCAAAGAGAAGGCGAAACGAGCGGACGAATTGGCAATTGCGAATGCAGAACTTGCTTTTCAAAATAAAGAGAAAGATAAACGCGCAGACGAATTAGTACTTGCAAACTCAGAGCTGGCATTTCAAAATGAAGAAAAAGAAAAAAGAGCAAATGAATTAGATATTGCTAATAAAGAATTGGCATTTCAAAGTAATGAAAAAGAAAAGAGAGCAAATGAATTAATTCTTGCCAATACTGAACTTGCTTTTCAAAATGAAGAAAAAGAAAAAAGAGCAAATGAATTAATTCTTGCCAATACTGAACTTGCTTTTCAAAATAAAGAAAAGGAAAAAAGAGCAAATGAATTAGATATTGCTAATAAAGAACTGGCATTTCAAAATAAAGAAAAAGAAAAAAGAGCAAATGAATTAATTCTTGCCAATACTGAATTGGCATTTCAAAATGAAGAAAAAGAAAAAAGAGCAAATGAATTAATTCTTGCCAATACTGAACTTGCTTTTCAAAATGAAGAAAAGGAAAAAAGGGCAAATGAATTAGCAATCGCTAAAAAAGAACTGGCTTTTCAAAAAGAACTCGATGATTATCGCTCTAAAATGGAACACGTAGCTCGTGATTTAACATTATTAATTGATACCGCAAATGCTCCTATTTTTGGCATCGATAGCAAAGGGCTCGTGAATGAATGGAATCAAACTTCTGAAAAAATTACTGGATTTAAGAAAGACGATGTACTGGGTAAATTATTAGTACAAAATTACATTGCTAAAGATTACCAAAAATCTGTAAAAAAAGTATTAGATGACGCTTTACTTGGCGAAGAGACTGCCAACTTTGAATTTCCTTTATTTGCAAAAGATGGGCAACGGGTGAACGTATTATTAAACTCAAGTGCACGTAAAGATGCAAATGGAAAGATTATTGGTGTTGTTGGTGTAGGACAAGATATAACAGAATTGGCTCAGAAACGTAGTGAAACAGAATCCATTTTAAAAGAATTAAGACAGTTTATTCAAACAGCCAATGCTCCTATTTTTGGTATCGATAATGAAGGACACGTGAATGAATGGAATCAAACCTCTGAAAAAATTACTGGATTTAAAAAAGAGGATGTACTTGGAAAAAACCTAGTACAAACCTACATTACTGAAGATTACCGAGAATCTGTAAAAAAAGTATTAGATGATGCTTTAATAGGAAAGGAAACTGCCAATTTTGAGTTCCCATTATTCACCAAAAATGGACAGCGCGTAATGGTGCTATTAAACTCGAGCACTCGGCGTGACGCCAACGGTGAGATTACTGGAGTTATTGGTGTAGGGCAAGATATTACCGAGTTGGCTGGTTATCGTAATGAGTTAGAAAAGAAGGTATATCAAAGAACCATAAAATTAAATAAAGCACTGCTTCAAGAAAAAGAATTGAACGAATTAAAATCAAAATTTGTTTCAACAGCCTCTCACGAATTTAGAACCCCATTATCGGCAATTAATTTTGCCGCGGGTTCTATTAAAAAGTACTGGGCTAAAATGGAACCAATTATGATTGAAAAAAAGCTAGATAAAATAGAAGATCAAGTGGTACACATGACAAAATTATTGGATGATATTTTAATTGTTGGACAAGCAGATGCAGGTAAATTTAAAAACAACCCAGTACATATAAATTTTGGAAATTTTATTGATGAAATTATTGAAGAAGTCTATAATTCTCAAAAAGAATCACATGAAATATTGCTAATTGATGCAGAAGGGTTAAAAAAATCTAATATATTTATTGATGAAAAGTTGGGTAGAAATATTTTTATCAATTTAATTAGTAATGCTATAAAGTTTTCTCCAGATGCTAAAAAAGTTTGTATTGAATTAGCATCTAAAAAAAACTACATAATTATTTCGATTATAGATTATGGTATTGGGATTCACAAATCTGAACTAAAAAATATATTTCAGCCTTTTGCTCGAGGACACAATGTAGATTTAATTCCGGGAACAGGTCTTGGTTTGTCAATTGCAAAAGAGGCTATAGAAGCAATAGAAGGTGAAATAATAGTGAATAGTACTATTGGAAGTGGTACATCGTTTATTGTTAAAATTCCAAAAAAAACGAAATAGTATGTATAAAATATTAATTGTAGAGGATACATTAGCCATTAGAGAAGAAATTTTCGATATTTTAGTTATGGAAAATTATACTGTTTTTCAAGCTGAAAATGGAAAAATTGGTTTTGAAATAGCATTGAAAGAAAATCCGGACCTTATTATTTCAGACATATTAATGCCAGAACTCAATGGTATTGAAATGTTTAAAAAATTACAAACTCATAAAAAAACAATAAGTATTCCTTTAATTTTTCTTTCTGCCAAAGGTGAAAAAGAAGATATTAGAAAGGGTATGAATCTCGGCGCTGAAGATTATTTAACAAAACCTATAAATGTAAATGATTTATTGGATGCTGTTGAAAATAAAATTAAGAAAAAAATTATTATAGATCAAAAAATTATTGACAAGACAATAACATTGTCTGCTATTCTTCAAATTCAAAGAGATGAACTAGATAATTATGCGCATTTAATTTCCCATGAATTAAAATCTTCCTTAAGAAACGTATCAGACCTTTTAGCCTGGTCTCAAGAAGAAATACAAGAAACTAACAATCTAGAAGACTCTACTAATACGATTCAACTTATGGGAGAAAAAGTAGAAAAAATGGAGTTGCTATTAGTAAAGCTTGAACAGTACAAGAACATTACCAACACTACTTTTAAAAATACCACTATTAGCAGCAACTCAATTGCAAAATTAGTAATAAATGAAATACACATACCTGCTCATATTACTATTAAAATAAAGAATGAACTACCTGTTCTTTTTGCCGATGAAAGTATGTTGAAAAAAGTATTTGAAATTCTAATACAGAATGCTTTAGACCATATCGATAAAGCAAGTGGTTTCATAGAATTAGGGTATAAAACAACAGAAAAAGACCATGTTTTTTCAGTCAAGGATAACGGGATTGGAATAGATCCAAAATATCACAAAAAAATATTTAAGATGTTTCAAGTTATAGAATCGAATAAATCTACAGGAACTGGATTAAGTATTGCTGAAAAAATTATTTCTCATTATAATGGAAAAATATACGTAGAAAGTACTCCTAACATCGAAACAACTTTCTATTTCCACCTTCCAAAAACCAAGAATAATGAGTAAAATTTAAGACATAAGGACAATTAAATACGTGACAAAAAAATAATTTGCTCCTTTTACTCAAAAAATAGTAAAGGGTTCACGCAAATCTTAAAACCTACTTACTCTAAAATTTTGATAAAATCCTCAAAAGCAACATAATACGGTTGGTCTTTAAAAACAGGATTTTCTACACTTTCTGAATTTGCAATTCCAACTCCTGCAAACCAAACTTTAGCATTTTGTTTTTTTGCATGGTCTTTAAAAGTTTCCATCCATAAAACGTCATACTCATTTGGGTTTTGCATATTACTAGATACCTTTACCAAAACAAAAATAGTTTGTTCTCCTTTCTTAAATAACACAAATTGTGGGTGCCTTTTTAACGCGCTATTAATTGCTTGAAACTCGTAGCCCATTTTCTCTAGCTTCTCTCCTACAATGTTCATTGCCAAATTATGCAATTCTTGCCCCGTTAAAATTTGCATTATTTTTTCTTTTTCTTATTGTGTTTGTTGTAATTTTTATCTCCTTTTGTTTTTGGCTTCTTATACTTTATCGCAATTTCTCTTCTGTAAGAACCTCCCCGATTTACCTGGCTGTTCTTCTCACTCTTCTCATGAAATGCTGGTCCAGGAACATATTCTAAAGAAGTTCTGTTTTTAGAAATCCCTTGGTCTTCTCTGGGACGCTCGTCTTCCGTTAATGCTGTAGCAATTTCCACCTCTTCAGGCAGCTCTAACACAGGAATTTCATAATTCATCAATGTTTCAATTCCTTCTTTTGCTTCTTTTTCCTTTTCAGTTGAAAATAGGATTGTTTTTCCAGCTTTCTCTGCACGACCAGTTCTACCAATTCTATGCATGTAGTTTTCAGGAAAATCTGGCGTATCAAAATTAATTACATGAGAAACTTTATCAAAATCTAGACCACGCGCCATTACATCTGTCGCTAGCAAGATTCTGTTTTTTCCCTCGTCAAATTGTTTGATAGATCTAATTCTGTAATTCTGAGTTTTATTTGAATGTATCACACAAATCTCACTACTAAAAGCCTCTTCTAAATGTTTAAACAACAAATCTGCGGTTCTTTTAAAACCAACAAAAATTAGTACTTTATGATATGTTTCTCTGTCTTTTAAAAGGTTGTGCAATAAATTAACTTTCGTGAAAAAGTTAGGAATATTATACGAAACCTGTTCAATATTATCTAGTGGAGTTCCACTAACTGCAACAGATATTTTTTCAGGATTTTTAAAGAAATCGTAAATTAAGGCATCTACATCTTCTGTCATCGTTGCAGAAAATAACACATTCTGTCTTTTTTCTGGAATTACATCAAAGATATTCATCAACTGAAAGCGAAATCCTAAATCTAACATCACATCGACTTCATCAATCACTAATTTCTGAATAGATTTTAGTTTTAAAGAATTACTGATTGCTAAATCGTATAAACGACCTGGAGTTGCTACAATAATATCTTGACCTTGCATAATAGCTTGTCTCTGAGTATTGATGTTTGCACCACCATACACACCCAAAACACGTGTATTGATATATTTAGATATTTGTGCTATCTGCTCAACTACCTGAATTACCAATTCTCTGGTTGGCACCAAAACCAAAACTCTTGGATGCTGTTGCTTAGAATACGGCAAATCTCTAAGAATTGGCAACATATAAGCAAGCGTTTTCCCGGTTCCTGTTTGCGCAATTCCCACAACATCTTTACCAGATCTTACTACAGAAAATGCTTGTTCTTGAATTGGCGTTGGTGTATCAAAGCCCAAATCGTCAATTGCATATTGTAGTTGATTTGATAAATCTAAATCTTCAAAAGTCATCTTATAAAATTTTACGCAAAGGTACGTTTTATAAAATGTTTTACAACAAGACTTCAACGCTCTATTAAGTTGTAGTTTTGCTAAAAATTATCAGCGATTATAATGATTACAGATACGCACACACATTTATATTCCAGCCAGTTTAACGGAGATCAAAAAGAAATGATACAGCGCGCAAAAGACGCTGGTGTCTCTCGGTTTTTTATTCCTGCTATAGATTCTTCTTACACAGAAAGTATGCTCAAATTAGAAGAAGAGCATCCTTTAGATGTCTTTTTAATGATGGGCTTACACCCTACTTCTGTAGATGAAAATTATGCAGATGAATTGGCACATGTGAAAAAATGGATTGATAAAAAAGAGTTCTATGCCATTGGCGAAATTGGTATCGATTTATATTGGGACAAATCTTTTTTAACACAACAGCAAGATGCTTTTAGAACTCAAATTAAATGGGCTAAAGAAAAAAAACTACCAATTGCAATCCATTGTAGAGAAGCTTTTGATGAAATTTTTGAAATTTTAGAAGCTGAAAAAGGAGACGATTTAAGAGGAATATTTCATTGTTTTACGGGGACTAAAGAACAAGCACTAAAAGCAATTTCTTACAATATGAAATTAGGAATTGGAGGTGTTGTTACTTTTAAAAACGGAAAGATTGATACCTTTCTAAATGAAATAGACATACAACACATTGTTTTAGAAACAGATGCACCGTATTTAGCACCAACTCCTTATAGAGGTAAAAGAAACGAAAGTGCTTATATTACGAATGTCGTTGACAAATTAGTGGACATCTATGAACTTTCGTTCAAAGAAGTTTCAGAAATTACAACACAAAACTCCAAAGCAGTTTTTGGAATATAATGTTCGCAATTGAAACCACATATCTTAAAACACCCCTAGGAACTGCAAAAATTATGGGTGACAAAAATGGAATTCAGTCAATTTCAGTTTTAGATGAAAACACCATTTCTAATCATTTGATGAATGCAAAAACTCCTTTTTGTTTGCAAGAATGCGCAACCCAATTAGAAGGATATTTTAATGGAAAAAGAGATCATTTCAACTTGACTGTAAATCCAAAAGGAACCACTTTTCAAAAGAAAGTATGGAAATCATTATTGAAAATTCCAAACGGAAAAACAAAAAGTTATTTAGAACAAAGTATCACTTTAGGCGATGTAAAAGCTATCAGAGCAGTTGCTTCCGCAATTGGTAAAAACCCACTATGGATAGTAATTCCTTGTCACAGAGTTATTGGTTCTGACGGTTCTTTAACAGGTTATGCTGGTGGTATTTGGCGTAAAAAATGGTTATTAGCACATGAAAACCCTGTGAAACAACACTCTTTATTTTAAGGGTATGTACATATTAAAAAAACTATTTTTGCGTTAGTTACGTATAGGTTGTAGATGTTGAAAAAAAATCTCTTTTTTTTATTTTTGATTATTGGATTTTCTATCCAATCTCAAACGATAGCTACAGATTTTAGATCTCTAAAAATTAACATTAAAAAAGATACTATAAAATTTGATTCTGTTGCTATAAATCCGCAACAGTTTAAAGTTTTAGATACCTTACTAAAACCAATCGCTACTTCTAACTATTTTGTAGATTTCAACAATGCCACACTTGTTATTGATGCAAAAAAATATCAAGAAATTATAATAATATACTATAGATTTCCAGAGTTTCTTACCAAAACATATACGCCTTATGATGAAAGTGTAATTTTACCAAATGGAACTAATACAGGAAAATTATACAGTTTAACCACCAACAAAAAAGCTTCTGAAGTAAAATTGTTTGACGGTTTGCAAACAAAAGGTTTTATTTCTAGAGGACTTACCTCTGGTAACAACCAAAATGCAGTTACAAATGCAGCATTAGATTTAGAAATTTCTGGGAAACTGTCTGAAAAAGTAACCTTAAAAGCAAATATTTGGGATACGAATATTCCTATTCAAGAAAACGGGTACTCACAAAATATCACAGACTTTGATCGAATTTTTATTGAAATGTTTGCCGATGATTGGCGCGTAAGGGCTGGAGACTTATCTTTAAAAAATAAAAATAGTTTTTTTGCTCCTTTTACAAAGCAGGCTTCTGGCCTTGAAGTTGAAGCAAAAATAAATGACAATTTAAAAATAAGTGCTTCTGGCGCAATTGTGCGTGGTAAATTTAACACTTTTACAATTGTTGGTACTGAAGGAAATCAAGGTCCTTATAAAATTGTTGGCGCAAATAACGAACCAAATATTGTAATAATTGGCGGAAGTGAACAGGTGTATATTAACGGAATTAAAATAGAGAAAGGAGAAAATAAAGATTTTACAATAGATTATAATTTAGGCGAAATAACATTCAATACTACTTTTCCAATTACAAATGATATGAGAATTTGGATTGAGTTCCAATATTCTGACAGAAACTATACCCGTTTTGTTACCTATGAATCTGCAACTTACAAAACTGAAAAACTAAAAATAAGTGGCTTTTTCTACAATGAAAACGATGCTAAAAATCAACCTTTACAGCAAGCACTCACAGACAATCAAAAAGAAATTTTAGCAAATGCCG
>JBNMOF010000037.1:0-15528 GCA_051277175.1 Polaribacter sp.
AGCTTCTAAAGGTGTCATTGGGGTTTTATAGAAGTCTAACAATGCTTGTTTTCTAAACGCATAAACGCCTTTGTGTTTGTAGTACTTCACAGCAATATTTTTATCTCTGTGAAACGGAATTACACTTCTAGAAAAGTATATTGCCAAATTATTTATATCGGTAATAACTTTTACATTATTGGGATTCTCGATATCTTCTTTACTTGTAATTTGTACTTTTAAAGAAGCTAAATCTACTTCTTTATTTGGGTCATTTGTAAAAACAGCAATGAGTTTAGATAAAGAAAGTGCATCTATAAAAGGTTCATCGCCTTGCACATTAATTACAATATCAGCATCTAAAGACGTCACCGCTTCTGCAATTCTGTCAGAACCGCATTCATGCGCTGCTTTACTCATTATTACATTTCCACCCGCTTTAGAGATATTTTCTTTTATAATTTCTGAATCTGTAACCACATAAACGGCGTCGAATAAATTGGTATGCAAAGCGGCTTCATATGTTCGTAAAATAACAGATTTACCTCCTAAATCTTTCATTAATTTCCCTGGAAAGCGCGATGCATTATATCGTGCAGGAATCATTGCAATAATTTTCATAAATACATTCTATAGGCATCAAAGGTAATATTTAAATGGATAGCGTTAATCTTCAATTTATAAACTTTATAGTTTTGAATTCCCAAAAAAGTAGTTTTATGAGAAATTTTCAGTAACTTTAGTTGGGTTTGATACTTTTAACTGCAGACAAATTATTAGTTAATTGATCAATACGTATTCTTTAGGCTATTATTTTGTTTAGAAAAACACCACAAAATAAATGCTAGGCGCTACTTAAAATAATAATTAATTAAGAACTTAAATCAAACACAGATGTCAACAGATAAAATTATTATCAAACACGCTTTATTAATTACACTTTTAATTGGAGGTTTTTTTCTCTTATGTACTTTATTCGGATTAGAAGGAAATCCATATTTAAGATTCTTAAACTTAGGCTTTGTCATCTTCGGAATTTATCTGGCAATTAAAGAAAGTATCTATAAAAATGGAGAATCAAAATATTTGATAAATTTAGGAATTGGAATAAGAACCTCGGCCTTTGCTGTAATTTTATCAGTAATTGGTGTTATCATTTATATTCAATTTATTAATCCAGATTTTATAAATGTAATGAATAACTCTTTTTTAATTGGGGGTAATTTATCAATTCCAAAAATTGCAATTACACTAGTAATTGAAGGAATGGCGTCTTCAATTATTGGTTCCTTTATAATGATGCAGTATTATAAAAATCACGATAAAAAAATATCTGAAATTTAGATACAAAAAAAATGCGCTTTCATAAAGCGCATTTTTTTTTATAGTATTCAAAAGTATCTCGTACTTTTCTATTCCTTAATCTTCTGCTAATAATGCAAAGAATTTATCTAAATTTGGTAAAATTACAATTTTAGTTCTTCTGTTTTTTGCTCTATTTTTATTTGAAGTGTTCGGAACTAAAGGCATTGTATCTCCTCTTCCAGCAGCAATCAATCTGCTCCCATCAACATCAAATTTATTTTGCAAAAGTCTAACAATAGAAGTAGCTCTCTTTACACTTAAATCCCAATTGTCTTGAACAACTACGTTATTAATAGTTCTAGAGTCTGTATGACCTTCAATCATAACGTCTATACTTGGCTCAGATTTAATAATATCTGCTAATTTAGTAATTAACTTATAAGCTCCTTTTTTAACTCGGTAACTTGCAGTGTTAAATAATAATTTATCTGAAATAGAAATCATAACAACCGTTTGATCGATATTGATGTCGATATCTCCAGAAGTACCTAAATCATCTGAATTCATCTTATTTTTTAAATTATAAGAAATCGCAAGATTTAAAGAATCTTTTAAGGTTTTTGCTTCAGCTAAAACAGCAGGAGCTACTTTTGCCAAAGTTGCTCTCATTTTTTCACGTGTTTTATTAGAAATAACGGCAACGTTACCCACCTTATCTAATTTAACTTCGTTTTCTTTTTCTAGTGATACATTATCACTTTCTAAAGAATTAATTTTCTCATTGTAAGAAGCGACTCTACTTTCAATTTTATCAAATTTAGCCTTAAGCTTATCTTTTTCTAAAGTTGTTTTTTGAAGCGTTCCTTTTACTTGTGTATGTTGACTCTCTAAAGCCACATATTTTTTCTTAGAGACACAAGATGTTGCCAATAATGCGATAACTGTTACGGGGATAATTAATAATTTCATGTTTACTTGTTTTAATGGTTATGAATCCAAAAATTTGGAGGTTTATTTATATTTAATCATAGATGTTTAAAAAATGCATTTAAAATAGTTTTTTTTTACATCAACCGAGCTAAACTGCAAGAATTAAAACCTATTGTCTTTTCTCTAAACGCATCTTACTTGAAAACTATTTTAAAGAGTTTAAACTACTCTTTATTGTTTCAATTTTTGCAATTGTATCTGCTTCTTTCTTTCGCTCTATGACAATTACTTGTGCTGGCGCATTCGAGACGAATCGTTCATTAGATAGCTTCTTTGCAATTCCAAACAAAAATCCTTCTGCTCTTTTTAATTCTGCTTCTAATTTCTTTATTTCTGCTTCCACATCTATATTTTCAAGAGATATTGGAACAAAATATTCATTTGATTTTACTCTGAAGGATGCACCTTCAACTTTTTCTGAAACCGATTTTATTGTTGAAGTATTTGTTAGCTTCTGAATAACGGCATCAAACTCATTTGAATTCTTTTCAGTAGCAATCACAAACAACTCAACTGAATCTTTAAAAGCAATATTTTTATCTTTTCTAATGGTTCTAATTCCAGAAATAACCCCAGTTGCAAATTCAAATTTGGCAATAATACTAGTATCGAAGTCTTTAACTGTTGGATATTTTGAAATAATCAACGCTTCCTCTGGCGTTCTATCTGCAATGTATTGCCAAATCTCTTCCGTTAAGAAAGGCATAAATGGATGCAATACTTTTAAATTATTTTCTAAAACTTTGATAATTGAATCAAATGTTTTTTTGTCTATGGGTTGCTGATATGCTGGCTTCACAATTTCTAATAACCAAGATGAAAAATCATCATTAATTAATTTATAAATTGCCATTAAAGCGTCAGACAAACGGTATTTAGAAAAGTGATCTTCTATTTCTGCCAACGTTTTTTGAAACTTTGCTTCATACCAAACCAAGCCAATTTTAGACGTTTCTGGTTGTGGTAAATTAGCGTCCACTTCCCAACCTTTTATCAAACGAAACGCGTTCCAAATTTTATTTGCAAACCCTTTTCCTTGCTGACAAAGGTCTTCTTCAAACATTAAATCATTTCCGGCAGCTGCACTTAATAAAAGTCCAACTCGTACTCCATCCGCACCGTAATCTTCAATTAATTTTAAAGCATCTGGAGAATTCCCCAAAGATTTAGACATTTTTCGTCTTTGTTTATCTCTAACTAACCCTGTTAAATAAACATTCTGAAAAGGTTTTTCGTCTTTATATTCATAACCCGCAACAATCATTCTTGCCACCCAGAAAAATAAAATATCTGGACCCGTTACTAAATCGTTTGTTGGATAATAGTATTTAATTTCTTCATTTTCAGGATTTCGAATTCCGTCAAAAACAGACATTGGCCATAACCAAGAAGAAAACCAAGTGTCTAATGCATCTTCATCTTGTTTTAAGTCTTTAATTGTAAGTTTTAAGTTGTTCGTTCTTTCTTGAGCAAGTAGTAATGCATCCTCACTATTTTCGGCTACAACAAAGTCTTCTTTTCCATCTCCGTAGAAATACGCAGGAATTTGTTGTCCCCACCAAAGCTGACGACTAATGTTCCAATCACGGACATTCTCCATCCAATGACGATAGGTATTTTCGAATTTCTTCGGATATAAATTAATTTCTGTGTCCTCTCCTAAAACAGCATCAATAGCAGGTTTTGCTAAATCTTTCATTTTTAAAAACCATTGATCTGACAATCTTGGTTCTATAACTGCTTTTGTTCTTTCTGACGTTCCTACTTTATTCGTGTGCTCTTCAGTTTTTACTAAAAACCCTTTTTCTTTTAATTCTTTTGAAATTTCTGCACGCACTACAAACCTATCTTTCCCTTGGTAATGCAATCCGAAGGAATTTAAAGAAGCATCGTCGTTAAAGATATCAATTACTTCTAATTTATGTTTATCTCCTAGATTCTTATCGTTTTCATCATGTGCAGGTGTTACTTTTAAACAACCTGTTCCAAATTCAACATCCACATATTCGTCTTCAATAATAGGAATTACTCTATTACACAAAGGAACAATTGCTTTCTTTCCTTTTAAATGCGTAAAACGTTCATCATTTGGATTGATACAAATTGCGGTATCTCCAAAAATAGTTTCTGGTCGCGTTGTTGCAATTGTAAGTGTATCTTCTGAACCTTCAATTTTATATTCTAAATAATAAAGGTTCCCCTGTCTTTCTTCATGAATTACCTCTTCATCAGAAAGCGTAGTTTTCGCTTCAGGATCCCAATTTACCATTCTATATCCTCTATAAATTAAACCTTTGTTGTATAAATCAACAAAAACTTTAATCACAGATTCAGACATTTCTGGATCCATTGTAAACGCAGTTCTTTCCCAATCACAGGAAGCTCCTAACTTTTTTAATTGTTCTAAAATAATTCCTCCATATTCATCTTTCCAATCAAAAGCGTGCTGTAAAAATTCTTCACGCGTTAAATCGCTCTTCTTGATTCCTTGCTCTTTTAATTTTGCAACTACTTTTGCCTCTGTGGCTATGGATGCATGATCTGTTCCAGGAACCCAACAAGCATTTTTACCTAATAACCGAGCACGTCTAATTAACACATCTTGAATTGTGTTGTTCAACATATGACCCATGTGCAACACTCCTGTTACGTTTGGCGGCGGAATTACAATTGTATAAGGCTCTCTTTCATCTGGTGTTGAATGAAAATAATTGTTTTTCATCCAGTAGTCATACCATTTTCCTTCTACTTGGCTTGCATCGTATTTAGATGGAATACTCATACTTTAAATTATTTTTTAAATCTAATTGGCAAACATACAATTAACTATTTAGTAGTGGAAATTAGTGGTTCATTTTTTAAAACAAATTATTATACTTAATTTTACGGTAAAATTATTTATTATGAAAGCAATCGGAAGTTTACTGGTAATTGTATTTATTTCTTTTTCAATGAATTCTCAAGAATTTAAATTTGAAAGTGAAACTATTAATTATGGTAAAATTGCTAAAAGTTCAAACGGAGAACGAACTTTTGTTTTTACAAATGTTGGTGAGCAACCGATAATTATTAATAAAATTCAATCTTCTTGCGGTTGCACAGTTCCTGAAAAGCCTAAAAAACCAATAATGCCCGGTGAAAAAGGAAAAATTAAGGTTTCTTATGATACCAAAAGAATGGGTGGCTTTTCTAAACAAATTACTATTTTTTCAAATGCAAAAACAGCTAGAAAGGTAATAAAAATAAAAGGCTTTGTCGATAAGGGTATCGACTTAGAAAAAGAAAAAAGCATGCTTTCTAACAACTAAATTCTTTTTTCTAAACGGAAACTAAAAGTCATTTTTTGACCATCTCTTCTTATCGTAATTCGAATTTTCTTATTTTCTCTTTCTTGTAACTTGTTTACAATATCACTCAAAGTATAATTATATACGAATGTCGTATTAATCGATAAAACAGTATCACCTGCTTTTAAACCTGCTTTATCTGCAACAGAGTTTTTAACAACGCTCCGAATTATATAGGTATTTTTAAATTTATACTTGTAATTAGTATCAAAAGAAACAATGTTATTCCAATCGGATTGTTTGCTAGAAACAGATGCCGAAGGTTTTAAAGATTCTTGTTTAATCAACTCTTTACCACTATAAACAATGTCTAAACCACTCATATTATAATTAAAATCTGCTTTAAAAGAACTGTTTTTTTTAAGCATTATCTGTTCCTTTGGATAGTCTAACCAAACGGTAAACCTTTTTAAAATATTACCTCCTAAACTACCGTTCCTGTTTTTAAATTTTTGAGCGTTTAAGGTAGCAATTGAATCTAGAAAAGAAACTGTTGGTTTATTAATTTTAAATCTGCCAATTATTAGTTGCGGAATTCTACTTCGTTTTCCAAAAACAGCACCACTTAAACCTTCGCCTAAAATATCATTAAAAAATCTTTTAGGAGTATTAATTCCAGATTTAGAATTTTCAAAAAGCCAAATTGCATCACTTCCACCTGAATCTATTAACATTTTTACTTGTGTTAAATTATTACCAACAGTATCTATTTGTAAAGCTACATTTACAAATGGTTTTTTTCTATAAAACTCTATGGGTAAAATTTCACACTTTCTACATTTTTTATACGTGTATGTTTTTGGATTATAGAAATCTATCTTCTTGTTTTTGTAGTTGATCTTAACCACAAAATTTTTCAGTAAATTGTACCCAATAATACCGTGAATGGTCGTTCCCATTTTACTAGATAAATCAAAAAAATCTTTAAAAATAACATAGATGGATTCATCGTAAGCAGTCAACCCTTTCACTCGCATCTTATTATTTTTAGACAATATTGCAACTACGGGCTCACCACCTCCTAAACCCCTTAACATTATTTTTTTTGTATTTAAAAGATCAATACTGTCATTTTTAGAAAGATTAAAAATAATTGTTTTGTTTACACCTGTATCTAAAATAAAAGAAAGATTTTGACCGTTAATGGCTACAGGAATCACAATTAAATTATTTATTAATTTAAAAGAAACTCTTTGTTTTCTTTTATTTTTTTCTTGAAAATGAAATCCATTTTGAGCATTGGAGCAAAAAAATATAGTGAAAAATAGTACTAAAAAAAAGAAAGTTTTATTATGCAAACCGTGATTTTTTCTGATCATTATAAAAATACAATAATATCATAGACATAAATTACTATTTTTTTTAAAAATAACCTTTAAAGATTCGTGATATAACTTAAAGATGTGGAATTATTTTTGCAAATTTGCATAGATAATTTTACAAAATAAACAATATGCCTTCAATATCTCGAAAAGGAATACAAATGCCAGAATCTCCAATAAGAAAATTGGTACCTTATGCAGAAGATGCAAAAAAAAGAGGAGTCAATGTTTTTCATTTAAATATTGGACAACCAGATATTAAAACACCCCAAGTTGCCTTAGATGCTGTCAAAAACAACACCTTAGAAACTCTTGCATATGCGCGTTCTGAAGGTTCTGAAGAATACAGAGTTAAGTTGGCAAAATATTATGTAAAAAATAACATTCCTGTTACTGCAAATAACCTTGTAATTACCACTGGAGGTTCTGAAGCTTTATTGTTTACCATGGGTAGTATTACAGATCCAGGAGATGAAATTATAATTCCAGAACCTTTTTATGCAAATTATAATGGTTTTTCTACTGCTTCTGGTGTTACCGTTGTTCCGGTAATTTCTAAAATTGAAAATAATTTTGCGTTGCCAAAAATTGAAGAGTTTGAAAAATTAATTACTGCGAATACAAAAGCAATCTTAATTTGCAACCCTGGAAACCCAACAGGCTATTTATATTCTGAAGAAGAAATTGAAAAATTAAAAAAGATTGTTTTAAAACACGACTTATTTTTAATAGCGGATGAAGTATATCGAGAATTTACTTATGATGGATTAACACATACTTCTGTACTTTCTTTAGACGGTCTAGAGAATAATGCCATAGTAATTGATTCTGTTTCGAAACGTTACAGCATGTGTGGCGCGAGAATTGGTTGTATTGTTTCTAAAAACGAAGAATTTATTCAAACTGCAATTAAATTTGCACAAGCAAGATTAAGTCCGCCAACCTATGCATTAATTGCTAGTGAAGCTGCCTTAGATACACCAGATTCTTATTTTACTGACGTAAAAGATGAATATGTAGCAAGAAGAAATACGTTAATTTCTGAATTAGAAAAAATCGAAGGAGTAACAGTTGCAAATCCTAAAGGTGCTTTTTACTGCGTTGCTCAATTACCGGTAAAAGATTCTGATCATTTTGCGCAATGGCTGTTAGAAGATTTTAATCTTAATAATGAAACGGTAATGGTTGCACCGGCAAGCGGATTTTATTCAACTCCTGGAGAGGGTAAGAACCAAGTTAGAATTGCGTATGTTTTAAATAAAGCCGATTTAATACGTTCGGTAGAAATTTTAGCAGCAGCCTTAAAACAATATCCTAATTAGTTGAAAATTCAACAAAACATATCGTTAAAAAAATACAATACGTTTGGTATTGCTGTAAATGCCAAACGTTTTATTTCTGTGGATTCTGTTTATGAATTACAACAACTTCTAAAAGTTGAAAAAAATCTTTTCTTAATATCTGGAGGAAGTAATATGTTACTTACAAAAGATATTGACACCCTAGTTGTTCATATAAATATTAAAGGAATTTCTATTGATAAAGAAGATGAGAAAGCAGTTTACTTAACTGTAAATGCGGGAGAAGATTGGCACGAATTTGTATTATGGTGTATTTCTAATAATTATGGGGGCCTCGAAAATTTATCTTTAATTCCTGGAAACGTGGGCACCTGCCCTATTCAGAATATTGGTGCTTATGGAGTTGAAGTGAAGGACACTATTACCAGGGTAGAAGGCTTGGAAGTTGAAACAGGTAAATTAGTTTCTTTTTCTAATGAAGCTTGTAAATTCGGATACCGAAATTCTATTTTTAAAAATTCACACAAAGGAAAAATTATCTTAACCTCTGTTGGTTTTAAATTGACGAAAAAAGAACACCAGTTAAATACTTCGTACGGAGCAATTGAAACTGAATTAACTTTAAAAAAGATTTTAAAACCGACTTTAAAAAATGTTTCTGATGCAGTAATCGCTATTAGAAAATCGAAACTTCCAGATCCAAAAGAAATTGGAAATAGTGGCAGTTTTTTTAAAAACCCTGTAATTTCTCAATCCAAATTTTTAGAACTTCAGAAAAAGTATCCAAAAGTTCCAAGTTATAGCGTTTCTAATGCTGATGTTAAAGTTCCTGCTGGTTGGTTAATTGAACAAGCTGGATTTAGAGGAAAACGTTTTGGAAACTGCGGCGTCCATGAAAAACAAGCACTTGTTTTAGTTAATTATGGCAATGCCTCGGGCAAAGAAATCTATAAACTTGCACAAAAAATTCAAGAAACAATTTTGCATACATTTGGTATTTCTTTAGAAATTGAGGTAAATATTATTTAATAAAAAGAGTCTCACTTCCACAAGACATAAACCTTTTTAAAAATTAATTCAAAATTTTAATTATTCTTTTTGTAATGCTTTAACATCAATAAGAAGTTGTGCTTATAACGCCCTATTAAGAGTATTGTATATGCCTTTTATGTGTTTATTTGTATCAATGATTACGAAGTTTTCAGTATGCAAAAATTCATCAATTCCTTTTGGTTCCCCTAAATCTTCTTCAACAAAGTAAAACTTTCTTCCCAAGTCATATATTTCTTTTTTGTTACCAGTCAACAAATGCCATTTCTTATCCATAATACCATTATCAAGGGCATACACTTTAAGCTTTGGAACTGAATCTATTGTTGGAATAACAGAATGTAATAAGAATAAAACAGCTGTATTTTTTTTTAAATTCTTGTTGAAGCTTTAACATACTATCTTTAATCATAGTAAGTTCCATGATAAATAGTAAAGAAAAAATCGGTGATATATATTTTTAGATTTTTTCTCTTTTTAAGATTTTTATATGACGTTTTAATCGCTGTACATCTAAAGCTAGTGTTCCATTATAAACACCTCTAATCCTTCCTTTTTTATCAACTAAAACAAAGTTCTCTGTATGAATAAACTCGCTTTCATCTTTGGTTTTTTTAAAGTCTTCATCTGCAAAATAAGAAGCTCTCGCTATTTTATAAATTTGATCTCTATCTGCGGTAACCAAATGCCATTTGCCATCTATGGCTTTTTGAGTGCTGGCATATTCTTTAATTTTCTCTACAGAATCTACCCAAGGCATTACAGAGTGTGATAACAATAAAATGTTTTCATCTTCTTTATACGTTTCTTGAAGCGAACCCATATTTTTAGCTAAAATCGGACAAATACTTGGACAGGTTGTAAAGAAAAAATCGGCAACATAAATTTTATCTTTAAAATTTTGATTCGTTATTTTTTCTCCATTTTGATTCGTAAATTGAAAGGGAGCAATGGTATGAATCTCTGAATATGCAGCAGCACTTTCCGAAATCCACTCAGGAGTAAACTCTTCTGAATTGTAAAAAGGTAGTGTCTGTGTTTTATCAACAACCGCTTCCTTTTTACAAGAAACACAAATCATAAAAAGTAATAGTATTGATTTAAACTTCATTTTTTTAAAAAAATTAGTGATAAGATTTCAGTCTTCACAGAAATACAAAGTTATTCTGTTTGTTTGTGCAAAACACTAATGCATTTTTTTAAGCCAATTAAACCATGTCTTTCTGTATTTATAGTATAAAAATTAGCTCTAATTTTACCTTTTAAATCCCACATCTTTTGACTTCCAGCTTCTTTACCCTCTATAAAATTGAAGCTTTTTGCCAATACTCCGTTGGCGTACCAATCCTTTACGCTACCGTTATACACGCCGGTCTTCTTAAAATGATAGACAAACATTTGAATCCCATTTTTATGCCAACCTTTATGAATTTTAACTTTCAAACCATTTACATAAAAACGTTCAAACCATTTTTTCTTATTTTGATACCATCCAAAATAAGTACCCTGCCTTTTTCCAAGATAATATTGTGCCGATGATTTTATTGTACCTTCTTTATAAAACTCCTTTACAACGCCAGAAAATGGTTTTACATCAAAAAATAATACACCATTTTTTAATTGAAATAACGGATGCTTTCTATTTTTCTCAATAGCTGGAATCGTACTATATTCAACTACAATTTCATCTTTTATTTCCTTACGAGTTTCATCACAAGAAATAAAAAATAGTAATAAAAAAAGAAAAAATAGCGTTTTCAAAATATTATCTTGTTATCATTCCTGCAGTTCCAAAGAAACCATTTCCATTTAAATACGGATCTTCGTTTGTAATGTGATAATGATAAATTCCCTCAGGAAAATCTGCCGTTACAGAAGTGTGCCCATGATAATCATCTAAATCTGCATTCGTAATTGTAGTTCCATTTTCTAGAGGTCCATAAACCGGAAATCCATCAGAAAGTAATCCTAAAAATGCCTCTTTACCAAAACTATCCGTTAAGAAAGTTGGTTCTATGTGATAATGATATAGCGCTCCTCCCGCAGGATGGCCTAACCATTGATCAAAAGAATTTATTTCATTAGTTAATGGTTGATTGTTTGGCCCTGCATATTGATTAAAGAATACGATTCCGTTTCTAGAAATTCCAATAGGTCCTAAAGGAGTTGCACTTTTATTGGTGGCTTCTTCTGGTGTTAACGTCATAGTAAACGTAATATTTTGTTCTCCGATAGCATTCGGATTCTGGTTCCAATTAGAGTTTGTACCGTTATAAGGTTCATATAAAGGATGAGAGGTACTCCAGTAAGGACTTCTATGATTTGGTAAATCTGTTGTTGTAAATGTAACCATATTGCCAGCAACAGCATATGAAACTGCATCAATTCCATCGAACTTTGACAGTATCGAACTAATATCATATGATGTAGTTGGTAGAAGATTTTCACTATCATCATCTTTTATTTCAGATGAACTACAGGAAGTAAATATGATTGATAATAATAAAAGTATGGATGTTTTAATGAATTGATTTTTCATTTATATTGATTTAAGATTATTTCATATTTAGAGGCAAACTCTTTTATAAACTTCCGCTCTTTGACTTTAATTTACAAAAAACAACAATAATTAAATTGTTACTGTTTTTTTGCATTCTTTTTTTAGTGAATTCAGAGCATTTATTAGTCGTAATTTTATTGATTCAAGTAAATTAATTAAAGTTTTGTTTAAATTGATGTATCGATTTAAAAACGGCTATAAAAACTTCTTGCGAAACATTCTCTGCATCTTCCTTGTTAAGTATGACCGAAATACAGGTACCAAAAACCTGCTGCTAACAAGCATCTAAACGTTTTTTAAAAGCAATCTGTCTTCCTATTGGCCAACCTTTAATAAAATCTTGTTCGCGCAATTCTTTTTTATTCAAAAAAACAAACCTACAAAAAATATAAATAATCAAAAGAGGAAAGTTACTTTTCGTATCTTTGTAGGACAACAAATATTTATGAAATTATTACTGATTACTTTGGTATTATTAGGACTTGGAGTTGCAGGAATTGCAATTAAAATTTGGGCAAAAAAAGATGGAAAATTTGCAGGAACTTGTGCAAGTCAAAACCCAATGCTAAACAAAGATGGCGACGCTTGTGGCTTTTGTGGGAAAACACCGGAACAATATGAAGATTGTGCAGAACCAACGCATACTTAATTTTCAATAGTCCATAAGGCCGTGTAATATTTTCGAAATATTTCTGATTTTTAAAGCACTTGAAACGATTCATTACTTCTTTTTACATTTTAAAAAAATGTATATAAAAAACAGTGTATATTTTTCTTGAAATTATTTTTTACATCCATAATTTTAATGTTATTTAGTTCCCTATTTTATTGTTTGTTTTTATCGCAATAAGTAAAAGAACGTCTCATCATTTATTTTACACCTTTTTTAGAAATTACTTTATTAATGTTTCAATTTAGTATATTTATCGCTAATTTGATTTCAAAACCCAAGCATTGGAAAAAAAGAATAAAGATCTTGAAATAAATATATCAAAAGCTAAAAGTGGAGATCAAGCTGCTTTTCGTTACTTGTTAAATATCTTTTGGGCTGATGTTTATAACTATCAATTAAAACGAACCAGAAGTGACAATGATGCTGAAGATATTGCAATTCAAACATTTTCTAAAGCATTTGATAAAATTGATACGTACAACGAATCTTATGTTTTTAAAACCTGGTTAATCACCATTTCAAAAAACATTCATATTGATTTACTTCGAAAAAAAAATACTTCAATTTCAATAGAAACCTCCCAAGAACAGGAGGAAAAAGTGTATTTAGTTGTTGATGAAAACCCAACACCAGAAGATAAAATAATTAGAGAACAGAATTTAGCAAAATTACTGAGAGACATCAAACAGTTAAAACCCAAATACCAAGAGGTTATCCAATTACGCTACTTTCAAGAATTGAGTTACAAAGAAATTTCCGACCAAATAAAAGAACCAATGAACAACGTTAAGGTGAAACTTTTACGCGCAAAAAAGTTGTTGGCAGAGATTATTAAAAGGACTTAATTATGAAAAAATCCATCTTCCAATCTATAGGTCCTGGTTTATTATTTGCAGGAGCGGCTATTGGTGTTTCGCATTTGGTACAATCTACAAGAGCAGGTGCAGAGTTTGGTTTTGGTTTAATTTGGGCATTATTATTAGTTCATTTATTTAAATATCCATTTTTCCAATTTGGGCCACGGTACGCAGCTGCAACTGGAGAGACCCTATTAGATGGTTATAGAAAATTAGGTAAAGGAGTTTTGCTTACTTATTATATTCTAAATTTTGCTACTATGTTTACCATACAAGCTGCAGTAACTATTGTTACAGCAGGCTTGGCTTCGCAACTTTTTGGGTTTACAAATGATTTGGTTTTGTGGTCTACAGTACTACTATTTATAAGTTTAACTTTTTTGGCGGTCGGTAAATATAAGTTGTTAGATAATTTAATGAAATACATCATTGTAATTCTTACAATTAGCACAATCATTGCTGTCTCTATGGCATTATTTAGTACAAAAGAAGTTTTTGACGTAACCCAAATTATTCCTTTAGGAACAGTAGAATTAACGTTCTTGATTGCTTTTTTAGGTTGGATGCCAGCATCCTTAGACATTTCTATTTGGCACTCTATTTGGTCTGTAGAAAAAGATAAAACCAATGTTGTAAAAACAAAATTAAAAGATGCACTTTTTGATTTCAACATCGGATATATTAGTACGCTTTTTTTAGGGATTTGCTTTGTACTTTTAGGTGCTTTGGTAATGTATAAATCTGGAGAAAATTTTTCTAACAAAGGCAGTGTTTTTGCAACGCAATTAATAGCATTATATACACGGAATTTAGGTGATTTTTCATATATATTTATTGCTATTGCAGCTTTTACAACAATGTTTAGTACAACAATAACAACGCTAGATGCATCTCCGAGAGCTATGCATAGAACCACGAAATTATTGTTTAACAAAGAACTAAAATATGGCTATTGGTTTTGGATTCTATTCTTATTAATTGGTACTATATTCATCTTAAAATTCTTTATGGATAATATGGGGCTATTGGTTAAAACTGCTACCATTTTGTCTTTCTTAACGGCTCCTTTTTACGCAATTTTAAACTACACATTAATTACAGGAAAACATACACCCAAAAAACACCAACCAGGAATTTTTTTAAGAGTTTTAAGTGCTATTGGTCTTGTGTTTTTAATTGGATTTAGTGTTTGGTTTTTATTAAGTTTGTAGCCATTTATTA
Source organism: Polaribacter sp. (assembly GCA_051277175.1). Taxonomy (GTDB): domain Bacteria; phylum Bacteroidota; class Bacteroidia; order Flavobacteriales; family Flavobacteriaceae; genus Polaribacter. The sequence goes on from JBNMOF010000037.1 coordinate 14,606, forward strand.
TCTTTTTACTAAAAAGCGATAATAACTGCTAAAATAAAAGTCGCAGTTTAATAAATGGCCTGTTTGTGATTCAGATTCCCAAATTTACTTGAAGATTTTTTTATAATATATGAAATTAGTACGCTGATTGCATGCCATAAATTTTCTCAAATGTCTTCTGATGATAATTCCATCAATTTTATGACAGAAAATTATATTCTGGCGAAATAAATGCTATTTTTAAACTCCCATTTTCACAAAAAAACGTTAAATAATTAAAAAATATTGTCAAGTATTCTGCTCTTATCATTCATTTTTAGTCTTACGTCCAAAAGATAACAATCTGACGAACTACTTAACTTTGAAACTACTTTTTTTAAATCTTTCCTTTGTATCTTTGCACTTTAATTATGTGAAATATGGCAATAGAAACTGTAGTACTTCCTGAAAGAGTTAAAAAACCAAAATGGTTGCGTGTAAAATTACCTGTTGGTAAAAAATACACAGAACTTAGGGGCTTAGTAGATAAATATAAATTAAACACTATTTGTGCAAGTGGTAGTTGCCCAAATATGGGCGAATGCTGGGGAGAAGGAACTGCAACATTTATGATCCTTGGAAACATCTGTACACGTTCTTGTGGTTTCTGTGGTGTAAAAACAGGACGACCAGAAACGGTAGAGTGGGATGAGCCAGAAAAAGTTGCACGTTCTATAAAAATTATGAGCATCAAACATGCAGTAATTACCTCTGTAGATAGAGACGATTTAAAAGATGGTGGCTCTATTATATGGGCAGAGACTGTAGATGCAATTCGAAGATCAAACCCTAAAACAACTTTAGAAACTTTAATTCCAGATTTTCAGGGAAACACAAAGCAAATAGATAGAATTATAGCAGTGCATCCAGAAGTAGTTTCTCATAACATGGAAACTGTTAGAAGG
>JBNMOF010000038.1:0-15246 GCA_051277175.1 Polaribacter sp.
TTGTATCTTTTTGGAAAAATAAAATTCCCACATGATTCTCCTATCAAAAAACTATCATTTTTCAGAGTCTCTTTTGGTGTGCTTGTTTTTGCCTTTGTGATCTATTTAATTCCCGGAACCTTTAAGAGTCCGACTTGGAACTTGAATGCATTAAGTGGTTTTCCACCACCACAATTCTACAGTGTTTATGAACAAGTGTCTGATTGTCCACTGGGTTTAAACTGTTACAAAGATTTTAATGAAGGCTTGCAAGTAGCCAAAGAAACAAACAAACCTATTTTATTAGATTTTACAGGCTGGGCTTGTGTGAATTGTCGTAAAATGGAAGAAAATGTTTGGAGTGATTCAGAAGTTTATACACTTCTAAAAGAGGAATACATTCTAATTTCTTTATATGTAGATGATAATGAAAAGGAACTTCCAAAAACAGCACAGTTTGACTTTAAAAAAGCAAATGGTCAAATTAAAAAAATTAGAACTTATGGAGATAAATGGTCTACATTTCAAGTAATCAATTTTAGAAATGCTTCGCAACCTTATTATATCTTGATGACCGCAGATCTAGAAATTTTAAATTCACCCCAACAATACACGGACATAATAACCTATAAAAATTGGTTAAAAAAAGGGATTGTAAACTTTAAAAGCAGATAATTAATTATTTGTATATTGGCCCAATAATAATTGTGTAAATGAAAAAAGTGTTTTTATTTTTGATTCCTCTCCTTTGGGTATCCATTTCTCTGTTTGGGCAAAAAAAAGCACCAACAAGTATTTACACATTCAATAGCTTAAAGAAAGACATTCACAATACGGCTTCCTTAAAAGCGAATCTAAAAGTGGACGGTTTCAAATTTAAACTTGTAAACGCCCATACTATTGAAGAGCAAATACCTCCTTTAAATTTTAAACAAATTGGTAAGAACGTGCCAGAATATGTTTATGATCCTTACGAAAAATACGAAAACTCGAATTTACTAGAAGGCTTTTCATTCAAAAATGATCCTACACGATGGAATTTATCCTGCAAAAGAAATAGGGTGCAACCTTATTTCTTAAAACCCCAAAAAGTTAATAATTAAGATTTCCTCGAAATACCCTCAATTTTCAATCGTTTTCGTAGATAATTGAGCAATTATTGACAAAAACTTAAGTTCTGTACCCTCCCTTTTTTGTAGCTTTACCCTATAAAATTTACTAAAAATATGACCGGATTACCCAAACTTGCTCGTTTTAATGAAAATGTGTTGTCTAAATATCAAATTTACAATAGTATTTTTATGACCTTGCCTTTTGACACGATTAACAATACCGGTGTATTATTGCCGTTATTTCACGAATTGTGTAAAAAAGGATTTCAAGAAGGAAAAAATCCAACAGAAATTGTTGATGCTTTCTTTGACAAATATCAAGAAAATCCGACAGCAGAAGAAAAAACAGATTTATTATTTCGTTTTATTCAGTACATAGAACGTCAAGTTGTGTTATTTGATGCCATTGAAGATGCCGCTTTTCCTGTTGTAAATAATATGGATGGCATTGGTACCCTTAGAAACTCTAAAGAAATTGCAATTTTAGATGACAAAAAGGAAGCTTTAAAAGCGCATTTAGAAGAATTTAAAGTTCGCGTGGTTTTAACTGCGCACCCCACACAATTTTACCCGGGAACTGTCTTGGGGATAATTACAGATTTAGACAAAGCAATTCAGAATGATGACCTTTTGCTGATAAAAAAATTACTTGCACAACTGGGAAAAACACCTTTTTATAGAAAAACAAAACCATCTCCTTTTGACGAAGCTGTAAGTCTAATTTGGTATTTAGAAAATGTATTTTATCACTCCGTTAGCAAAATTTACAACTATATTCAAAATAATATTTATGATGGCAACCCGATTGATAATGAAATTATAGATCTTGGTTTTTGGCCCGGTGGTGATAGAGATGGAAATCCTTTTGTGACCACACAAATAACACTAGATGTAGCCGAAAAATTGCGTCAATCTATCTTGCGAAGCTATTACCAAGATGTAAAAAAACTAAAAAGACGTTTTACTTTTGATGGCGTTGAAGAAATCTTATCGACTATTGAAAAGAGATTGTACAAGCACGTTGTGCGAAGTTACAGTAAAGTAAACTTTTCTAAAAGTATCTTTTTAGAAGCACTTTTAAAAGCAAGAAAAATTATAGAAGACCAACATCAATCTTTATTTATAGAAGAACTCGACGATTTTATAAATAAAGTACGCATCTTCGGCTTTCATTTTGCAACCCTAGATATAAGACAAGATAGTAGAGTGCATCACCAAGCATTTACTCAAATTGTGAAAGATCTACAAAATATTGGAGATACTACATTTCCGAAAAACTACGAACATTTATCTCAAGAAGAACAGATTGAAATTTTAGCAGTTGTAAAGGGAAGTATCGATCCTAAAACTCTAACAGACACCATTTCTATTAGCACTATAGAATCGATGTATGCTTTAAAAGAAATACAGTTAAGAAATGGAGAACGTGGTGCAAACAGATATATCATTAGCAACAACCAGACAGCTTTAAATGTAATGGAAACTTTTGCAATGTTGAATCTTTGTGGATTTGAAAATGAATTACCAGTAGATGTAATTCCGCTTTTTGAGACTGTAGAAGACTTGCAAAATGCAGAAAAAGTAATGCGAACGTTGTATACAAATAGAAGCTATCGATATCATTTAGAGAAAAGAAAGAATAAACAAACCATTATGTTAGGTTTTTCTGACGGAACAAAAGATGGTGGATACTTAATGGCAAACTGGGGAATTTTTAAAGCAAAAGAAGCGCTTACAAAAGTTTCAAGAGAATTTGATATCGAAGTTATTTTCTTTGACGGACGTGGAGGACCTCCTGCACGTGGGGGCGGAAAAACACATCAATTTTATGCTTCTTTAGGTCCAACCATCGAAGACAAAGAGATTCAGCTAACGGTGCAAGGACAAACAATTAGTTCTAATTTTGGGACAAAAAACTCTTCGCAGTACAACCTAGAGCAATTATTAAGCTCTGGAATTAAAAATGAAATCTACACAAAAGATCAATTAAACGATGCCAATAGAGAATTGATTGAAGACATGGCTGAGACCAGCTATAAAACCTATGTAAATTTTAAAAATCATCCAAAATTTTTACCGTACTTAGAAAAAATGAGTACCTTAAAATACTATGCAAAAACAAATATTGGAAGCAGACCAAGCAAACGTTCTAATTCTGCTAGCCTCGATTTTTCTGCGCTTAGAGCAATTCCTTTTGTAGGAAGTTGGAGTCAACTAAAACAAAATGTTCCTGGTTTTTTTGGTGTTGGAACTGCACTTAAAAAATATGAAGATGCCGATAGATTTGATGAAATTATTGCCTTTTACAATGCCTCTGATTTCTTTAAAACACTGTTAGAAAATAGTATGATGAGTTTGACAAAATCGTTCTTTGAATTGACGGCATATATGGCAGATGATGCCGAGTTTGGAGAGTTTTGGAAACTAATTTATGAAGAATATCAAACAACTAAAAGGTTGCTTTTAAAATTAACTGGACACAAAGTATTAATGGAAAATTTTCCTGTGGGAAAAGCCTCTATTGAAATTAGAGAAAAAATAGTATTGCCTCTTTTAACGATCCAACAATATGCTTTAAAACAAATTCAGGAATTACAAGCAGGTGAAGAGAATAAAGAAAAAATTGAAGTTTTTGAAAAAATGGTAATGCGTTCTTTATTTGGGAATATTAATGCAAGTAGAAACTCGGCTTAATATAAAATGTGCTTCTCGTGAAAAGTATACCCAACTTAATTGAGTGACGAGAATCTAATCATAGGTAATAAAGTAGGTTCTTGCCTTTATAAAAACGATACAAAAAATTAAAATTTTAGTATAAAATACGTGTATCTTATTTTGCTTGCATTTTTTTATTCGTCAAGATTCTTTATCTTTAAAGAAAAAAATGCTTGTCAAAGTTTGTGGTTCAGCCGTTTTTGGTATTGAAGCGACTACAATAATCGTAGAAGTGAATATAGACAAAGGTATTGGATATCATTTAGTAGGATTGCCAGATAATGCCGTTCGCGAAAGTTCGTATCGAATTTCAGCGGCCTTACATAATAATTCTTACAAGCTTCCGGGTAAGAAAATTATTATAAATATGGCACCCGCCGATATTCGAAAAGAAGGAGCAGCATATGATTTAACACTAGCTATTGGTATTCTTGCTGCTTCTAAGCAAATAAAATCTGAAACTATAAAAGACTATGTTATTATGGGTGAACTTTCTTTAGACGGAAGTTTACAACCAATTAGAGGTGCTTTACCTATTGCTATAAAAGCAAGAGAAGAGGGTTTTAAATATTTAATTCTTCCGAAAACAAACGCTAAAGAAGCTGCCATTGTAGATGATTTAGAAATCTTAGGGGTAGAAAACATCCTAGAAGTTATCCATCATTTTAATGGAGATAAAAAAATTGAGCCCACAGTTGTAGATACAAGAGCAGAATTTTATAAAAATATCGATTTCCCTGAATTCGATTTTTCTGACGTAAAAGGACAAGAATCAATCAAACGTTGTATGGAAATTGCAGCGGCTGGAGGACATAATATTATTCTCATTGGTCCTCCAGGATCTGGAAAAACAATGTTAGCCAAAAGATTGCCTTCCATTTTACCTCCAATGACATTACAAGAAGCGTTAGAGACCACAAAAATTCATTCTGTAGTCGGTAAAACTAAAAACGAAGGATTGTTATATCAACGTCCTTTTAGAAGTCCGCATCATACCATTTCTAATGTTGCCTTGGTTGGTGGAGGACAATATCCAAGACCTGGAGAAATTTCATTGTCGCACAATGGTGTTTTATTTTTAGACGAATTGCCCGAGTTTAAAAGAGATGTTTTAGAAGTATTGCGCCAACCTTTAGAAGACAGAGACGTAACCATCTGTAGAGCAAAATTTACAGTTACCTATCCATGTAGTTTTATGTTGGTTGCAAGCATGAACCCAAGTCCGAGTGGTTATTTTAATGATCCAAACTCGCCCATGACCTCTTCACCTCAAGAAATGCAGCGCTATTTAAGTAAAATATCTGGCCCTTTATTAGACAGAATAGACATTCATATTGAAGTAACTCCAGTTCCTTTTGAGCAATTATCCGAAGAGAGAAAAGGGGAATCTAGTGTGACAATTAGAAAACGTGTTACTGCGTCTCGAGAAATTCAGTCAGAACGCTTTACAGCATTTGAAAACGTGCATTACAATGCACAAATGAATGTAAAACAGATTCGAAAATTCTGTAAACTATCACAAGAAAGTAAAACGCTTTTAAAAACCGCCATGGAAAAACTGAATCTGTCTGCAAGGGCCTACGATCGGATTTTAAAAGTATCCAGAACCATTGCTGACTTAGCAAGTTCTAAAGATATTTCTCCGAATCATATTGCAGAAGCTATCCAATACAGAAGTTTAGATAGAGATGGTTGGTTGGGATAAAATCAAACCCAAAAAAAGTGAAAGATTTACGTATTCTCCTTTTTAAAAAAGATAGGATATCGTCTTCTTCTTTATGAATCTATATCGAAATGCTAAATATTCTTTAGAGCAGCAGAAAAAAATCAATAATAGGACTTTATAAAACCAAAAAAGCATCTCATAAATGAGATGCTTTTGCGGTCTGGACGGGACTCGAACCCGCGACCCCCTGCGTGACAGGCAGGTATTCTAACCAACTGAACTACCAGACCGTTGCTCTTAGCGGTTGCAAATATAACATCTATTTTAACACCTGCAAGCATAAAACAATAAAATTTATTTAATTTTTTTTCTACTTATTAAATACGAAGTCAAAACCTCATTATACCCTTTGTGTATATCTACGGGTACATAATCAATTTTATATTGTAAACATTTACTTTTCAATTCTTTAAAATAACTACTCACTAATTCTTTGTATTTTACTCGAACATTTTCTGCATAAATATTAATTTCTTCTCCTGTTTCAATGTCCACAAATTTTTTGGGCGAATTGTCAAAATTGAAATCATATTCTGTTTTTCCGTCATACGTATGAAACAAAACCACCTCATGTTTATTAAATTTAAGATGTCTTAAAGCTTCAAAAAGAGAAGCATTGTCTTTATTTGGCTGAAACATATCTGTAAAAACAAAAATTAGAGAGCGTCTGTGAATTTTTTCTGCAATTTCATGTAAATATTTATAGGTTTCTGTGGCTGCTTTTGATTCTGAAACTAGCAATTGCTCTAATTGATACAACAACATTGTTCTGTGCCGCTCACTTCCTTTTTCTGGCGCATAATATTCATAGGAATCTGAGTAGATACTTAAACCTACCGCATCTCTTTGTTTTTTTAAAATTTCCATTAAAGATGCAGCAGCAACAGCTGAAAAACCAACCTTATTTAAGTTCTCTATCGTTTGTTTTTTTACAATAGGATACTGCATGGATGCAGAATTATCTATAATAATATGACATCGAAGGTTGGTTTCTTCTTCATATTTTTTAGTATATAACTTCTCTGTCTTTGCAAATAATTTCCAATCTATATGACGCGTACTTTCTCCGTTGTTATATAATTTATGCTCAGAAAACTCGACTGAAAACCCGTGAAATGGACTTTTATGAATCCCTGTGATAAAGCCCTCTACTACTCGCTTTGCAAGTAGACCTAAGTTTTTTATTTCTGATGATTTAACTTCTGAAAAATTCATACTATTTTTTAAGGTTTTGAGCTCTTACCAAGTTATCTGTTGTCTGAAATAATTTCTTTAATAAAATAGGATTGTAATTTGGATTTTCCTTTAAAAATTGATCTAAGATAGCATTGGCCTCTTTTGATGAGTACTTCCCAATTGAACTTGCCAACCATCCTTTCGGAAAAAAAATATCACCTGTCAGTTGCACGGACTCTAGTGTGTTTAAAATCGATTTTAAATGTTTTATAGATTCCAGCTGCCTTAATGGATGGTGTAAATTGCTTAAAGCAGATTGCACCCAAGATTCTTTTTCTCTATTTTCTTTTTGTAAGAGTGATCTCATAAAATCAGCTCGCACTTCCGCATCTAAAGAAAGTGAGGGCAACAACCATATAAAACGTTCTAATCGATCTTTATTGGAGATTCTAGTTTGTTGTTCTTCTAAAATTTCTACTGATTTAGGATGTTGGTAAATTGCCAATTGCATTGCTATAGCAGTGAAATCATTTTCATTTAAAAAGAGATTTTTAAGTTTCTTCTTTTGGCTCCAGATTTGATACAAAATTTCTTTTCCCTGTTCTGAAATTGCAATGGTTTGATACAAACTAAACAAGGTCTTCTTAATATTGGCAGGCAACTCTTTTTCTAATAAAGTGTATATTTTGTATTCTGTCTGCTTTTGAATCTTATGTTGCTGTTCTTTGTTTAAAAAAGTCCAAAAAATAGTTTGCATATTGTTCGACAAATAATTAACGATTAACTCGCTTTTTTCTTGCTGAATTGCAGCTAAATAAACTTGATATGTTTCTAAAGGAGTTACTTTTCCAATCAGCATATTTTCATATAAGTTAATGAATTGATATCCTCTTACAACTTCGTCTTTAAAATCTTTATACGTATGTATTTTATTTTTATAAATAGGAAAAACACCGTAACCAAAACCGTTTGTGTTGTACAAAACTTGTACAGGGTTAAACGCTATTGCTACTTCAGAAAGATCAAAAGATTTTCCCATATTTTCGATATTAAGCAACTTCGAGTTTCCTCTTTTATCAATCATTTCAATTTGGAAAGACTGCGTCCAAATTTTATCAGAACCATCTTCTGCTTTTTGATGAATACTAAAGTTTGTTACATTTCCTTTTTCGTCTAATCCAATCTCTTCAGAAAAAAGTGGTCTTCCAGAAGAATTTACCCAAATAGTGCTCCATTTTTCAATATCTCTGTCAGACGTTTTATCTAAAATAGAGACCAATTCGCTCCAATCTGCATTTGAGTTTGCATAAGTTTTTATATAATCCTGAATTCCTTCTTTAAATACGTCTTGACCTAATAAATACTCTAACTGACGCATCATAATTGGGGCTTTGTTGTAGATGATTCGTCCGTATAAAGAACCTGCATTTTTAAGATTACCTAAATATTGACGGATGGCATTTGTTCCTTTTGTTCTGTCTTCTGAATAGGCACTCGGATAATGAGACATCATAAAATTTAACCGGTGATTTATTGCTGGAAAAACAGGGTTCATAATCTTATCTGCCATAAAATTAGCAAACACTTCTTTCATCCAAACATCATTAAACCAACGCATTGTAACCAAGTCTCCAAACCACATGTGCGAAGTTTCATGTGCAATCAATTTTGCTCTGCGCAACCTTTTATTTTGTGTGGCATTTTTATCTAAAAACAACGAAGATTGCCTGTATTGAATAGCACCAACATGTTCCATTCCACCATATTGAAAAGGTGGAATTGCAGCAAAATCCATTTTTTGGAATGGGAATTTCATTTGTGTATAGGCCTCTAAAAAATCGATTGCGTTTTGATGAATTTTAAAGACTTCCCCTACACTTGCATCCCTCTTTTCTTTATTATTTTCTCTGTATAAGAAACGCATGTCAAATGCTCCTGGATTTTTACTTTCTTCTGTAAATGCTCCAGCAACAAAAGAAAATAAATACGTACTCATCAAATCTGAAGTTGCAAATGTATGCTCAGTAAAACCAGCTATCTCGGTACTACTTTTTTCAAAAGATGCAGACAACACTTTCCACTCTTTTGGAGCCGTAATTTTTAAGTTATACTTCGCTTTAATATCTGGTTGATCAAAACAAGGAAATAAGGTGCTTGCTCTATCGGGAACTAATAAGGTATATAAAAAATCCGCATTTCTGTTGAGTGATTTTTCTCCAGCATTAAAAAATATTTCGATTGAATTCTGCCCTTTAACAAGTTTGGTTTTATCAATAATTACATGTTCCTTTTGATGATTAATTACTGCTTTTTCGCCATTAATCTGTATTGATTTTAATTTTGAAGCCTGTTCGTTAAAATCGAGCAATACATCGTTTATTAAATCATTTACTTTAAAATTGAGGTTTAATCTTGAAGGAATTGGATTTTCTTTTCCGTTCGGAATTTTAAAGTGCAAATCATAAACAACCTCAGAGACTTGTTGTTTTCTATATTTAGAGAGCTCCAAAGAGATTCCTTTTTCAAGTAGTATTTTATCTTCTTGCTTTTGAGTACAAGAAATAAAAAACAAAAAATAGAAAGAGAAATAAAAACAGTATTTCATTTGGGCATACATTTAGAATCTAAAAATAAAAAAAGGTTTGACGTTAGCCAAACCTTTATCTTATTTAAAATGTTAATACTACTTATATAGCAGCATCAATTTTACCTGTGTATACGTTTTTTGGTGCAACACCTACTTGTTTGTCTACTACTTCTCCATTTTTAAAGATTAAAACAGTTGGTATATTACGTACTCCGTATTTTGCTGCAAATTCTTGGTTAGCATCAACATCTACCTTTCCAACGATCGCTTTACCATCATATTCAGTATAAATTTCATCAACAATTGGTCCAACCATTCTACAGGGTCCGCACCAAGCCGCCCAAAAGTCTACTAATACTGGTTTGTCTGATTTTAATACTAACTCTTCAAAGTTTGCGTCTGTTATTTCTAATGCCATTCTTATGTTTTTTAATTGTTGTTTCCCGTTTGTGACACAAAAGTAATCATTTTATTTACTTTTTAGTTTTCAGAAAATTACTTTTTCTTATTTGTTTATAAATACTTCTTATACTTATAACTAAAATATATTTTAGGAAAACAAGTCCTAAACAGTATCTATTTAAAGAATTACGAACTATTTTGACGGTTTTCCTTTAAAACAGTTTTGATGCAATGGCGTGAATATTATCACTTTTCCCCATTGAATAATAATGTAAAACAGGCACTTCCGCCGCCAGTAATTCTTTAGATTGCTGAATTGCAAATTCAATACCAACTTTTCTTACATCTAAATTTGTCTTACATTTTTCTACCTCTTTTATTAAGAGCTCTGGTAAATCTATTCTAAATACTTGTGGTAATATTTGTAAATGACGTTTTACTGCTAATGGCTTAATTCCTGGTATAATAGGTACATTAATGTTCATTTCTCTTGCTGCTTTTACAAATTCAAAATATTTCTGATTATCAAAAAACATCTGTGTAACCACATAATCTGCACCAGCATCAACCTTTTCTTTCAAACGTTTTAGATCTGTTTGTAAAGAAGGTGATTCTAAGTGCTTCTCTGGATACCCAGCAACTCCAATACAAAAATTAGAGGTATCCTCTGCTTCTATTACATCGTGTAAATACTTGCCTTTGTTTAAGTTCATAATCTGATTAACCAACTGCGTTGCATACTTATGACCATCTTTAGAAGCTTCAAAATATTTTTGATGACTCATAGCATCTCCACGCAATGCCATTACATTGTCTATTCCTAAATAATGACAATCTACCAATAAATACTCTGTTTCTTCCTTAGAAAAACCTCCACATAAAACATGCGGTACTGTATCTACATCATATTTATGCTTTATTGCCGCACAAATACCAACTGTTCCTGGCCGCATTCTAGTTATTTTCCGATCTAATAAACCCTCTTTTTCTAAGTACACATATTCCTCCCTAGAAGTAGTTACGTCTATAAATGGCGGATTAAACTCCATCAAAGGGTCTATATTATTATATAATTCTTGAATATTATTTCCTTTTTTTGGCGGAATAATTTCAAAAGAAAATAATGTTTTGCCGTTTGCTTTTTTAATGTGTTCTGTAATCTTCATGACTTGTAAATTTACTTGCACTGCTATTTTTCAGTGTATCTGTATTTTATTTATTCTTCAGCTAAATTTGGGTACAACCATTTCTCAGCTTTCTCTTTTGTAATTCCTTTTCGCATCGCAAAATCGGTTACCTGATCGTCTGTGATTTTTCCTAAACCAAAATATTTTGCTTCTTTATTTGCAAAATAATATCCAGAAACTGCTGCTGCTGGCCACATAGCTAAACTTTCTGTAAGCGTAACACCAATATTTTCTTCAACTTTTAAAACTTCCCAAATGGTTTCCTTTTCTAAATGATCTGGACACGCAGGATATCCTGGCGCAGGACGAATTCCTTTGTAACTTTCTTTAATTAAATCGTCATTTGTTAAACCTTCATCGCTATCATAACCCCAATGCCTCGTTCTAACTTGTTTGTGTAAATATTCTGCCAATGCTTCTGCAAAACGGTCTGCAATTGCTTGCGCCATAATCGCATTGTAATCGTCTTCTTTTACCTTGTAACTGTCTGCTAATTCTTGGGCACCAAAAATAGCCACGCAAAAAGCACCCATATAATCGGTTTTATTGGTTTCTTTTGGCGCTATAAAATCTGCTAATGCAATATTTGGAATTCCTTCTCGCTTTTTTAATTGCTGACGTAACGTTCTAAATACCCCTATTTCTTTTCCTTTCTTCTGAATAGAAATATCATCTTCATGTATCGTATTTGCTTCAAACAAGCCAAAAATTGCTTTTGGCTTTAATAATTGCTTTGCAATAATTTTTTTAATCATTGCTTGCGCTTCAGCATACATAATCGTTGCTTGCTCACCAACCACCTCGTCTGTTAAAATATCTGGAAATTTTCCATGCAAATCCCAGCTTCTAAAAAATGGACTCCAATCTATAAAAGGTATCAATTCTTTTAAGCTCAATTGTTCTAAAACTTGAATACCTAACTCTTTTGGTTTCACGATCTCTGCCGCTTGCCAATCTATTTTATACTTTCTTTTACGGGCTTCTATTATAGAAACATATGATTTTTCTTTTCCTCGTTTTAAAAACTTAATTCTAAATTCATCATAATCTTTCTTTAATTTTGCGGTGTATAGATGACTCGTTTTCTTATTCAACAAATCACCAACCACTGTTACTGCTCTTGAAGCGTCATTTACATGCACCACTGCATTTGTATATTGTGTATCTATCTTTACAGCAGTATGTGCTTTTGAAGTAGTTGCGCCACCAATTAACAACGGAACTTTAAAATTTTGACGTTCCATTTCTTTAGCCAAATACACCATTTCATCTAACGAAGGGGTTATCAATCCACTTAAACCAATAATATCTACGTTCTCTTTTTTAGCAGCTTCAATAATTTTTTCTGGAGCAACCATGACTCCTAAGTCTACAATCTCATAATTATTACAACCCAAAACAACACTCACAATATTTTTACCAATATCGTGCACGTCTCCTTTTACCGTTGCCATTAAAATTTTACCTAATGCTTTTTGCTCCTCTCCTTTGTCTTTTTCAATAAACGGATTCAAATATCCTACTGCTTTCTTCATTACACGAGCAGATTTTACTACTTGTGGCAAAAACATTTTTCCTGCTCCAAATAAATCTCCTACTACATTCATTCCAATCATTAAATGTCCTTCAATTACTTCAATTGGCTTTTCAGATTCTTGCCGAGCTGTTTCTACATCTTCAATAATAAAAGCATCAATTCCTTTGACCAGCGCATGCGTAATTCTATCTTGAATAGGGTTTTCTCGCCACGATAAATCCAACCCTTTTTCCACTTTAGAACCTTTTACCGTCTCGGCAAAATCTAATAACCGTTCTGTAGCATCTTCTCTTCTATTTAAAATAACGTCTTCTACACGTGCTAATAAATCCTTTGGAATATCATCATAAATCTCCAACAAAGCAGGGTTTACAATTCCCATATTCATACCTGCCTGAATAGCATGATACAAGAACACAGAGTGCATTGCTTCACGAACACCATCATTTCCTCTAAAAGAAAACGACACATTACTCACACCTCCACTTACCGAAACATTTGGTAAATTTTGTCTTACCCAGCGTGTTGCTTCAATAAAATCGATGGCATTTCGTTTGTGCTCGTCCATTCCTGTAGCAACAGGAAATATATTTAAATCGAAAATGATATCTTCGGAAGGAAAATGGACAATGTCTACCAGTATAGTATACGAACGTTGCGCTATTTCTATTCTTCGCTCATAAGTATCCGCTTGCCCAGTTTCATCAAAGGCCATAATAATTACTGCTGCTCCATATCTTTTTATTTGTTTTGCTTCCCAAATAAACTTCTCCTCGCCTTCCTTTAAAGAAATAGAGTTTACAACAGATTTTCCTTGAACAACCTGCAAACCTGCTTCTATAATTTCCCATTTAGAACTGTCTATCATAATGGGTACTCTGCAAATATCTGGCTCTGCAGCAATCAAATTTAAAAAACGAACCATCGCTTCTTTTCCATCAATTAAACCGTCGTCAAAATTAATATCAATAATTTGTGCGCCTCCATCTACTTGATGTCTTGCAACTTCTAAAGCTTCATCGAATCTTTCTTCTTTAATTAAGCGTAAAAATTTTCTTGAACCTGCAACGTTTGTGCGTTCTCCAATATTGGTGAAATTGCTATTTTCATTCAGAACTAATGGTTCCAAACCTGACAAATGCATGTACTTTGTTTGTTTTACTTTCATTAGTTAGCAGTTTCTAGGTTTGTATTTACTAGCAATACCTGCTATTACTCTAATATGTTCTGGAGAGGTGCCGCAGCAACCCCCAATAATATTTATCAAATCTTTCTTTAAATATTCTTCGATCTGCTCGCCCATTTCCTCTGGTGTTTCATCATATTCTCCAAAAGCATTTGGCAGACCTGCGTTTGGATGCGCAGAGATTGCAAAGTCCGTTTTATGAGCAATTGCCTCTAAATGGGGTTGTAATAAATTGGCGCCCAAGGCGCAATTAAATCCTATCGAAAATAATGGAATGTGGGAAACAGAAATTAAAAATGCTTCTGCTGTTTGACCAGATAATGTTCTACCAGATGCATCTGTAATAGTACCACTTAACATAATCGGAATCTCAATATCTCTTTCGTCTTTTACTTCTTCAATCGCAAACAAAGCTGCTTTGGCATTCAGGGTGTCAAAAACAGTTTCTACCAATAGTAAATCTACACCACCATCTATTAAAGCCTCTACCTGTTGCT
Organism: Polaribacter sp.; assembly: GCA_051277175.1. Classification (GTDB taxonomy): domain Bacteria; phylum Bacteroidota; class Bacteroidia; order Flavobacteriales; family Flavobacteriaceae; genus Polaribacter. The sequence continues at coordinate 14,105 of JBNMOF010000038.1, forward strand.
TGTAAGCAATTCTTAAATCGCTAAAAGTAACTGCTCTATAACCCGGGTCATTTACATCTGGAGACATGCTTGCTGTTCTATTTGTGGGCCCAATAGAACCCGCTACAAAACGTGGTTTGTACGGTTCTTTTGCTGTAAAAGCTACAGCAACTTCTTTTGCAATTTTTGCAGATTGATAGTTTAGCTCATAAACCAAATCTTCAAGTTGATAATCTGCCATTGCTATGGTAGTTCCCGAAAAAGTATTGGTTTCTACAATATCTGCACCTGCTTCAAAATATTTTGCGTGAATTGTTTTGATCGCTTCAGGTTGTGTAATAGATAACAGATCATTATTACCTTGAAGTGGCGTTGGATAGTCTTTAAAGCGCTCTCCTCTAAAATCTTCTTCCGAAAATTTATAGGCTTGCAGCATGGTACCCATAGCGCCATCGAGCACTAGGATTCTCTTTTTAATTTCTTTTGTAATTTCTGACATTTTTTGATATTATTATCAATATATGTCATCAGGAAAGGTGTTTTTTTCTCTGTTATCTGTCAAGAAATACTGAAATTAATTTCGTATTTACTTGTAGAATGTAGCACCTTTCTCATAAATGAGAGGTTGCCAAGGCTTCAATGGGTCTAATCCCTCTGCCTTTCGTGATAACGTAATCAATAAGTTAATGAACTGAATTGCAAATAAACGAATTCTTTTTTTATTTGCAGCGTAATCTGTTTAAAAAAATCAACATTGGAGCACGCTCCATTGCTATTTTAATCCTTTTCAAAAAGTGTCGAAGATAAGTATCTGTCTCCCCGATCACAAACAATTGCAACAACCACACCTTTCTCTAATTTCTCTGCTACTTTTATGGCAGCTAACACAGAACCTCCACTGCTCATTCCTGCAAAAATTCCTTCTTCTGAGGCTAATCTTTGGGTCATTGCTTTGGCTTCTTCTTCACTAACCTCTATTACCCGGTCTACCTTAGTTGCATTATAAATTGCGGGTAAATACTCTTGAGGCCATTTTCTAATTCCGGGAATCTTAGCACCTTCTTTTGGCTGTGCACCGATTATTTTAATATTCTTATTCTGTTGCTTTAAGAAATCTGAAACTCCCATTACTGTTCCTGTAGTACCCATTGCAGCAATAAAGT
>JBNMOF010000039.1:0-15048 GCA_051277175.1 Polaribacter sp.
TAAACCAAGTCCAAGAAATCCAAAGCCCAAAACACTCAAATATAAATTTGCTGAAATAACAAACATATAAGAGATAAACGCCGTTATACATCCGTATATAATTGTTTTCATAGACCCTATTTTACTGCTAAAACCGTCTCCTAAAAACCTTCCAATAGTCATGGTTAAAGAAAAAACAATAAAACCAAGACCTGCTTTACTTTCTGAAACCTTTATGATATCAAAAAGAAATAAATTACTCCAATGCTCTACAGCTCCTTCATTAAACATAATGATAAAGGCAATTACAGCAATGGCTAATAATGGTTTTATGTTTTTAAAAAAACCGTTATTTTTCTTTGATTTTTCCGCAGGAATTCCTTTTATATTTTCATATTTTTTTGACAGTATTAAAGTTGTAAAAACAACAAAAAAAGACACCCCGAACATATGCATCTGTGGATTTGAAAACTGACTGATATAGAGACTTCCAATCCCCGCTCCAACAAAGCCTCCCAAACTGAAAAAACCATGCGCAGCAGACATAAAGTTTTGTTGCTGTTTCTTTTCTATATTTACAGTTAACGCATTTAATGATGTACTCGTAAATCCCGAAAAAATACCAATACAAAATAAAACAGCACAAAATAATATATAATTTGTCGCAATTAAAGGAAGGTTATAAACCACTGCTAACAGAATAATTCCAGTTTTTGTTGATTGCCCAACGCCTATTTTTCTGTTTATTAAAGGAACAAATGGCAATGACATCAACAAGCCTAAAGCTTGAAAAAACAATGCAAAGCCAATTTCACCGTCGTTTAAATTGAACTTCAACTTAATGTACGGGATGTAAAGAATCCAAGTTCCTATTAGAATATTAATGGATAGAAAGACCCAAGAAGGAGCAAAATATTTTGCATTGGCTAAAATTAAATGTAGCGATTTCATTTAAGCGTATTTTAAAAATAGCTATTTATTCTGCTGAACATTCCAACCTTGCGCTTTTAATTCAATTTCTTGACTTGCTCTGGTTACAAGATTTAACCCTTGGTTTTCTGCTGTAATATGCCCAATAACAGAAAAATTAGGATTTCCTTTTATCCCTTCAAAATGTGCAATTGGCACTGTGAAAAGCAATTCATAATCTTCACCTCCACTTAAAGCAACCATGGTAGAATCTAAATCAAATTCTTCGCAAGCAGAAATTACTTGAGGGTCTAGTGGCAACTTATCTTCATAGATTTTACAACCTACTTTAGATTGCGAACAAATATGCATAATTTCCGAAGAAAGTCCGTCAGAAATATCAATCATAGCAGTTGGCTTTATGCCCAATTCCTTCAAGAATCCAGCAACATCTCTACGAGCTTCTGGTTTTAATTGTCGTTCAATTAAATAAGTATAATTCTCTAAATCTGGTTGATTGTTTGGATCAACCTTAAAAACTTGTTTTTCTCTTTCTAAAACCTGTAATCCTAAGTAAGCAGCACCTAAATCTCCAGAAACTACAATTAAATCTGTTTCCTTTGCTCCGTTTCTGTATACAATTTCTTCTTTTTCTGCTTTCCCGATTGCGGTAACAGAAATTAAAATTCCTTTGGTAGAAGAAGTAGTATCTCCTCCAACTAAATCTATTTTATAAGTATCGCAAGCCAATTGAACTCCTGCATACAGTTCTTCAATTGCTTCTAAAGAAAAACGATTAGAAACCGCTATAGAAACTGTAATTTGCTCTGCAACTCCATTCATTGCATACACATCAGACAGGTTTACCATTACCGCTTTATACCCTAAATGTTTAAGTGGCATGTAACTTAAATCAAAATGCACACCCTCTATCAACAAGTCTGTAGTAACCAACGTTTCTTTTTCAGATGCTGCTAAAACTGCTGCATCATCTCCAATTCCTTTAACTGTTGACGCATTAGCAATCTTAAAGTATTTTGTAATGTGCTTTATCAAGCCAAACTCACCAAGATCTGATAATGCCGTTTTCTGTGTATTTTTATCTTCTAACATGCTACAAAGATAGGTACAATCTTAAAGGTTATATGTTACATTTAAAAGAGATGTTTATTAAATCTTATTTTTTTGTAGTACTTTGGTAACTTTATTAAAATTAACTCCCAATTTCACCATGAAAAAAATTACTTTTATTTTATTTTTATTAACTCAAATTGTATTGGCTCAGACCCCTTGTGTAAACGGTTTTGCTGGCGAATATCCTTGTAACGATTACGACTTAATGTCTAATATTCCTGTTGCTGTGCTTGCAAACACAAACGGAACTCCAAATGGGAGTGATCTTTGGGGTTGGACAGATAGCACAACTGGTAAAGAATATGCACTTGCAGGGATGACTAATAGTACCGCTTTTGTAGATGTAACAGACCCTATAAATCCAATCTTTTTAGGAAGATTAGATTCTAACGACGGAAATAACTCCTGGAGAGATGTAAAAGTATATAAAGATCATGCTTTCATCGTAGGAGATAATGTTGGAGCGCACGGGATGCAGGTTTTCGATTTAACAAAATTAAGAGGTCTTACTGAACCTCAAAACTTTGTGGCAGATGCGATATACAATACTGATAGCTTAGGAAGCTGTCATAACATTGTAATTAATGAAGATTCGGGCGTTGCTTATTTAGTAGGTTGTAAATCAGTACTTATCTTAGGACAAGGCGCGCCTCTTGCTGATGGAGGACCGATTTTTGTTGATATTTCTGACCCTAAAAATCCTGTAAAATTAGGAGATTATGCGGCAGCTGGATATTCGCACGATGCACAAGTAATTACCTATGATGGTCCAGACATAAGATACACTGGAAAAGAAATTTATGTAGGTAGTAATAAAGATAGAGTCACAGTTTTAGATGTTACTGATAAGGACAATGTTGTCAAATTAGCAGAAGCTACTTACGGTCAAACAGGTTATACGCACCAAGGATGGTTTACGGACGACCACCGTTATTTTATTTTAGGTGATGAAGCTGACGAACAAGGTTTTGGTATGAATACCAGAACATTGGTTTTTGATTTTGATGATTTGGAAAACCCTTTGTTGTCTTCTACATATTTTGGACCAACTTTAGCGATAGATCATAACGGATATGTAAAAGGAAACGAGTATCACATGGCAAGTTATCAAGCAGGACTAAGAGTTTTGGATATCACAAACATTGGCGCTGAAACAGAATCAATGGCAGAAATTGGTTCTTTTGACACATATCCAGGAGACAATGCTGCGCAATTTAATGGTGCTTGGAGTGTATACCCTTACTTCCCAAGTGGAAATATTCTAATCAACGATATAGAAAGAGGCTTATTTGTAGTTAGAAAAAGTGGATCTCCCTTAAATATAAATACAGAAACAGCGAGAACAAATTTCTCTATGTATCCAAATCCTGCAAAATCTCAAACAACAATAACCATTGGAAACAATAAAATAGTAGAAAGCGTTCAAGTATATTCTATTTTAGGCCAAAAAATAATTGATAAAAAGAATCTTAAGCGACCTAATTATGTTTTAAATACTGCTAATTTGAATAAGGGAATTTATCTTATTAAAATTAATAGTAAAATGACGAAGAAATTTATTGTTGAATAAATTTCTTACTAGAAAATACTAAATTATTTTTACCACCCTAAAAGAGCCAGCATAAACTGGCTCTTTTTTTTTACAAACTTTTGACGACTCTAAAATTAGCAATGGTTATTGAAGAAAAAAATCAAATTCTTGTAAATTTAATTGCTAAATTTATTAAAAAAAACAGCGCAAATCACCCCTTTTAATGCGAAATGAAAGCTTTAAAGCCGCACATCTATTAACGCCTCTTTTTATTTTTTAGACGCAGGCAAACTGCTATAACATGTGCGATCTTATCACGTTTAAAACCAAGCATTCGAAAAGACATACTAAACTCGATAAATACTAGGCATAAAGTCTTATGTTTTTTGTGATGATCACAAAGGAAAAAATAAAAATAATCTCAAAAACGCTGTATTAAATTTCAAAAAATATATTTATTAATTCTTATTTTTTATAGTATCTTCGACACATATAAAATATTAACCCCCAACGCTATGACGAAAAAAATTACTTTTATTTTCTTTTTATTAACTCAAATTACACTCGCTCAAACTCCTTGTGTAGACGGTTTTGCTGGCATATATCCTTGTAATGATTATGACTTAATGTCTAATATTTCTGTTGCCACTCTTGGAGGTGAAATTGTAAGTCCAAGTTCAGCACAACCCAGGGGGAGTGATCTTTGGGGATGGACAGATAGCACAACTGGCAAAGAATACGCAATTTCTGCTTTGACAAATAGTACTGCTTTTGTAGATGTAACAGACCCTATAAATCCAACCTTTTTAGGAAGATTAGATTCTAATGACCAAAGTAATTCTTGGAGAGATGTAAAAGTGTACAAAGACCACGCTTTTATCGTAGGAGATAATGTAGGTGCGCACGGTATGCAGGTTTTCGATTTAACAAAATTAAGAGGCGTTACAACTCCTCAAGACTTTACAGCAGATGCCATTTATGACGAAGATAATTTAGGAAGTTGTCATAACATTATAATTAATGAAGATAGCGGAATCGCATACTTAGTAGGCTGTAAAACAGCTCCTCCTATACCAGGAACAACTAACGGAGGTTCAAGACTATTTAACGGAGGTCCAATTTTTGTTGATCTTTCAGACCCAAAAAATCCTGTAAAGATAAATGCCTATGCAGATGCGGGGTACTCGCACGACGCACAAGTAATTACATACAACGGCCCTGATTTAAAATATTCTGGAAAAGAGATTTATGTAGGTAGTAATGAAGACAGAGTTACAGTTTTAGATGTCACTGATAAGGACAATGTTGTCAAATTAGCAGAAATCACGTATGGTCAAACAGGATATACACACCAAGGATGGTTTACAGACGACCACCGTTATTTTATTTTAGGTGATGAATTGGATGAACAACAGTTTGGAGGAAACACGAGAACCTTAGTTTTTGATTTTAATGATTTAGAAAATCCTGTATTATCTTCAACGTATTTTGGACCAACTTTAGCGATAGATCATAACGGATATGTAAAAGGAAATGAATATCACATGGCAAGTTATCAAGCAGGACTCAGAGTTTTGGATATCACAAACATTAGCGCTGAAACAGAATCAATGGCAGAAATTGGTTCTTTTGACACGTTTCCTGCCGCAGATCTTCCGGCATTTAATGGTGCATGGAGTGTATACCCCTATTTTGCAAGTGGAAATATTCTAATCAACGACATAGAAAGCGGTTTATTTGTAGTTAGACAGAGTGGGTTAGCCTTAAATACAAATACAGCGGCCGCACAAACAAAGTTTTCTGTTTTTCCAAATCCTGCAAAATCTCAAACAACCATAACTATTGGAAACAATAAAATAGTAGAAAGCGTTCAAGTATATTCTATTTTAGGCCAAAAAATAATTGACAAAAAGAATCTTAAGCAACCTAATTATGTTTTAAATACTGCTAATTTGAATAAGGGAATTTATCTTATTAAAATTAATGGTAAAATGACGAAGAAATTTATTGTTGAATAGTTCTTTAATTTAGCGTGCGAATAATTAACACAATTATTAAAAGAGCTAGCGCAAACTAGCTCTTTTAATTTTACAAAACTTTTAATGACTTTAAAAATGACAAATATCCTTATTATTATCTGTTAAACTTAACACAATTAAGAAGACCTCTTTATAAAATAAGTGCAAGGTTTAACTATATTTATAGAAATAGGCTTTCACTTTCATTTTTTTAAAAGAAATACGCATGCTCAATATTATTAAAAAAATCACATTTCTTGTCTTATTATTATCTCAAACTGTCCTTGCCCAAACTCCCTGTGTAAACGGTTTTGCTGGCGAGTATCCTTGTAATAATTATGATTTAATGTACCACATTTCTAACTTCACCCTCGGCGATTCTAATACAAGTGGAAATGATAGTTGGGGATGGACAGACCCAGATACACAAAAAGAATATGCTTTAATGGGTATTAATAGCGGAGTTGTTTTTATCAATATCACAAACGCTACATTACCGGTTATTTTAGGCACACTTAAAACAAATACGGTAAACAGTTCTTGGAGAGATATTAAAATTTATAAAGACCATGCTTTCATTGTTAGCGAAGCTTCTGGTCATGGAATGCAAGTATTTGATTTAAAAAAATTAAGAAGTGTTTCGAGCGCTCCCGAAGCGTTTACGGCAGACAAAATTTTTACAGAATTTGGAAGCGCTCATAATATTGTTATTAACGAAACTAGTGGTTATGCTTATATCGTGGGACCAGGAGAGGGTAATTCGCCTGATGGAGTAACACTATTTATAAATATTCAAGACCCTATAAATCCAAAACTTGAAGGAATTTTTAGTGGAGGAGGGGATTCACATGACGCGCAAGTAGTCACCTATGACGGACCAGATTCAGATTATACTGGCAAAGAAATTCTAATTGGTAGTAATGGGAGTGAAGTAATGATAGCAGATGTCACCGATAAAACAAACCCAACAATTATTTCTACTATAAGCTACGTTAATGGAGGTTTTGCGCATCAAGGATGGTTTACTGAAGACTTTACCTATTTTATATTAGGAGATGAATTTGATGAAGGGAAATATGGAAACAATACAAGATCTATTATTTTTGATTTTACAGATTTAAACAATCCCGTGCATCATTTTGATTATATAGGACCAACAGCTGCCGTAGACCATAATGGATATGTAAAAGACAATATTTATTATCAGGCAAATTATACTGCTGGCGTAAGAATAATTGATGTCTCAGGTGCAAATAACGAAGTGTTTTCTGAGATTGGCTTTTTTGACACCTACCCTGCTGATAATAATACAGAATATAACGGTGCTTGGAATGTATATCCTTTTTTCCCCAGTGGAAACATTATTATTAGCGACATTGACAATGGTTTCTTTGTGATTAGAAAAAGCGGAACATTAAGTTTAAATCCCGAGATCATAAAAGCAGATTTTTCTGTGTTTCCAAATCCTGCAGATACACAAATAACAATCACTGTTTCAAACAACAAAACATTAAAAAGAATACAAGTATATTCTATTTTAGGTCAAAAAATAATTGACAAAAAAAACATGAATCAATCTAAATATATTTTAGAAACCGCTATTTTAGAAAAAGGAATTTACCTGATTAAAATTAATAGCACGATAACAAAGAAGTTTATTGTTGAATAGTATTTTTTTAATAAAAATACAAAGTAATTATTATAAAATGAAAAAATATTCTCTCATATTAGTGCTATTATTTCTGTGCAACTGCTCAAAAACCGAAGTTACAATAAACCAAGAAGAAGTAGAAGAGATAATGAATACAGGCTCTTTAGATTTTGCCCAAACTTTTGGTGGTTCTAAAAATGAGATTTTTTATTCCGTTGATAAAACAATTGATGGTGGCTACGTTATTGCTGGTTATACGCACAGTGTAGACGGAGACATCACCACAAAAACAGATGCCTCTTTTGATTTTTGGATTCAAAAATTTTCTGCAGACAACACCCTAGAATGGCAGAAAACTTTTGGTGGTTCAAAAGATGACAGCGCAGCAAGTATTATACAAACTAAAGATGGTGGTTTTGCAGTCTTAGGATACAGTAAGAGTTCAGATACAGATGTTTCTATAAATGCAGGTGATAAAGATTTTTGGTTTTTAAAACTCTCAAATAATGGAAACCTGCTTTGGGAAAAAACATTTGGTTTTTCTGGCGCAGATTACGGTACAACGCTGTTAGAAGCTAACGATGGGGGATTTCTTATTACTGGGGTTTTAGATGTTTCTAGTTCTAACGGACAAGGAAACTCAAAATCAACGGCAACACAGCACGCCGGTGGAGATTATTGGGCAATAAAAACAGACGGTTCTGGGAACTTACAGTGGCGTAAATTCTTTGGTGGATCGCTTTCAGAACTGCCTTTAGGTGTTGTGGAAACCACGGATAATAATTTTATAATTGTGGGCTCATCAGACAGTGACGATTTTAATATTGAAAATAATAAAGGAAGTTATGATTTTTGGATGATAAAAATTTCAGCCACAGGAGCCTTACTTTTAGAAAAAAGTTTTGGCGGTTCTGCAATTGACGAAGCGAGAGCAATTGCAGCTACAAATGACGGTAATTTTATTATTGTTGGAGACACCAGAAGTTCAGATATAGATGTGTCGTTAAATAATGGCGCCGCAGACATTTGGATACTTAAAGTTTCTGCAGAAGGAGACCTTATTTGGGAAAAAACAATGGGAGGTTCAAGTTTTGATGTTGCAAAAGCAGTTTCTAAAACCCAAGACAATGGTTTTTTAATTGCAGGTAGTTCTAGAAGTTTAGACAACGGTTTTGAAAATAAAGGACAAAATGATGCCCTAATTTTAAAAATTGATGAAAACGGAAACCTCTTATGGCAGAAAACAATTGGTGGCTCAGAAGTCGACTTTCTATACGATGTTGCTGAGTTAAATAACAAGGCCATCATTGCCGTTGGTGAAAGTAACAGTTCAGACAAAGATATTTCTGAAAATAAAGGTTTTACAGATGCATTAATAATTCAGTTAAAATAACAAAATGAAAAATATACTTACTTTTTTATGTGTCTCAATCTTTATTTTTTCGTCTTGCTCCAGCGAAGAAGAAAATATAAATATTACCTTGAATTTTACTCATAACTGGGACGGAGTGGCAATTACCGATAAAGACTTAAACGAACTAAAATTTACAAACGCAAATGGCGAAAAAGTAAGTATCGAAAATTTGCGGTATCTTATTTCAAATATTAGTTTGGTGGATGCTAAAAATTATCAGTTAATTAATTTTAGTGAAAACACAGGAACCTCCATCAACGTTTCAGATTTAACTGAAGGGACTTATACACTCTCCTTTAGATTTGGTTTTTCAGATGAAGACAATATAGATGGCGAATATCAAGATTTGAATTCTGTTAGCTTTAACGTTCCTGGAATGTTGGGTGGGGGATATCATTACATGCAATTTGACGGAAAATATATAGACAATAATAACGAAGAGGCAGGCTTTAATTACCATTCAATTAGAGCCGTAGACAAAACGGACCCAGATAATTTAAAATTTGAGGACACTTCTTTTGAAGTTAATTTAGGAACTATCACCGTTTCAAACAACATGAATGTTGAAGTTAAGGTAAACCTTGCAGAATGGTTTAAAAACCCAAATACCTGGGATTTAAACGAGCTAAACACCGTTTTAATGCCTAACTTCGAAGCGCAAAAAATAATGAGTGCTAACGGTAAAAATGTTTTCTCTCTTGGAGAAGTGACTCCGTAAAGTTTTTTCATTCCTAAGAATGACAAACCATATAAAAATGAAAAAAATACTTCCCTTTTTTCTTTTCTGTTTTCTTTTGATGAATTGTGCGTCAAATGAAGAGGAGGTGTACACCCCAATTCCATATAACTTAGAAATTCCAACACTTTTTGCAGAGAAGTTAATTGCGCCAATTGTGCCTGCAAACAATCCTTTAACGGAAGAAGGAGTGGCTTTAGGGAAGAAATTGTTTTTTGATCGTATTTTATCTGGAGACGGTTCACAATCTTGTGCTTCTTGCCACAATCCTAAAAAAGCATTTACAGATCAACAACAATTTAGTACTGGAATTCAAGGAGAATCTGGAGAAAGAAATGCCATGCCTTTATTTAATCTCGCATGGAATTTCGATGAACGTTTCGCTTGGGACGGAAAAGAATTTGGTTTAGAAGAACAGGCATTAGAACCGGTTTCAAATCCTATAGAAATGCATGCTAATTGGAAAAAAGTCACGGAAAGAATCCAGCAACACCCAACCTATCCAAATTTATTTTTACAAGCTTTTGGTACTTCAAAAATAGATTCTATTATGATTACAAAAGCAATTGCTCAGTTTGAAAGAACACTTATTTCTGGCAATTCTAAATTCGATCAATTCTTACGTAAAGAAACAACCTTAACCCCTGAAGAGCAAAACGGATTTGATGTTTTTATGGACGAAGCAAAAGGAGATTGTTTTCATTGTCATGGAAGTAACAACAATCCACTTTGGACAGATAATAAATTTCACAATAACGGATTAGATGCTACTTTTAAAGATTTAGGATTTGGAAACGTTACAGGAGATCCTAATGATAATGGCAAATTTAAATCGCCCTCTATTCGCAATTTAGCTTTTACAGCACCTTACATGCATGATGGTCGGTTTTCAACTTTAGAAGAAGTTATTAACCATTACTCTGAAGGCTTAAAGAAATCAGCAACCATAGACCCTTTAATGAAGAATATAGACAAAGGTGGTGTGCAATTATCAACTCAAGATAAAGCAGATTTAAAAGCATTCTTACTCACGCTTTCAGACAACGATTTTATCGAGAACCCAACCTTCCAGAAGTAATCAATAAAACCAATTGAATTATTGTCTTTCACAATGAAATTTCTTCGTTTTTCTTAGACTTATATTGTATATTTGTGCGCAATTTAGATTTAATCTATTTAAAGATATGATAAAAGTTTCAGACACAGCAAAGAAGAAAGTTGTAGAATTAATGACTGACGACGGCTTTAACGCAATAACCGATTACGTAAGAGTTGGTGTAAAAAGTGGTGGTTGTTCAGGTTTATCTTACGATTTAACTTTTGATAATAAGAAAGAAGATAATGATAAGGTTTTTGAAGAGAATAATGTAAAAATTATTGTTGACAAAAAGAGTTTTTTATACTTAGTGGGAACAACTTTAGAATACTCTGGAGGTTTAAACGGAAAAGGGTTTGTTTTTAATAACCCAAACGCAAATAGAACTTGTGGATGTGGAGAAAGTTTTTCACTTTAAAAATCAAATAAAGATGTCAAAATATACAGAAGACGATTTAGAACAAGAATTAAAAACCAAAGAATATAAGTATGGTTTTTATACAGATATAGAAAGTGAAACCTTTGCAAAAGGGTTGAGTGAAGATGTTGTAATCGCAATCTCTAAAAAGAAAAACGAGCCTCAGTGGATGACTGATTGGCGTTTGGAAGCTTATAGAGTTTGGGAGAAAATGAAAGAACCAGAATGGGCAAATGTTCATTATACAAAACCAAATTTTCAAGACATTGCTTACTATTCTGCTCCAAAAGCAAAACCGAAGTTAAATTCTTTGGATGAAGTAGATCCAGAATTATTGGATACTTTTAAGCGTTTAGGGATTTCATTAGACGAACAGAAGAAACTAGCAAATGTAGCCGTAGATATCGTAGTAGATTCTGTTTCAGTTGCTACTACCTTTAAAAAGTCTTTGGGTGAAAAAGGAATCATTTTTATGCCAATTTCTGAAGCAATTCAAGAACATCCAGAATTGGTTAAAAAATATTTAGGAACTGTTGTACCCACTACAGACAACTTTTATGCAGCATTAAATTCAGCAGTATTTTCAGATGGATCTTTTTGTTACATTCCAAAAGGGGTGCGTTGTCCAATGGAATTATCTACCTATTTTAGAATTAATGAAGGTGGAACAGGACAATTTGAAAGAACGTTAGTTGTTGCAGATAAGGGTAGTTATGTTTCGTATTTAGAAGGTTGTACTGCACCAAGTAGAGATGAAAATCAATTACATGCAGCCGTTGTAGAATTAATTGCACTAGATGATGCAGAAATCAAGTACTCTACCGTACAAAACTGGTATCCTGGAAATAAAGAAGGAAAAGGTGGTGTTTACAATTTTGTAACTAAAAGAGGTATTTGCGAGAATAATGCAAAAATTTCTTGGACACAAGTAGAAACTGGTTCTGCCGTAACTTGGAAATACCCTTCCTGTATTTTGAAAGGAAATAACTCTGTCGGTGAATTTTACTCAATTGCAGTAACAAACAATCATCAGCAAGCAGATACTGGAACAAAAATGATTCATTTGGGGAAAAACACCAAATCGACCATTATTTCTAAAGGTATTTCTGCAGGAAAATCACAAAATTCATACAGAGGATTGGTGCAGATAAGTCCAAGAGCAGAAAATGCCCGTAACTTCTCTCAATGTGATTCTTTACTAATGGGAAATGATTGTGGTGCGCACACCTTCCCTTATATAGAAGTGAAGAACAAAACAGCACAAGTAGAACACGAAGCGACTACTAGTAAAATTGGTGAAGAACAATTGTTTTACTGTAATCAACGTGGAATAGATACCGAAAAAGCAATTGCATTAATTGTAAACGGATTTAGTAAAGAGGTTTTAAATAATTTACCAATGGAATTTGCTGTGGAAGCTCAGAAATTATTGGAAATTAGTTTAGAAGGAAGTGTGGGATAAGATTCACAGAATTTTAACTGTATAATTGCGAAACTTACAGCGCAAAAATTAAACAGAATATTAAAAAGCGGATCGCGTAAAAAGCGAAAAGAAAATAGCAAAAGACAATGTTAAAAATAGAAAATTTACAAGCAAGTATCGACAATAAATCAATCTTAAAAGGATTAAATTTAGAAGTAAACGCTGGTGAAGTTCACGCAATTATGGGTCCTAACGGTGCTGGAAAAAGTACGTTGGCTAATATTATTGCCGGTAAAGATGATTACGAAATTAGTGCTGGAACTATTGAATTAAATGGTGAAGACATTAGCGAACTCGCACCAGAAGAAAGAGCACACAATGGCGTGTTTTTGTCTTTCCAATACCCTGTAGAAATTCCTGGAGTTTCTGTAACTAACTTTATAAAAACAGCTATTAACCAAACTCGTAAAGCAAAGGGTTTAGAAGATATGCCTGCAAAAGAGATGTTAAAAATGATTCGTGAGAAATCTGAATTATTAGAAATAGACCGTAAATTCTTATCGCGTTCTTTAAACGAAGGTTTTTCTGGAGGAGAAAAGAAACGTAACGAAATATTTCAAATGGCCATGTTAGAGCCAAAATTAGCAATTCTTGATGAAACTGATTCTGGTTTAGATATTGATGCTTTGCGTATTGTTGCAAACGGCGTTAACAAACTAAAATCTAAAGACAATGCCGTAATTGTAATTACGCATTATCAACGTTTATTAGAATATATCGTGCCAGATTTTGTCCACGTTTTATACGATGGGAAAATCGTAAAAACTGGTGATGCTTCGCTAGCGCTTGAGTTAGAAGCAAGAGGATATGATTGGATTAAAGAGGAGTTAGTTCAGTAAAAAAGTTTATAGCAAAAAAAGTTTAACAATTGAACCAGTGATAAAGCTGCTTAAAAGCAAACTTTAAAAAACTTTCAATTCTAAACTTTAAAACGAAAACAAATGGAATTAAAAGATAAATTATTATCATCATACGTAGCGTTTGAAAACGATATAGACACCAATTCTGATATACATGAAATCCGTTCAGAAGCCTTTCAAAATTTTGAAGACTTAGGTTTTCCTACTAAAAAATTGGAAGCTTGGAAATACACTTCTTTAAACTCAGTTTTAAAGCAAGACTATAGTCTGTTTCCTAACAAAGAAAATTCAATTCAATTAGCGGATGTACAAAAGTACTTTATAGATGATATAGATACCTACAAGCTTGTTTTTATTGATGGAAAATACAGTTCTTTCCTATCGGAAACTACACATGACACTTTTGATGTTTGTTTAATGTCTTCGGCATTAGCCAAACCAAAATACAAGGCTGTTATAGAAAACTACTTCAATAAAATAGCTAAAAAAGACAATTTAACCTCTTTAAACACTGCATTTGCAAATGAGGGTGCTTACATCTATATTCCTAGAAATGTAGAGGTGGAGAAGCCTATTCAAGTGATCAACTTTACTACTGGTTCTGAGGCTGCAACGATGTTGCAACCAAGAAACTTAATTGTGGTTGAGCAAAATGCACATGTTCAAATCATAGAACGTCATCAAAGTTTAACTTCAAACCCTGTTTTAACAAATGCGGTTACTGAAATTTTTGCTGCAAAAGACGCTACTGTAGATCTTTATAAGATTCAAAATGATGACAAAAGCGCTTCCTTAGTGGATAATTCTTACATCGAACAGAAATCGAGTAGTGTGGTCTCTGTGCATACTTTTTCATTTGGAGGAAATATCACTAGAAACAATTTAAACTTTTATCAAAGAGGAGAGCACATCGATTCTATTTTAAAAGGAATTACGATCCTTGAAGGGAAGCAACACGTAGATCATCACACTTTAGTGCATCATATAGAGCCTAATTGTGAAAGTCATCAAGATTATAAAGGAATCTATAACGAACGCTCTACAGGTGTTTTTAACGGTAAAGTTGTTGTTGACAAAGAGGCGCAGAAAACAAATGCGTATCAAAAAAGCAACAATGTTTTATTGAGTGATAAAGCAACCATTAACGCAAAACCTCAACTAGAAATTTTTGCTGATGATGTAAAATGTTCTCACGGTTGTACCATTGGTCAATTAGATGACGAAGCATTGTTTTACATGCAACAACGTGGAATTCCAGAAAAAGAAGGTAAAGCATTGTTAATGTTTGCCTTTGCAAATACTGTTTTAGAAAGTGTGAAAATACCTGAAGTAAAACAACGTATTGCTAAAATTATTGCAAACAAACTAAGTGTAAACATCGGTTTCGATTTATAACACCTTAGTTTCTTTTTATATAAAATACAAACCACGCTTTCGAAAACTCGGAATTGCGTGGTTTTTTTTAGTCTTTAATACTTTTAATAACTCCTTTCAAAAACTCATTTTCTTCAAACCAAGACAATCCAAAACGCACAATAACCAAATCTTGATCTGGTAAAATATAAACCCTTTGCCCTTGATAACCGTCTGCAAAATACATGTTTGCTGGCACCTCCTTAAATTGTTTTTCCGCATTTAACCAAAACTGAGCACCATACGTTCCATTTGAAGTTGGTGTAGGCGTAGTTACATAATCCACCCATTTTTTAGTAAATAGTTCTTCTCCATTCCAATTTCCGTTATGTAAATACAACAAACCAAATTTTGCCCAATCTCTAGCAGTTGCCCATGCATAGGAAGAAGCAACATAATTTCCTGC
>JBNMOF010000040.1:0-14903 GCA_051277175.1 Polaribacter sp.
CTGGGTTCCCGCAGAAAGATAATTAAATTCTTCTTTCTCGTAAAACGTAAAATCGTCGAAGGAAGTTATCGGAGGAGTATCTACAGTATCTGTATTTGTCTCTTTCGAAACAATTCTTTTTCCATTATTGGCACCCACTGTTAGAAAATAATAGGATTTGTCTGAATATATATTTTGCCGATGATTTGCTGTTTCATCAGCAGTATTTATGACCCAATCGTGCGGTCCTTTGGCATAAAACAGAATAAAGTCATTTGCATCAAAGCTTCCATCGGCTTCCCCCTCTATAAATATAGCATTTTCTTGCAGGTCTTCGTTTCTAAATTCGTTATTTAACACCGGTAATAAGGCACCACCATTCCCGAAAATTTGGATATTTTTAGGATCCAATCCATTTGTAGAGACCCCTATTCTTTGCAATAGGTTCTTGTCAATTTTAAAAACACCTGTAGTATCCACGGAGAACTTATACCAGTCTCCTGAGGCAAGTACAGAGCTATTTACTTGACAAATTGAATGCTGCGTTAAAAATAATGTTACGATAAATAAAAAAAATCTTTTCATAAGTGGTGTTCAAATAACGCAAAATAATAAGACATATTTTAACGGATACAAATATATGTTATACTAAATTTAAAAAGCCTGCGTTTAGTATAAAGTGAATGAAAAAAATGATTGCTTAAATTTTATATTTTTCTTGCACTAAATAATATTTATTGTACATTGCATTTTTAATAAAACCCCCAAATAATTTTCTCTTAGAAAATGAAAAATATATTTCAAATATCTTTAGTTGTGTTAACAGCACTGCTTTTAAGTAACTGTAGTACTAGGTCTACCGGCGGTAAATCTACATTAACAGGACTCTCTTTTAATGATCCTAAAAACGGGAATTACATTAGAAATAGTTCTTTTGAAGGGCAAGATCCTCCTTTAGGAATGGTTGCTGTAGAAGGTGGTTCTTTTACCATGGGACAAGTTCAAGATGATGTGATGTTTGATTGGAACACCACTCCTAAAAAAATGCATGTACGCTCCTTCTTTATGGATGAGGCAGAGGTTACTAATTCGGAATACTTTTTGTACATCCAATATATGAAAGACGTTTTTTCTCCAACCGAAGAAAAATACAAACATATTTACAATTCAGTTTTACCAGACACCTTAGTTTGGAGAAAAAGTTTGGGAAATACAGAAATTTTATCTCAAAACTATTTTCGTCACCCGGCATACGCAGATTATCCTGTTGTTGGTGTAACTTGGCTTCAAGCAAATGAGTACTGTAAATGGAGAACAAATGCAGTAAACTTAAAAAAATTAATAGATAAAGGGCATATCAAAAATATCTTTGAATCGGATTCTACAAGAAACTTTTTTGATACAGATCGCTTTTTAAATGACGCTACTAGGCTTTTTGAAGGAGACACCACCATATACAAAAGAGGTGTCGGAACAAGAAATATAAGAAAAAGAGGAGCTCCTAAACCTGGAAAAGATGCTTTTCGAGGAAGAAAAATTACGCAAGCAGACGGTATTTTGCAACAAAAATTTAGACTACCAACAGAGGCGGAATGGGAGTTTGCTGCAAAAGCAGTTGTAGAGAATAGAGAATATAATATTTTTAGAGGTAGAAAAAAATATGCTTGGGATGGGAAATATACGAGAGCTAAACAAAAGAATTTTAAGGGAGATCAATTAGCAAATTTTAAACAAGGTCAGGGAGATTATAGTGGTCTGCCTGGATGGAGTTCTGATGGTTCTGACATTCCAATTAGAATAAAATCCTATCCGCCAAATGCTCTTGGTTTATATGATATGTCTGGAAATGTTGCAGAATGGGTTGCTGATGTGTACCGACCAATTATAGATAATGAAGCCAACGATTTTAATTATTTTAGAGGAAATATATTTACTAAAAAAATGATTAATGAAGAAGGCAAAGTTGTTATTGTTGGAGATGATGTAGCTGTGCAATATGATACACTGCCAAATGGAACCATAATTCCAAAACAATTACCTGGTTCTATTAAATACATACCAATCACAAAAAATGATGCCGCTTTTAGAACTAATTTTTCAAAAGCAGACAATGCAAATATTGGAGATGGCGATATTGGCTCTACCCGATTCTATGAAGACGATTCAAACAGATATGCTTCTAGACCAAGCATGTATAATTCACCAAAAAAACCAAAAAGAGTCACAGACTCCGATACTGGTAGAGAAGTTGTAAAATATGATGCTAAAAAACGCAGAACATTAATTAGTGATCAAACGAGAGTTTATAAAGGTGGTTCTTGGGCCGACAGAGAATACTGGTTAGATCCAGCGCAAAGAAGATACTTGCCAGAATATATGGCTACAAACTTTATCGGTTTTAGATGTGTCACTGATAAATTAGGTCCAATGGCTACAAATAAGAGGAAACCAAGAAATGCTGTTAGATAACTGCACATCTCTAAAAAATATTTTAAACCTCATTGTGAAATAGCAATGAGGTTTTTTTTTATCTTTAAAAAATGGAAATTAAAAGAATATACGAGCTATATACAAAACACTATCTCGTAGATACAGATACAAGAACAATACGGAAAAACACTTTATTTTTCGCTTTAAAAGGAGCAAATTTTAATGGGAATAAATTTGCGAATGCTGCATTAGAAAACGGAGCAGCCTATGCAATTATAGATGAAAAAGAGTTTCAGATAAATGATAAGACTATCTTAGTGGCTAATGTTTTAGATACTTTACAGCAGTTAGCCAACTATCATAGATTACAATTAAAAGCTCCTATTATCGCACTTACGGGTAGCAATGGAAAAACTACGACCAAAGAATTAATCAATTGCATACTCTCTAAAAAATACAACACCACTGCAACCTCAGGAAACTTAAACAATCATATTGGTGTTCCTTTAACTTTACTAGCTATGACGCCAAAAACTGAAATTGGTATTGTAGAAATGGGTGCGAATCATCAAAAAGAAATTGAATTTTTATGTGCTATTGCACAACCAGATTTTGGATATATCACCAACTTTGGAAAGGCACATCTAGCAGGTTTTGGAGGTATTAAAGGAGTGATAAAAGGGAAGAGTGAATTGTATGTATTTCTTAAAGAAAATAAAAAAACAGTATTTGTAAATAATAATGATAAAATTCAGGTTGAAAAAACAAAAGACATAAAATCAGTTTGTTTTAACGATGAGAATTTACAATTTATAGAAGTGAATCCTTTTGTAAAGTTACACTATAAGAATACAAGTATACACACCAATTTAATAGGGAAATACAATTATACAAATATAGCAGCAGCTGTTACAATTGGTGCATACTTTAAAGTTTCAGCTTCTAAAATAAAGGAAGCATTAGAGAAGTATACTCCGAAAAATAACCGCTCTCAGATAATTGAAACACTTAACAACAAAATTATTTTGGATGCTTATAATGCAAATCCTTCGAGCATGACCGTCGCTTTAGAGAATTTTGCTTCCATTAAAGCGGGGTCTAAAGTAGTTATTTTAGGTGATATGTTTGAGCTTGGGGAAGAAAGTAGCAAAGAACATCAAGCAATTATTGACTTGGCTACTTCATTAAACTTCGATAAGAAACTATTTGTTGGAGAAAACTTTAATTTAGGGAATACGAACGAACTTCAATTTAAATCTTATGAGCATTTAGAAGAATACCTTAAGAAAAACCCTTTAGAAAAGCAATCCATTTTAATTAAGGGCTCTAGAGGAATGCGTTTAGAGCGAATACTTGACATTATAAATTGATTGTTTGATACTTTTAACATAAGGTTTTTACTAATTACAAAGGTCTCCGTAATCAAAAACTTCAATCAACTCAGTTAAATAGCTCTCTTTTTGTGTATTCTCTCTAGCGTAAAATTCTCACTGCACTTGTTACACTTATAACTCTTGCGCACTGTATTAAACAATATTTTCCTTATGATACGCCAATAAATTATCTATAGGTCTTTGAATTACATCTGTAATTTTTAGATTGTTTTTAGAAGCTACTTTTTCTAAGACATCTCTAAAATAATGCGCGATTGAGCCAATGAAATAAATCGGTGTTTCACTGCTACTATTGTATGGTAAAATCCGACACTTGAAGAATTCTTGAAAACCTTTTTTAATCAACCTTTTAATATACTTTTCATCTTTAAAGTCGAACATAAACTTTGCAAAAGATGCGAGATACATATTGGGGTTTACTTCCTGATAGATATTCTTTTTTATATAATCTGCATCTAGATTAAATTCTTTTTCAAATTCGATCGCAATCCCTTTTGGCATCTTACTATAGAAATAATCTACAATTAATTTTTTTCCAAAGTAATTACCACTCGCTTCGTCCATTAAGATGTATCCTAGAGAAGGCGCTAGCATCTGCAGCTCTTCTCCATCAAAATAACAACTATTAGATCCTGTTCCTAAAATACAAACAATCGCAGGTTCTTTACCTGTAGCAGCGTATACAGCAGCTAACATATCTTCGGCAACAAAAATTTTGGCATTTATAAAAATTGCTTCTAAGATACTTTTTAAAATTGCAGTTGGTTTTGGTGTTCCACACCCAGCTCCGTAAAAAAAAACTTCAGAGACCTCCTCTTTTACGCTCATTAATTGGAACATATTAATAATTCGGTTGTTTAGTTCCTCTTCTGAAACGACTGCCGGATTTAAACCCAAAGTACGTGCTCTAAATTCCTCCTTCTTTTCACTATTTATAGCAATCCAATCTGCTTTGGTAGAACCTCCGTCTGCAATTAAAATCATAATCCTATTATTTTAACCAAATATAGAATAACTTAAAACAATGAGCAATAGCTGATAAAACTTCAATCGTTTTCGTTAATTAGAAACTTATAAAAAGGTGTGTTTTTTATAGAAAACATCGAAAAGCAATACAGAAAGACCGTTTACAAAGTATACCTATCTTCATAATACTTTGCATACACACCCGAAGTTATGTTTTGCAACCAATCAGTATGGTTTAGATACCATTTTACCGTTGTATCAATTCCTTCTTCAAATTGTAACGATGGCTCCCAACCCAGTTCTTCTTTTAATTTTGTAGCATCTATTGCATATCGTGCATCATGCCCTGCCCTATCTGCTATAAAGGTTATTAGTTTTTCTGAAGTACCTGCTACTCTGCCTAAATGTTTATCTACCGTACTTATAAGCAATTTAATTAAATCGATATTTTTCCATTCGTTGAATCCGCCGATGTTATAAGTGTCTCCTAATTTTCCTTGATGGAAAATAATATCAATAGCCCTAGCGTGATCATCTACAAACAACCAATCTCTAACATTTTCTCCTTTTCCGTAGATAGGTAAGGGCTTGTTGTTCAAAATATTATTAATGAATAACGGAATTAATTTTTCTGGAAACTGATACGAACCATAATTATTTGAACAATTAGATATTACTGTAGGCATTCCATAGGTATCATGAAAAGCTCTTACAAAATGATCTGAAGAAGCTTTGGATGCCGAATACGGCGAATGCGGATCATATTTTGTGGTTTCTGTAAAAAAACCTTCTTCACCCAATGAACCATATACTTCGTCTGTTGAGATGTGATAAAACAACTTATTTGTAAAATCAGTACCCCAATATTCTTTAGCTGCTTGCAATAAACTAAGTGTTCCCATTACATTGGTCTGGGCAAATGAAAATGGATCTTCAATAGAACGATCAACATGCGATTCTGCTGCTAAATGAATAACCGAATCAATCTTATAATCTAGAAAAATCTGTTTTACCTTATCAATATCACAAATATCACATTTAACAAAGGTGTAATTAGAGCGCTCTTGGATGTCTTTTAAGTTTTCTAGGTTTCCTGCATACGTTAACTTATCCATATTTATAATTTGATAATTCGGATATTTATTCACAAATAACCGTACCAAATGGGAACCTATAAAACCAGCACCTCCCGTAATTAAAATGTTTTTTTTAAATTTCATTTTATATTTTCTTCAATTTTGAAATACATATTGCTAAAGAATCTCTCCAATATGGAATTTTAATTTCAAAATCTTTTTTAATTTTAGTCTTATTTAATACTGAAAAAGAAGGCCTCTTTGCAGCGGTAGGATAGTCTTTGGTCTCAATAGGCCTTACCTCGCATGCTATTTTACCTAATTCCATAATAGCCTTTGCAAAATCATACCAAGAGGCAACACCTTCATTCGAATAATGATAGACATTTCCTTTTGCATTTATATTCGTTTCTTTACTGTAAGCAAGAATATCTAGACATGTTTTTGCCAAATCAGATGCATTCGTTGGTGTACCTAATTGGTCACAAATAACGTCTAATTCATTTTTTTCTTTACCTAGCCTTCGTATTGTTTTTACAAAATTACTCCCGTAGGTTGAATACAGCCAAGAAGTTCTAATCACAATCGCGTCAATATCCGAATTAATAACTGCCAGCTCTCCATTTCTTTTTGTTTTGCCGTAAACGCCCTTCGGATTTGTCTTATCTGACTCTTGGTAGGGTAAAAATCCATTCCCGTCGAACACATAATCTGTAGAAATGTGAATTAATTTTCCGTTTACTTTTGCTAATGCATGCACTAAATTCAAAACACCTGCTCCATTTACTTGTTCGGCAATTACTGCATTTTCTTCTGCTGCGTCTACTGCAGTATAAGCAGCACAATTAATAACGCTATCTATTTTATTTTTTATAATAAAAATTTCTAATTGACTGCTGTTACAAATATCTAATGTTGGTAAATCCATAAAAAAGAAACAAAAGCTTTTATAGCTTGCCGCAATGTCTTTTATTTCTGAGCCCAACTGCCCATTAGATCCTGTAACTAGTATGTTCATGTTTTTAAAATTTAAAAGGGGAATCTAGATCTTTAAAAGACGGTAAATCTTTGTCTTTTTCTGACAATTGAATTTCCTCTTGTGGTAAACCCCAATCTATTCCCAACTCTGTATCATCATATCTAATTCCCGAATCAGATTCTGGCGCATACCTATTGTCTACCTTATAAGCAAAAATAGCCGTTTTGCTTAACACAGAAAATCCGTGTGCAAAGCCTCTAGGAACATATACTTGTTTTTTATTTTCTCCAGATAATTCTATAGCTACATGCTTTCCATACGTTGGGGAACCCTTTCTAATATCTACAGCAACATCTAGCACTCGGCCCTCTATACACCGCACCAGCTTGGCTTGATTAAATGGAGGTTTCTGAAAATGCAATCCTCTTAAAACCCCTTTAGAGGATTTCGATTCATTGTCTTGCACAAAAGATACTTTACAAATGGCTTGTTCAAATTCTTTTTCATTGTAACTTTCTAAAAAATAGCCTCTTTCATCTCCAAACACTCGAGGTTCAATGATTACAAGGCCTTCTATGCTTGTTTTTGTAAACTTCATACTATTTTACTAGATTTAAAAGATATTGCCCATAAGCACTCTTAAGTAAGGGTTTCGCTAACTTTTTTACTTGATTTGCATCAATATAATTCATTCTGTAAGCAATTTCTTCTAAGCAAGCTACTTTTAAACCTTGCCGTTTTTCTATAGTTTCTATAAACTGGCCTGCTTCCATGAGAGAATCGTGCGTACCAGTATCTAGCCAGGCAAAACCTCTTCCTAACAATTCTACTTTTAATTTTTGTTGTTGTAAATATTCTTGATTTACTGAGGTAATTTCTAATTCACCTCTCTCAGAAGGAACTATATTTTTTGCAAACTGCACCACTTCATTGGTATAAAAATACAAACCAACTATTGCATAGTTAGATTTTGGTTTTGCAGGTTTTTCTTCTATAGAAGTAACATTTCCTTCAGCATCAAATTCAGCAACACCATAACGTTCAGGATCATTTACGTAATAACCAAATACAGTTGATTTACCTTTGGATACATTATTTCTAGCATTTTGTAAAATTCCCGAGAAACCGTACCCATAAAAAATGTTATCTCCCAAAACTAAACATACATCATCATTTCCAATAAATTCTTCTCCAATAATAAAAGCCTGCGCTAAACCGTCTGGACTTGGTTGAACTGCATAAGAGATTTGTAGGCCTATTTCTGAACCATCACCTAATAATTTTTCAAAATTAGGAAGGTCTTCTGGTGTAGAAATAATTAATATTTCTTTAATTCCTGCCAACATCAATACTGATAAAGGATAATAAATCATCGGCTTATCATACACCGGTAATAATTGTTTTGATACGCCTTTAGTAATTGGATACAAACGTGTACCGCTGCCTCCTGCTAATATAATTCCTTTCATTACGATATCATTAAGTCATTGCTTCCAGGAAAAAAAACTTTATCTGGTCAGCTCAAATATAATCTAACTCAAAACAAAAAACAAACAGAATGCACCGAATTCATACCTAACTTTATTTTTAGATATTCTAAAAAAAAACGCTTGTGTACTAATTTAAAAAAAATAGGAATACTTAAGTGCTATGAGATAGTTCTATAGTAAAAAAAATAACAGAATAAATTTCAATTTTTGTTTTCTAAAATATTAGCAATAGTCTCGTTTCATTTAAAAGCGATCTATCCAATGACTACAGACCATGGTCTTTTAAAAAATAAATTGATTCAACACCCTAAAAACAGGATTGTACATAGATATCTTGCAACAGAAAACAAAGAAGGCTATCAATGTTGGTGTTGCAGATCCTTGGGTTATTGAAATATTATAGAATGAATTTCCGTGAAGAGTTTCTCAAGTGGTGTCTCATAAACAGATGAAAGCACTTTGTAGAATGGCAGGAATTGAATGGTTGGTGCTTGTATTTAAAAACAATCTAAAGACTCGGAGAAAGGAAGTTGTATTTGCGCCGAAGTATGAGTTTGGAACTCACCTATTATGCGACGTTCTTTTGCATCTAATTACTATGGTGAAATTTAAACACGACTACTTATGAATATTACTGGACATTCTGAAGAAAGTACTTTTCTAACCTATATTGAAACGCTTCAAAATAAAGATGCTGTAGTAGATTTATGTATGCAGCAGGCGGGAGTTATTTGGTAATAACAATTTCTTTAGAAAGAATAATTTAATTAGAGATTTTACTTTTAATTCTGTTTAATAACCACTTTCTATTTTCACCATTAAAAATTGATTTACAAACGATACCAAACCTTCTAATTAAATTAATCGCAATCAATTTAAAATTGATTTTTAGATTTGATTTTCTTTTGTACAGAGATATGTTAAATGCTTTCAGGTAGTTCTCTGATTCTTTTGTTTTGAAATAACCTAAAGATCCTAAATCTCCAAAAGTAAGATTACAGTTTGCTATAAAACAATTTAACGAACTCTTTAACTTAGTAAACTTTGAAATAGCTTTTTTAGTATCAACTTTTTTTGACAACAAAAAAACGTCGTAGGCATTTCTTAGTGAGAAATTTTTAAGCTCAAATCCATAATCATTTATCTGACTAGTGATAATTGAAAGTGATAATTGATTTTCAAAACTTAGTACTAAAAAATCATTTATCAGCTGAGTATCTTCACTGATTATTTTATAATTAAACTCACCTCTGTATTTTTCTATGGTAACCTCTTTATGAATTTCAACTGCTGCAATATTCTCTTGTTTGACCAATCTTGAATAATGTCTAAATCCATGAAAATAATCTAATTCACTCTCTGGTTTAACATAATTATCTTTTTTTAAAATATCAATTGTTTTAAAGAAATCTCTTTCAGAAAACAAAAAATCAATATCTCCTACCATACGTTCTCCAATATCTTCGTATAACCCCTCTAAAAGATTCCCTGTGCCTTTTAGAAACAGTGGTCTAATATCATTGGCTAATAATAAACTATTTAGGTTCTTTGCTTGTTGAATAATTTGTGTATTCCTGTCTCTATTTAAGTTGGTTATGTGTTTCATATAATCAACCAAATCAGCGGGAAGGTATTTTAAAAAATTAGCTCTTTTAAAATTACAGTATATCGCAGGAAAGACATAATGACTGGTACTTACTTTAACCACTGTATCCCAATCCACATCCGTTGTTTTAAGAATGAACTCTATTTCATCTCTGTTTTTTTTTTCCAAAGAAATAGTCAAACATTTGGCAATAAAAAAAAGGGTTTCTTTATAATTCAATTGATTATTTTTTTACTCTAAAAATATTACCTGGTAGGATCTAGGTATTGATTAAAGATATCTTCATTTTTCTCTTTTAATTTTTCCAAGGTGAATTTGTCTCGTACAGACTTTGTTTTTGGGAAGATATAATTAGAAAGGGAACCAAATACTTTTACCCGTTCTGTTTTTGTAAGCTTATCTTGGTTTACCAGCAGATCATCCAGCACTTTTTCATATAGGATTTCCATCTTTTCTTTAATAGAAGGTCCTTCTTTTTTAGCAGGTCCTCTTTTGGACTTTTTACTTGCTTTTTTTTGCTGAATTTGGATCGAAAGGCATGAGTGTTAAAATTAGATTCTAAACTAGAGATAACCAAAAAAAAGTTTAGTTTTTCAGCAACTAACTGCTACACTAAATTTTATCATCCAGTCTAGCAATTAGAGTGATTCCCATTTGATCACAGAGAGCTCTATCTGGAATGGCATTATTATTTTTATCTCCTCCATTTGCGAAGCTTAATTCATGTTCTGAGCTAAAATCTACCGCAATTTTTTCTATAATTTTACATAATTATTCACTGTAAAATAAAACTTCATCTTCTTTGGTGTTTATAAACTCATGCTCTAAAGTTTTATCTAATCCTTCTTTAAGAGTATGGGGTGCTTTGAATGAACTATGAACTTTATCTGAGTCAAATTGAGTTGTTGCACAAAATTTCTGAACCCGAACCGCTGAAATAGAAAACTTTTTTCCTGATAATACTGATATAAAATCAAAACCGTATCCAACCATCATTCCTAATAAATAAGGTATTTTCGTACTAGGTAATTTAATTTTCATTTTTTCTTCTATAGTTTGTGTAAGTTCAACCATAGAAAAATCAGGCTTATCTGCATAATTAAAAACATGATAGCCTAATTCTTTTTTCTCTAATCTATATTTTATTAGGGCAACAATGTTACCGACATAAGCCATAGATTTTTTGTTTTGACCTTTTCCAATCATCATGAATTTCCCTGATGAGATTTGCTTTAACAAATTATAAACATTTCCTCTATTTCTTTCTCCAAATATAACAGTAGGACGAATTATTGTTACTAATTTATTAGTAGGATCATTTTCATACCACTCTTTTATTACTAATTCAGCCTCCCATTTAGATTTACCATAATGATTGAATGGATCTTCAGTGTGATTTTCGTCAGGATTCTCTTTATTTAAGCCATAGATAGCAACCGAGCTTGTGAAAATAATACTCTTGACCCCTGCATTATCCATAGCTTGGAGAACGTTCTTTGTTCCTTGAACATTTACATCATAATAGAGAGATGAAGGAGAAACATCATCACGGTGCTCTGCAGCCAATAAAACAACACTCTTAGTTCCCTTAGGGATTTTAATTTCATCGAAATTCCGTATGTCTCCGTTTACTGTTATATTGTCAAAAAAAGGACTTGGATTTTTATCAAAATTTCCAACTTTATAATTCTTTAATTCTTTAATTAAAAAGGATCCTACAAAACCTGATCCTCCGATAATTGTTATCATATTGCTTTTTTTAAAAAATAATGAAAAATAAATATTATTAAATAATAAAATGAGATGATTTTATTAAAACCTAATTCTTTATGATAAACACTCCAATTATATTTTAATAAGTCAAATTTAGATGAAGAGATTGAATGTATTCGATCTCTATATATTGAAAGAGAAGTGCTAAGACCCTTAGTAAGTTTAATTTTTTTCATTATTGATAGCCACAATACCCAGTCTTGTCTTTTTCTAATTTTTGGCATTAGTAACTTACCTAAAGTTTTGGTGTCATAAATTACCGTAAGACAACCAACATAATTATTTTTAAGAAGCTTTTTATATGTTAGAATCTTAGGACATTTAATATGTCCTTTAGAAATACCTTGTTCATCAATAATATCATAATCAGTAAATGAAAATACTAAATTATTTTCTTTCATAAATTTCAATTGGAATTCTAACTTATTTTTTTTCCATTGATCATCCGAATCACAAAAAGCAATATATCTCCCTTGAGCTTTGTTAATGCTAAAATTTCTTGCTATTCCAGCACCTGAATTTTTTTCTAACTTAAAAAGTTTAATTCTTGAATCTTTAGATTGATAAAATTTAACAATATCTATTGTATTATCATAAGAACAATCGTCAGTAATAAGCATCTCCCAATTAGTATAAGATTGATTGATAACTGACTCTATAGTCTCAGCAATAAATTTCTCGGAATTGTAACTGGGCATTATAATTGACACTAACTCTTTCATTATCTTTATTTAATTTTTAATAATATTTCTAGCATTTTTACCTTTTTTCTTTAAAACAAAGTTATTACTTCCATCAATTAAGACCAAAGAAAACATAAAAAATAAAATTCTAAGATCTACCAAACTACTAGATTTTAATGAATTTAATAGCAAATAGAATACAATCCAACTTAGCGCAGTATATTTAAAATGTTTTAAGGTCACTCCACTAAAAATTATAAAAATTAAGAGTCCAATTAACCCAAGCTCAAACAAAATTTCTAGCACTAAATTATGTGGATACCCTCGACCATCTATTCCCGTATATTCATACCAAAATGATCCAATTCCATAACCGAATACAAGTGAAGTGGGAGAATGAACTATTTTGTCAAAACTAAAATTTAGCATCCCGACTCTTCCTTCAATAGATTTACCTCCTCCTCCTGAATTAAGGCCATTAAATTCAGTAAGTAATTCTAATCTCGCAATTGAACGCTCAAAAAGTTCAACATATTCCGTTTGACGAATGAGGTGTCCAATTATAAAACCAAATAAAATGATTAATGAGATTGACTTTAAAATTAATTTTAATTGTTTAAGTTTAAGTTTAAGTTTAAAAAAACCAAAAATAGTTAAAACTAAAAAAGCTAAAACCAGACCTCCTCTTCCTCCACTCAAAATTAACACCGCTATATTTAGAATAATAAATAATAAATTTATGTAGCTATTTTTGAACAATTTAACTTTTAGCAGCAACAGCAACAAAATATTCATCCCTGAAAATAAACTTACAGTCAAATAAGCTTGTGAAGCATTATTATAAATTTCATTAAAATACAGCTTTGGTAATATAAAAGCTATAAAACATATACCTAAGGGAGTTGAAATAAGTACAAATTTATTTAATAATGATTTTATTTCTATTTTAGAAAAGAGGAGCAGAGGAATCACGAATGCTACAATATTAGTTGAAAATAAAAATATTTTGTTAAATAAATATCCATTTGAAGTTGAATATATTATTGTTATTATCATCCATATAAAAAAAACTAAAAACAACACGATAGATGTAAAAAAAGATTTTAGTATTATTTTTTTAGATAAAAAAACTTTGAACACTAAAATTAGCGCTAAAAGAAGAGTTATATCAATCCCAATGCTAATATTATAGAGTATAAGAAAAACTTTTATATAACCCGATAGAACATATAGTATTAACAGTAATTCCAAAATTGGATAGTTTTTATCTTCTTCCTTTCTCAACATAATGATTTTAACAGTTTCAAATATACTATTTGAGTCATATTAATTTATAACGCTTAAAATACACAAAATCCTCACTCACTAATAACTAACTAAAATAATAGTTTATTCAATTCTTAAAATACTAAATAAAATATCGAACTTAATTTTTTTAATACCCTAATTTAAGAAAAAATGCTTGTTTCTTAGAAGTAATTTTCTAATGTTAGTTTTAACTTATGAAAGATTGTGGTCATTTTTTTAACTTTTGATATAATTTTAAATAATAATTTTCAAATATACTTTTCCAAGAAAATTCATTAAAATTTAAATTAGTTATATTCTCTTTGTATTCATTTGAATTCAATATCATTTTTTCTATATTATTGGCAATATTTTTGTTTTTATTTGCTTTTGTTGCCAACCCAACAGCTGGATTAAATAAGCCATCAACCCCCTGATTTTTTGTATATAAAATAGGTAAACCTTGACTTAAAGCTTCAATATAAACCAACCCAAATGTTTCAAATTTTGATGGCATTAAGAAAAAATCATTTTGTTTGAATATGTTTTTAATTTTTTGTTTATCATTGATTTTTCCATGATAAGTTATCCAACTATTTTTATTTATTACTTTTAGAATTTTCTTATGATTAGAACCACTACCCCCAATAAGATCTAGTTTAATATCATCGTGATTTTCTCGAAGAAAATTCAATGCTTTAATAAGGTTTATTACGTTTTTATTTTTATCAAATTTTCCGATAAATAAAAAACGTAATTTATTCTCTTTTCTAGGCGGAGTGATATTTTTTAACCAAAAGTCATCAATTCCGTTAGGAATATCTTTTATTTTATTTAATAATTCATTTTCAATTTTTTTAAAATAAAAATTTTCAAAAAATAATTTTCTTAAAGAAATACTTATAAAGATTATATTAGATGCATTCACAAGAATTCTTTTTGCAATTAAATATAAATCAGGTCTTAAGTTTAAAAACAAATTAACATCTGTATTTCTGACAGTTACTACATAAGGTATATTATACTTAAGAAATAACTTGTAGGCTATAGCACCATCACTAAATAATGTTGTGGCATGTTGTAAATCAATTTCATCTGGATTAATATTTTTGATTAAGTCTGAATATAAAAAGTTAATTTTTTTTTTAAAAAATATTCTGTGAAAATTACTAATAACCCTTGAGTATATTATTTTTGAATTTGAATTATCAAATCTAAGTATATTTATATCAATTTTATT
>JBNMOF010000041.1:0-14608 GCA_051277175.1 Polaribacter sp.
AACATTCTAGATGAAGATTATGATGATGTTTTGGGATACGCTACAAGAGGAAGAAATTATAAAGTAGGAGTGAGATTACAATTTTAGATTGGGAAAAAGGCTAAAAAGAAAAAGAGTAAAAGCGCTACTTGTTAAAATTTAACAGGTAGCGTTTTTTATTATAATAATTTACGCACTTCGTTTTTAATGAATTCGATGGCGGTTTCTGTTGGTGGTATAGCTGTTGAATACTCGATTAAAATATTTTCGCGCAAATCATTTGCAGACGTAGCACTTTCTGCAGCTTTTCTTAATTTGTTAGTAACTGCATTTTTTGCAGCGCAAATAGCAGTCCAAGTGTTTTCTGAAATATAGATCTGTTGCACCAAATTGTGCTCAAATTCTTGTTCTATGTTGGCAATTAGTAATTGTAAATAATCATTTGTATTTATAGAAATTGGCGGAATTCTAAGTACCATTTTTACGGGGTTTATTCGATCACAAAATAAGAGTAAACGTTCACAAGCCTGCAATTTTACGGGTAATCCCTCTTTTTTTTGCTGCGCGTATAATTCTAATTTCTTTTCAGAATTTTTATTATTAATAAAGCTATTAAACATATAATAAGCCAATAAACCGGTAACCCCTGCAGGTAATATATATGCGATACTTTCTAAAATTTTGTTTTCCATTTAGTCGTATTAGTGTGCAAATGTACTTTTTTTAAGTGAAAAACTTGTGAATAAAAAAATAGCAATCAATTCTTTATCACACTTAGAATTCTTAAATTTACACTTTAAATACTTCAAAAAAATAACTCTTGAATAGTTACTTAGATTCCTTAAACGAAGCTCAAAAGCAGGCCGTTTTGCAAAAAGATGGTCCAATGATTATTATTGCTGGTGCAGGTTCTGGAAAAACACGTGTATTAACATACAGAATTGCACACTTAATGAAACAAGGTGTAGATTCATTTAACATTTTATCGCTCACATTTACAAACAAAGCAGCAAAAGAAATGAAAGCGAGAATTGCTTCTGTTGTTGGTGCAAGCGAATCAAAAAATTTATGGATGGGAACTTTTCACTCGGTCTTTGCACGTATTTTGCGTTCCGAAGCAGATAAGTTAGGTTTTCCAAGCAACTTTACAATTTACGACACGCAAGATTCCGTTCGTTTAATAAGTGCTATTATTAAAGAAATGGGTTTAGACAAAGAACGTTACAAACCAAAACAAATTTTAGGTCGAATTTCTTCATTTAAAAATAGCTTAGTTACCGTAAAAGCATATTATAATAGTGCCGATTTACAAGAAGCAGATTTGCATGCAAGCAGACCAAAAGTAGGTGAGATTTACAAACATTACGTAGAGAGATGCTTTAAAGCAGGTGCAATGGATTTCGACGATTTATTATTGAGAACAAACGAGTTATTAGCACGCTTTCCAGAAACTTTAGCCAAATATCAAAATCGCTTTCGATACATAATGGTTGATGAGTATCAAGATACAAATCACTCGCAATATATTATCGTAAGAGCATTGGCAGATAAATTTGGAAATATTTGCGTTGTTGGAGACGATTCTCAAAGTATTTATAGTTTTAGAGGTGCAAATATTCAAAATATTTTAAATTTTCAGAAAGATTATCCAGATGTAAAAACGTTTAAATTAGAGCAAAATTATAGATCTACGAGTAATATTGTGAATGCAGCAAATTCTGTAATCGCGAAGAATAAAACAAAGTTAGATAAAGAAGTTTGGACGAGTAATGATGCTGGAGACGCCATCAATGTAATGAGAACCATTTCTGATGGTGAAGAAGGCCGTTTTGTGGCACAATCCATTTGGGAAAATCAAATGAATCATCAATTAAGTTTAGATAGTTTTTGTGTATTGTATAGAACAAATTCTCAATCTAGAGCGATTGAAGATGCGTTGCGTAAAAAAGGGCTTGACTATAAAATTTATGGTGGAATTTCGTTCTATCAAAGAAAAGAAATCAAAGATATTTTATCTTACTTAAGGATTTTAATCAACCCGAATGATGAAGAAGCATTAAAAAGAATTATTAATTATCCTGCGCGTGGTATTGGTGCAACAACGATTGACAAGTTAACAATAGCAGCAAATCATTATAAAAAATCAATTTTTGATATTATAAAATATATTGATAAAATAGATCTTAAAATAAATTCTGGGACTAAAAATAAGTTGCAGAATTTCATGAATATGATGTTGCGACTTCAAATTGAATCGCAAACTAAAAATGCATTTGAAATTGCAGAAGTTGTAGTAAAACAAGCACAGTTAATTAAAGATTTAGAAAAAGATGGCACGCCAGAAGCGGTGAGTAAGGTTGAAAATGTTCAAGAATTATTAAATGGAATTAAAGATTTCATTACAGATAAAATAGAACAAGGGGAAGATACATCATTAACTTCATTTTTAGAAGATGTTGCATTGGCTACTGATTTTGACTCAGATAAAAACGATGACAAACCAACAGTTTCTTTAATGACTATTCATCAATCTAAAGGTTTGGAATATATGTATGTATATGTCGTTGGTTTAGAAGAAAATTTATTTCCTTCTGCTATGAGCATGACTACAAGAAGTGAGTTAGAAGAAGAACGTAGATTATTTTATGTTGCTTTAACCAGAGCAGAAAAAGTGGCGTATTTAACCTATGCACAAACCCGTTACAGGTGGGGAAAACTAGTAGATGCAGAACCAAGTAGATTTTTAGAAGAAATAGACAATCAGTATTTATATTACATTACACCGAAATTACCAGAACCTTCTGTAAATAGGTTTATAGATAAAAGTATTTTTGATGATGCGCCAAAAGGAATTCGTTTCCAAAAGCCAATTCAGCGTAAAAAAATGGAACGTGATATATCAAAAAAGAAAGAAATAATTGTTCCTAAAAATCTAAAGAAGGTTTCTCAGGTTACACCAAAAATGAATCTTTTTGATGGCGATATTATTGCAGGAAATATTGTCGAGCACAATAGATTTGGTACAGGAACCGTTATAGGAGTTGAAGGAAAAGGACCGGATAAAAAAGCAGAAATTCAGTTTGCAACCGCAGGAAAGAAGAAATTACTGTTGCAATTTGCTAAATTAAAAGTGATTGGTTAGAAATCATTCAAAAAACTAAAAAATAAATCGTTATTTTGCAATCTTAAATAACTACGTTAGAATAGTATATAATTCTTAATTTGATTAAGAATACTTCAAAAATAAACAAATGACATTCGATTTAGAATATAATTCAGAAAGACCGTTGATGATAATTCCAGAATACGGCAGACATATACAAAAACTAGTAGACCATTGTTTGGCTTTAGAAACAAAAGAAGAACGAGATAAAATGGCAAAGTCTATTGTAGATGTAATGGGTAACTTACAACCACATTTGCGTGATGTACCAGATTTTAAACACAAACTTTGGGATCAATTATACATCATGGCAGATTTCAAATTAGATGTAGAATCTCCTTATCCCCAGCTTTCTAAAGCAGAATTGCAAGAAAAACCAGAAAGATTAGCCTATCCAAAATCGGCATCTAGATACCGTTATTATGGTAATAATATTCAAACAATGATAGATATTGCTTTGAGTTGGGAAGATGGTGATAAAAAGGACGCATTGGTTTTTACGATTGCGAATCACATGAAAAAATGTTATTTAAACTGGAATAAAGACACTGTTGATGATGTTATAATTTTTAAGCATTTATATGACTTATCGGACGGAAAATTAGATTTAAGAGAAACTGAAGAAGCACTTTCGGAAAGTAAAAATTTATTGAGAAAAAGAAATTCCCAAGGTCAAAATAATGCTAAGACAACGACGTATAAGAAACCGCAACATAGCAATCAGAATCAAAATAAAAATCGAAAAAGATAAGTATCAATGGCATCATTTAAAATTGAAGGCGGTCATAAATTAAGTGGGACGATTACTCCGCAAGGAGCAAAAAATGAAGTTTTACAAATACTTTGTGCAGTTTTATTAACATCTGAAAGAGTTTTAGTAAACAATGTTCCAGACATTATAGATGTAAATAAACTAATTTTTATTCTTGGAGAATTAGGTGTAAAAGTTGAAAAAATAACTAGGAATTCTTATGCTTTTCAAGCAGACGAAATAAATTTAAAGTATTTAGAATCTGAAAACTTTAAAAGAGATGGTAGTTCTTTAAGAGGCTCTATTATGATAGTTGGACCATTATTAGCTCGCTTTGGAAAAGGATATATTCCGCGTCCAGGAGGAGATAAAATTGGTCGTAGACGTTTAGATACGCATTTTGAGGGTTTTATTAGATTAGGTGCAAAATTTAGATACAATAAAGAAGATTCTTTTTACGGAGTAGAAGCAGAAGAACTGCATGGTGTAGAAATGTTGTTAGACGAAGCTTCTGTAACAGGCACTGCTAATATTTTAATGGCCGCTGTCTTGGCAACAGGAACTACAAAAATTTACAATGCAGCTTGTGAACCTTACATTCAACAGTTATCTAAAATGTTGAACGCTATGGGAGCAAAAATTTTAGGAGTTGGATCTAATTTATTAACGATTGAAGGAGTAGACTCTTTAGGTGGTTGTGAACATACCGTTTTACCAGACATGATTGAGATTGGTTCTTGGATTGGAGTTGCCGTGATGACACGCTCTGCGCTTACTATCAAGAATGTGAGTTGGGAAAATTTAGGTCAAATACCTAATGTGTTTAGAAAACTAGGAATTCAATTAGAGAAAAAAGGGGACGATATTTATATTCCAGAACAGGAATCTTATGAAATTCAGAATTATATAGATGGTTCGATTTTAACAGTTTCAGATGCTCCTTGGCCTGGTTTTACGCCAGATTTATTAAGTATTGTTTTGGTAATTGCAACGCAAGCAAAAGGAACCGTGCTAATTCATCAAAAAATGTTTGAAAGTAGATTGTTTTTTGTGGACAAGTTAATTGACATGGGGGCAAAAGTTATTTTATGTGATCCTCACAGAGCAACTGTAATTGGACAAGATTTTGAAAGTTCTTTAAAGGCAACAAATATGACTTCTCCAGATATTAGAGCAGGAATTTCTTTATTAATTGCAGCTTTATCAGCAAAAGGAACGTCAATAATCAATAATATAGAACAAATAGATAGAGGTTATGAAAATATTGAAGCTCGTTTGAAATCTATCGGAGCTAAAATTGAAAGGATAGAAAATTAAAAAAAGAAGGCTAGAGAAAAAGGTTTAATTAATTATTTATTTAATTTAACTTTTAATATGATACGAAATTTTTGGAATGAAGAATGGAAAATTATCCAGTTTGACGAAAAAATTTTAAAAACAAAAGAATTTAAGCTTTCAAACTATGGAAGAATTTTGTCCATTGAAGGTAAAAATGAAGTTTTGAGGAAAAAAAGTTTTGTCAATGGTTACGAGACAATATCCTTAAAACAAGAGGTAAATAAAAAATCTACAAGTAGGTATGTTCACAAATTAGTTGCGGAACATTTTTTAGAAAAAGAAAATGAGGATCAAATCTATGTAATTCATTTAAACTATGATAAAAATGACAACCATACTAAAAATCTAAAATGGACGACAAAAAGAGAAAAAGAGTTACATCAATTTAGCAATCCAACTTGGCCAATAGCTCTTAAAAACAGAAGTTTAAGTTATGCGAAGTTAACGGAAGGCAAAGTAAGAATAATAAAACGTCAACTTAAAAATAACCGAACAAGAATATCAATGATAGCCAAGCGTTTTGGAGTTTCAGATATGCAAATTCATAGAATAAAGACTGGCGAAAATTGGGCCAATGTTAAGATATAAAATAGTGTCAATCTGACACTTTTTTTTTGTTGGCAACATTTTTGCAAATATGTTGTAGACAATTTAATGACTACAGAGAAATGAGTAAGAAAGATATAATAGAAGAGCAAGAAATAAATAACGAGCAAGAGACTGTTCAAATTGAAGAAAATCAGGAAGTTGAAGCGGAAGCTATCATAGAAGAACCAACTCCAGAAGAAGTACTTCAAGCAGAAAAAGATAAGTTTTTACGTTTGTTTGCAGAGTTTGAAAACTATAAAAAGAGAACAACAAGAGAAAGAATTGAGTTGTTTAAAACTGCAGGGCAAGAAGTAATGACATCTTTACTGCCAGTTGTAGACGATTTCGAGCGTGCTTTGTCACATATTGAAGAGAATAAAGAAACCGAAGAATTAAGAAAAGGTGTTTTACTAATTTACCAAAAACTTTATAATACCTTAGAGCAAAAAGGATTATCAAAAGTTGAAACAAATGCTGGTGATACGTTTGATGCTGAAATTCACGAAGCAATTACACAAATCCCTGCTCCTTCAAAAGATTTAAAAGGAAAGGTAATCGACTGTGTTGAAAAAGGATACAAGTTAGGGGATAAAATTATTCGTTATCCAAAAGTGGTAATAGGACAATAAACAAAGTATGCAGTATTAGTAAACAGTAGTTACTGAAACCTGAGACTGAAAACTGAGATTAAAAAAATATGGCAAAACAAGATTTTTACGAAATATTAGACATTTCAAAATCTGCTTCTCAAGCAGAAATAAAGAAAGGCTATAGAAAAATGGCTATCAAATATCATCCAGATAAGAATCCAGATGATACAACAGCAGAAGAAAATTTTAAAAAGGCTGCAGAGGCTTATGAAGTTTTAAGCGACGAAAATAAAAAAGCACGTTATGATCAATATGGTCACGCAGGTCTTGATGGTCCTCAAGCTGGTGGTCGTGGAGGTTTTGGCGGTGGCGGCATGGATATGGATGACATTTTTAGTCAATTCGGAGATATTTTTGGCGGCGGCGGAGGCGGCGGCGGTTTTGGTGGTTTTGGCGGTGGCGGAGGCCAACGTCAGGCTCGAGTTAAAGGAAGTAATATGCGTATTCGTGTAAAATTAACTTTAGAAGAAATTGCAAACGGAGTAGAGAAGAAGGTAAAAGTTAGGCGAAAAGTTCAGGCACAAGGAGTTTCTTATAAAACGTGTACAACTTGTAATGGTTCTGGTCAGCAAATGCGAGTTACCAATACAATATTAGGAAGAATGCAAACTGCGGCTACATGTGGTACATGTTCTGGTGCAGGAGAAATAATTAGTAGCAAACCAAGTGGTGCAGATGCACAAGGATTAATTATAGAAGAAGAAGCGGTTTCTATTAGTATTCCAGCAGGAGTTACAGAAGGGGTTCAATTAAAAGTGGGAGGAAAAGGAAACGATGCCCCCGGGAAAAATTCTATTTCTGGTGATTTATTGGTTCTAATTGAAGAAATTCCTCATGAAACTTTAAAAAGAGAAGGTACGAACATACATTATGATTTGTATGTGAATTTTTCTGAGGCAGTACTAGGAACCAACAAAGAAGTGGATACCGTTTCTGGAAAAGTAAAAATTAAGATTGATGCAGGTGCACAATCTGGTAAAATATTAAGATTAAAAGGCAAAGGTTTACCAAGTATCGAAAGATATGGGACAGGAGATTTTTTAATTCATATTAATGTTTGGACGCCACAAGAACTAAATAAAGAGCAAAGACAATTCTTTGAACAAATGGCTGACAGTGAAAACTTTAAACCAGCTCCAAATAAGTCGGATAAATCTTTTTTTGAAAAGGTAAAAGATATGTTTTCATAAAAATATTTAAAATAAAAAACCTTTAAAAAATAACATTTTTTTTGAAGGTTAACAGATGTTTACAGTATTGCTGATTCATCAGCAATACTGTTTCTTTTTCATAGTAATTTCACACTAAATTTAAGGGGTAGGTTTTTTATGAAAAAGTTGTAATTTTACATAATATTAAAAAAGAAGCAGGCTTATCTTATCGTCACGCTTTTAGCGTGTAGGAAAGTCCGGACACCATAGAGTATCATAGCGGATAACATCCGTCCAACGTAAGTTGAGGACCAGTGCAACAGAAAGCAAGTACAGTTCGGCTGTAGTGAAACCAGGTAAACTCTATGAGGTGCAATGCCATGTATATTAGAGATTGAGAGCTACTCGCTCGATTCTAAAGGGTAGGCAGATTGATTCTAAGAGCAATCTTAGAACGAGATAAATGATAAGAACCTTTTTTAAAGGAACAGAATTCGGCTTATTAGCCTGCTTTTTTAATATTATTTTTATCATATTTTCACTTTATGATAAAATCTACTACTTTTAATTATGAAATTGTTAGTATTATAGAGAATAGCCTTTCTTTATTTATTAGTTTGAGCTATCTATTATTTATCTTTCAAAATTCACTTAAAATATGTAGTTTTGTTCCACTTTTAATCATAAAATTAACTAGAATATGGCTTTTGATATTGAGATGATCAAAAATGTGTATGCGAACGTTGTTGAACGCGTAAATGCAGCACGTGAAATAACAGGAAAACCTTTAACTTTAGCAGAAAAGATATTATACAGTCACCTTTGGGATGGAAATTCTAAAAAAGCTTTCATTAGAGGAAAAGACTATGTAGATTTTGCTCCAGATAGAATCGCTTTGCAAGATGCAACTGCACAAATGGCGCTATTGCAATTTATGCAAGCTGGTAAAACTCAGGTTGCTGTTCCTACAACAACTCACTGTGATCACTTAATTCAAGCTAAAGACGGAGCAAGTACAGATTTACAATCTGCTTTAAATACAAGTAACGAAGTTTTTAATTTTCTAGAGTCTGTATCTAACAAATATGGTTTAGGTTTTTGGAAACCAGGAGCAGGAATTATTCATCAAGTAGTTTTAGAAAATTATGCATTCCCTGGAGGAATGATGATTGGTACAGATTCCCACACCGTAAATGCTGGTGGTTTGGGTATGGTTGCTATTGGCGTTGGTGGTGCAGATGCAGTAGATGTAATGGCAGGAATGGCTTGGGAACTAAAGTTTCCTAAACTAATAGGAGTAAAGTTAACCGGAAAACTTTCAGGTTGGACTGCACCAAAAGATGTTATTTTAAAAGTAGCAGAAATTGTTTCAGCAAAAGGTGGAACAGGAGCTATTGTAGAATATTTTGGTGAAGGAGCAACTTCAATGTCTTGTACCGGAAAAGGTACAATTTGTAACATGGGAGCAGAAATAGGAGCTACTACATCAACATTTGGTTATGACGAGTCTATGGAACGTTATTTGCGTGCCACAGATAGAAGTGATGTTGCAGATGCGGCAAATAAAGTAAAAGATTACTTAACAGGAGATGCTGAAGTATACGCAAATCCAGAAGCATATTTTGACCAAGTTATTGAAATTAACTTATCAGAATTAAGTCCTTTATTAAATGGGCCTTTTACGCCAGATTTATCTACCAAAGTTGGTACTGATATGACGGAAAAAGCAAATGCGAATGATTGGCCATTAAAGGTTGAATGGGGATTAATTGGTTCTTGTACAAATTCTTCTTACGAAGATTTATCAAGAGCATCATCAATTGCACAACAAGCAATTGATAAAGGTTTAAAAATGAAATCGGAATTAGGAATTAATCCAGGTTCTGAAAAAGTAAGGTATACAGCAGATAGAGATGGTATTTTAGGAGTTTTTGAAAAATTAGATGCCAAAATATTTACAAATGCTTGTGGACCTTGTATTGGTCAATGGGCAAGATATTCAGATCCTGCAAATGCACCAAAAAACTCTATAATTCACTCGTTTAACAGAAATTTTGCAAAACGTGCAGATGGAAATCCGAATACGCATGCATTTGTGGCTTCACCAGAAATGGTTGCAGCCGTTGCAATTGCGGGTCGTTTAGATTTTAATCCAATGACAGATAAGTTGATAAATGAAAACGGAGTAGAAGTAATGTTAGATGAACCAACAGGATGGGAATTACCTCCAAAAGGTTTTGAAGTAAAAGATGATGGGTATTTAGCGCCAGAAGAAGATGGACGTCATGTTGAAATTTCAGTAAATAAAGAATCTGAAAGATTGCAATTGTTGGAGCCTTTTACTCCATTAGGAAATACACTAGACGGTCTTAAATTGTTAATCAAAGCACATGGTAAATGTACTACAGATCATATTTCAATGGCTGGACCATGGTTACGTTTTAGAGGGCATTTAGATAATATTTCTAATAATTGTTTAATTGGTGCTGTAAACGCTTACGGTATGAAAACCAATTTTGTTAAAAATCAACTCACCGGAGATTTTGGAGGTGTACCAGACACCGCTAGAGTTTATAAAGCAGCAGGAATTAAAACAATTGTTGTTGGAGACCACAATTATGGTGAAGGTTCTTCGAGAGAACACGCTGCTATGGAGCCAAGACATTTGGGGGTTGCTGCAGTTTTAGTGAAATCTTTTGCTAGAATTCACGAAACAAATTTAAAGAAACAAGGAATGTTAGGTTTAACATTTGAAAATGAAGCAGATTACGACTTAATACAAGAGGATGACACCTTTAACTTTATAGATTTAAATGAATTTTCTCCTAACAAACCTTTAATTATCGAAGTTGTGCATACAGATGGCTCTAAAGATACAGTTGTTGCAAATCATACCTATAATGAAGGACAAATTAAATGGTACAATGAAGGTTCTGCCTTAAACTTAATAAAAAAAGAAAATGCTTAAAATGTAAGTGTTTAAATATAAAACTCTCGATGAAACTCGAGAGTTTTTTTATGCTATAAACTATGAGTTCAGAAGAATTTAATCAATTTTTAAACAATCTTTCATTACAACCGATACCCGCAATAGATCCTGTTTTTTCTGTAGATAAATATTTTAAGATTGATATTTCTGAAAAAAATAAGGACTTGTTGAATTTTGATGTTTCATCGGCTAGCGAGTGGGATACATATATTAATTCCTGCCTAAAAAAAAATAAAAAGGAAGTTGCTTTTGGAGGTTATATCGAAAAGAGAAATTTATATGACCGAAGTGATTATTTCAAGAAGTTGGCTGAGAATCAAAAAAGAAATATTCATTTAGGAATCGATTTGTGGTGCGAAGAAAATACACAAGTATTAGCAGTGTTAAATGGAGAAGTTCATAGTTTTAAGAACAATCATAATCATGGGGATTATGGACCAACGATCATTTTAAAACATCAAATAGACAATGAAGTATTTTACACTTTGTATGGTCATCTTTCACTAATTTCTATTGAGAATATTACTATTGGAGACACTTTTTTAAAAGGAGATGTTTTAGGATTTTTAGGAGACGCCTCTGTAAATGGAACGTATGCTCCTCATTTACATTTTCAAATTATAAAAGACTTAGAAGGTAACATTGGTGATTATCCAGGAGTTTCTTCAGAAGAAGATATTGAGTTTTATAAAGAGAACTGTCCAAATCCGAATTTATTTTTAAAATTAGAGCCACAAGAGTAATCGTTTTATTAGAGAATAGTGTTTTTTACAATTTATCAGAGTAATCAGTTCTATTATAAAAGGTATATAGCGTTTTTTCTGTAAAAAAAACTATTTACAAAAGTCTTTAACAAGCTACAAGTACTTATTTTAGGGCTTGATCGATACTAGTGCATATAATTTCACAACCTTTTACCAGTTCGTCATCAGATATGGTCAATGGAGGTGAAATTCGCAT
The DNA here is from genome assembly GCA_051277175.1 of Polaribacter sp. Lineage (GTDB taxonomy): Bacteria > Bacteroidota > Bacteroidia > Flavobacteriales > Flavobacteriaceae > Polaribacter. Next base: position 11,570 of record JBNMOF010000041.1, read on the forward strand.
TGCACGACCTTCAAACAGTAAAAAGAAAAGAATTAACCCATTTTCTAAACAGGCGTGAATAATTTTAGCTGCTAGTTCTGGGGTTTCAACAAGCGCTGCTAACATGAGACCTTTCCCTCTAATTTCTTTTATAGCTGCATGCTGTATATGTTTTCTTATAATTTGTTCTTTTCGCAAACTTTCGGCAAGTAAGTTTTGATTCAGAATTTCCGTTACGGTTGCATATCCGGCGGCGGCAATAACTGGGTGTCCTGCAAAAGTAGAAATATGTCCCAATTTAGGATTGTCTTTTAACAATGCCATCATTTCAAAGGAAGAAATAAAAGCACCAATGGGCATTCCACCACCCAAACCTTTCCCTGTAATTATAATATCCGGAATTACATTGTAATTTTCAAATCCCCAGAAAGTACCCGTTCTTCCAATTCCAGTTTGAATTTCATCTAGAATTAAAAGCGCGCCAGTTTCATCGCATTTCTGTTTTACCTTTTGTAAAAAATTGTCTCTAGGTTCAATAAAGCCTGCGCCTCCCTGTATTGTTTCTAAAATTACAGCGGCTGTTTTTTTCGTGATTTTGTTCAAGCAAAAGTCACAATTAAAAGCGATAAATGTAGTGCCTGGAATTAGTGGTCTAAACGCTTGATTTTGTTGCTCCACTCCAGAAACACTCATGGCACCCATAGTGTTCCCATGATATGAGTTTTTTGCAGCAATAATTTCTGATCTATTTGTAACTCTTTTAGCGAGTTTTAAAGCACCCTCTGTGGCTTCTGTTCCCGAATTTGTGATGTATACTGAATTTAAATTTTTAGGAGAATTTTCGGCTAACAATTTACACAAATCCACTTGTGGTTTTTGAATAAATTCTCCATAAACCATTACATGTGCGTAAGAATCCAACTGATTTTTGATGGCTTCTGTAACTTTTGAATGGTTGTGACCCAAGCTATTTGCAGATACACCCGCAACAAAGTCTAAATATGCTTTACCAGAAGTATCATAAATATAGCTTCCTTTTGCATGAGAAATTTCTATAGCAAGTGGGTGAGGAGAAGTTTGCGCTTGGTATTTAAAGAAATTATTTTTCATCTATTCGATATTAGAGGAATTTTTTTTTATCTTTTTTTCAGGGTCGAAATTTATCAGAGACTTCATAATACTGTTGTTCTCTCTTTTAGGAACTTTTTTATTATTACGTTTTTTTTCAGTTTTAACGCTACTTTTATCTTTTTTAAAAATATCTTCTTTTGTTTTAGGTTGTTCAGATGCTCTCCATACAAATCCTTGTAATTTTCTGGAATCTGTCGTAAACATTGAAGGTGGATGCGTCGTACCTTCCGAAGTTTTTAGATATTTTATCGTATTAATTTGTCCTTCTACAAGCGTAAATTCTATGTTACTTGATATTTCTTTTGTGATCGTTTCTATACTATCAGTTTCTTCATTTCTATTATAATAAATAGATTCTGCATTTCCTTTGACCAAAAGTAAATCGAGTTTATTGTTCTTGAATTTACCAAACATATTTCTTCCTTTTATTTGGTTAAAATCATCTTTAGACACAGAATCTTTAGAAACAATAAAAGCATTATTTAATACTTTTAAAGAATCTAATTTTTCTGTTGCTACATTCGAGATTAAATGAATGATGTCTCCTGTAATTTGATTTCCGTCTGACCACAAAATAGGATCTATAAACATTTTAGTAATTCCACTTTCTTGATTTGTGTAAATGGAATCGCATTTGCCTTGTAAATCAGATTTAAAAATTTTAACATTATGGTACGTTCTAACAATTCGTTTTTCTGGAACTCCAGTAACTAATAACGTATCTCCATGAATAAATGTAGAATCTTTTTCTACAATAGAGATTGCAACAGCTTTTTTAATAATAAAAAGAGAATCCTTTTCTTCAAATATTTCTGCATAATTCCCTCTGGTAACCAAGTTATTAAGTGTATCTATTACTTGAATATTATTGGTGGCAGAGGCAAAACCCTTTTTTTTGTCATAATATAAACTATCTCCTTCTACCGTTCTTTCTTTTAGGTATAGTTTCGCATTTTTTACGAAGTAAGAAATATCTGTTTTAGTATTATAGAAACCACGTTCGCAATAAATTCTATTTTCGTTTTGGGTATTTGTAATTGTAGAGGGGCCATATAAATAGGCTATGCCAGAATTTGTGTAATAATCTAAATGGTTAGATACGAGGTTATGCTCTGGATTTACAAGCGTAACTTTTGTGGTTGCTGTAAATTTTTTGGTTTCTAAATAATAGTTTCCGTTTTTGCTATTTAAGGTATTTGTTTGGTCTTTTATCGTTGCAAAACTTCTGTAATATAATTTTTGATTCAATCTGTCAAACTGCAAAGTATCGGTAGTTAAAATTATTTCTGGATCTTTTAAAATCACATTTCCCCAAGATAATATTTGCTTTGAATTAGCATCATAATCTAAATAATCACTGGTTTGTGTAATCGTATCTCCTTGTTTAATAACTACGTTTTCTAAAGCTTTAAAAAAGTTTTGTTGTTGGTAGTAGAGGGCTTGTTTACAGGTAAGTACTGCACCTTCATGTATCATTTTAACTTTGCCAATTAAAACAGTAGCACCAGGATATTTTTCTTCATCTACATATTGTTGTTCTGCAGAGTACACCATTTTTTTAGATTGTGAAAACCCTGAAAAGTGAAGTAAAAGGAAAGCAAAAATTAAGATATTTTTCAATTGAAATTATTTTACACAAAAATACTGAAAAGATTATCTCTTATGATTAAAGAAAAGGAAAAATTACATGTACTTCTTAGTACTTTACAGTAAAAAGCACCTTTAAGAGTTCTAAAAGATGCTTTTTATAGAGTATTTTTAAAAGGTAGTTACCTTATAATCGTTTGTTTTCTATCTGGACCTACAGAGACGATAGATACAGGAACTCCTGTTTCCTTTTCAATAAATGCGACATAATCCATTAAATTCTCTGGTAATTGATCTGCAGAAGTCATTTTTGTTAAATCTTCGTTCCAGCCTTTAAATTCA
>JBNMOF010000042.1:0-14604 GCA_051277175.1 Polaribacter sp.
AGAGACATTACAAAGCGCCGTCTGTATTAATTGGACATTCGTTGGGTGGCGCTGCAGCAATTGTAGCCGCATCAAAATTAGAAAACATAAAAGCAGTAAGTACCATTGGAGCACCTGCCAGTGTTGAACATGTAATACACTTATTTTCTCATGCAATTGAAGCCGTTGCTACAAAGGGAGAAGTTGAAGTACATATTGGTGGCAGACCCTTCAAGATCAATCAAGATTTTGTAGCAGATTTCAGCAAAACCTACTTGTTAGAAATAATTAAGAAATTAAGAAAACCTCTTTTGGTAATGCACTCTCCAATTGATAAAATTGTTGGGATAAAAAATGCACAAGAGATTTACCAGAATGCACAGCACCCAAAAAGTTTTATAAGTTTAGACAATGCAGATCATTTGGTAACCAAGACTGAAGACAGCCTTTATATAGTTAACATGATTGGTAGTTGGGTACAACGCTATTTTAAGACTGAAGAAAACAGTATGATTGCTACTGAAGGTGAACAATTAGTAGCCCATTTAAATGTGTTGGAAGACAATTTTACAACATCCATTCAGACTGAAAAACATTCTTTTATTGCGGATGAACCAACAAGTGCTGGTGGTAACGATTTTGGACCCTCTCCTTTTGATTTTTTAAGTGCTGGTTTAGCTTCGTGTACTATAATGACTTTAAAATTATATGCAGCACGTAAAAAATGGGATTTACAAGAAGTCTTTGTGTATCTTACCTATTCGAAAAAACACAGCGATGATTTAGAGATGGATGCAAATACACCGTCTCGTTTTGATCATTTAAATAAGAAATTGAAATTTATTGGAGATTTAGACGAAAAACAAGTGCAGCGTTTAAAAGAAATTGCAGCAAAATGTCCTGTTCACAAAACATTGCAAAGTAACGTTATTATTGACACAGAAATAATAGCACACTAAACAGCTATTTTATTAATATTTTAGAAAACATTACAATTCTTAATTTAGAGATTAAACCTCGATTTTAAATATGTTACACGAACTTAAAGAGATTATTCAGCAAGCAATAATCAACCAGAAGAAAGGTGTTAAAAACATCTTGGTAACTGTGGTCGATTTAAATGGCTCTTCCTATCGAAAACCAGGAGTTAGAATGTTAATTTCTAACGATGATTCTTCTTTTGGAGCTGTAAGTGGCGGTTGTGTTGAAAAGGAAATTATCAAACGAGCACAAACAGTTTTTGCAAATGAAAAAGCAAAAATAATAACCTATGATGGTCGCTATAAGTTAGGCTGCGAAGGCATTTTATATATTTTAATAGAACCCTTTTTTATTTCTAACACTTTTTTAGAAGTATTTTCATTTGCGATAGAAAATAGAGAAACCATAACAATCTCTTCTTATTTTAAGAACAAAGACGAAGCTATTGGCAACTATGGCTCTGTTCTTACATTTAAAAATACGCAACAATTTATCTTCTCTGATTTTTTTAATTTAAAAACAGTAGACAGCGAAAATATTTTTACACAACATTTAAAACCTTTGTTTAAATTGTTAATTATTGGTGGCGAACATGACGCAGTGCAACTCTGTAAAATAGGAGCTAACTTAGGATGGCAAATAATAGTTTTTACCGCTGCAAAAGATTCTAAATTACTGTCAGATTTTCCTGGAGCACATGCTGTCATTGGTGAAACTCCGGAAACAATTCAGTTTTCTAATATTGAAGACGATACTGCCATTGTGTTGATGAATCATAGTTATGTTCAAGACTTAAAATACTTGGTGCAATTATCTAAACAACAACCAAAATATATTGGTATTTTAGGTGCACCAAATAGAAGAGAAAAGCTTTTTAACGCACTGTTTGAATTTGCACCAGCAACTACAGAAGAATTTTTAGATTGTATTTACACACCTGCGGGCTTGCATATTGGCGCAAAAACACCAGAAGAGATTGCAATTTCTATTATTGCTGAAATCCTATCTGTAACCAGAAATAAAGAACCTTTTTCCTTGCGAAAATTACAAGGAAAAATTCATAATTAAACCGTGAAAAATATCGCTATTATCGTATTAGCTGCTGGCAAATCTTCGAGAATGAAGACGCCTAAACAACTGGTTAAAATTGGAAATAACTTTTTATTAGAAATTGTTTTATCGAAAGCAAAAGCCATTAATATGCATCATGTATATTGTGTTTTGGGCGCAAACGATGCGCGCATTAGACGAGAAATTTCATCTCCAAATGTACATTTTATTTACAACGCTACTTTTAACAAAGGATTAAGTTCTAGTATTGTTACGGGTATTTCTAGGATAGAATTGCAGCCTGATTATAAGGCCGTTTTAATTTTACTAGGAGATCAACCTGCCATAGAAAAAGAGTATTTAAATGCAATGATTGCTTTATTTTCTGAAGATAACTCAAAAATAATAGCCGCTAACTATGGAGGTAAATTAGGTGTGCCAGCAATTTTCCCACAAAGTTATTTTTCAAAACTAAAGAACATGTCGGGAGATTTTGGTGCAAAGGAAATACTGCATAAAAACAGCGATGTAGTCACTCTAAACAAACAAACAAATTTTATAGATATCGATACAGAAAAAGACCTGCAAGACTTTAAAAACTCTATTTTAAAATAGTTATTTTTGTAGTATGAAGTCTATAAAACAACTCCCATTCCTTATTGCTTTTTCTATCTTGATTACCGCCTGTGCTACCCTTAAAATGCAGGTTATTGAAGAACATCAATACACTCCTAAAAAAGATACCGCGAACATCATTCATTCTTTTTATTTAATTGGAGATGCCGGCAATTCTAATAGCAACCAAAAAGATGCAGCACTTTCGTATTTAGAAGAAGAAATAAAAATGGCAAAAAAAGAGGCTACTTTAATCTTTTTGGGAGACAATGTATATGAAAAAGGGATTCCTGAAGAAAAATCTAAAAACTATAAACTCGCAAAACACCGCTTAAAAGTTCAAACGGATATTGGTAAAAAATTTCCAGGAAAAACGTTCTTTATCCCAGGAAATCACGACTGGTATAGTGGCTTAAAGGGATTAAAAAGACAAGAAAAATTAGTTGAAAAGGCATTGGGTAAAAATACTTTTTTACCAGAAAAAGGTTGTCCCTTAGAAAAAATTGAAGTGAATGATGCTATAAACGTCATTTTCGTAGATACGCATTGGTATGTTACCAATTGGGACAAGCATCCTGGGATTAATGATGGCTGTGAAATAAAGACTCGTGAGAAATTTTTTGACGAATTTGAAGGGCTTTTAAAAAAATCGCAAGGAAAAACAACTTTAATTGCAATGCACCACCCAATGTTTACAAACGGTCCTCATGGTGGTTATTATTCCTTTAAAAGTCACATGCAACCTTTACCTATTCTCGGAACTGTTAAAAATATATTGCGTAAAACTGCTGGTGTTACAAATACAGATCAACAAAATAAAAAATACAGTCAGTTACGAAAGCGTATTATAAGTTTAGTGCAACAAAATGAAAATATAATTTTTGTTTCTGGTCATGAGCACAGTTTGCAATACATTGTGCAAAACAATATTCCTCAAATTGTTAGTGGATCTGGTTCAAAAAAGACTGCCACAAAAAACGTTAAGGGAGGTGTTTTCTCATACGGAACTCAGGGTTTTGCAAGATTAGACGTCTATAAAAACGGGGCTTCTACAGTGCATTATTACAGTGCTAAAGACCGTAAAATAGTTTTTGAGGCCGATGTTTTTAAAAAAAATAACCCAATCGAATTAAAAGATTTTCCAAATGCCAAGCTCACAGAGAAAGCAGCTGCAATTTACACCGATGCGGAAGTTACAAAAGGAAAATTGTATAATTTTCTATGGGGAGACCGATATCGCAAATATTTTGGGCAGAAAGTTTTAGCGCCCTCGGTTAATTTAGATACGTTGTATGGTGGCTTAAAACCTGTTCGGAAAGGTGGAGGACACCAATCTAAATCGTTGCGTTTAGTCGATAAAAGTGGAAGCGAATATGTAATGAGAGCTTTAAGAAAAAATGCCGTGCAATATTTACAAGCAGTTGCTTTTAAAGATCAGTATATAGAAGACCAATTTAATAAAACCTACACACAAGACTTATTATTAGACGTTTTTACAGGCTCCCACCCGTATGCGCCTTTTACAATTGATAAATTAGCCTCAGCAATAGATGTTTACCATACAAAACCTATTTTATTTTATGTTCCTAAACAAGCGGGATTAAAAGGTTTTAATGCAGATTTTGGAGACGAATTGTATATGATTGAAGCAAGAACTGCTGATGGTCACGGTGATAAAAAATATTTTGGTTTTTCAAATGAAATTATAAGTACAGATGACTTGAGAGAAAACCTAGCCAAAGATGAAAAATATACGCTAGATGAGGCTTCTTACATTAGAGCGCGTTTGTTTGATATGTTGATTGGAGATTGGGACCGGCACCAAGATCAGTGGAGATGGGCGGAATTTAAAGAAGATGACAAGGTTATTTACAAACCTGTCCCAAGAGACAGAGATCAGGCTTTTTCAATTTTTAGTGATGGTTTTTTAATGAATGTAATTACCACCATCATACCAGATTTAAAGGGGATGCGTTCTTATGAAGAAAGTCTTAAAAATCCTGAATCTTTTAACTTATCTGGTTACCCGTTAGATATGAGGTTGATTAAAGAGGCGACCAAATTAGATTGGGATGCACAAGTGAAAATTATACAGCGTCAGATTACAGATGAAGTTATAGAAAGTGCTTTTTTAAAATTTCCAAAAGAGGTTAGCGATGAAACGATCGATGTTATCAAAAGAAAATTAAAAGGACGTAGAAAAAACCTTCAAAAAATTTCTGACAGCTATTTTGTGCACTTGAACAAGTTTCAAGTAATTACAGGAACTGATAAAGACGATTGGTTTGAAATTAATCGTTTTAAAAATGGTGATACTGAAATTATAGGGTACAGAATTAAAGGTGGAAAAAAAGCAGATATCTTCCACAAAAGACGCTATAAGAAAGACGTTACTCAAGATATTTGGATTTATGGCTTAGATGATGACGATTATTTTATGATCAATGGAATCGCTGGAAAAAGACCTATTAAAATAAAAATAATTGGAGGTTTAAATAATGACATCTATGAAATAAATACCCCAAAAGCTGTCATCGTGTATGATTATAAGTCTAAAAAAAATACGTTCATCACTAAAAACTTTAAAAAGAGAATCACAGACGATTATAAGACAAATACGTATCACTATAAAAAATTAAAGAATAAGAGCAACCTGACTTCTCCTACAGTTTGGTACAATCCAGACGATGGTGTTAAATTAGGGGTTACCAACACCATTTTGGTAAATGATTTTGAGAGAAATCCTTTTACAGCTAAACATGTAATTAAAGGGTCTTATTTTACGGCTACGAATGGATATGAAATAAAGTATAATGGAGAGTTTGCTCATATTATAAAAGACTGGAACTTGGGTTTCAAAGCACAATTTAACAGTCCTAATTATGCGATAAACTTCTTTGGTTACGGAAACAATTCTTTCAATCCCCAAAGCGAGGAAAATGAAAATAGAGATTATAACAGGGTTCGAATACGGAAAGCAATTGCTGGTACCTTTTTAAAATGGCAAGGAGAGTTAGGAGCAAAAATTACGTTTGCAGCAAATTTTCAAAATTTTGATATTGAAAAAACTTCAAATCGTTTTTTAGAGACACAATATGCCGCAGAAAATAGTATTTTTAAAGCACAGAGCTTTTTTAATACAGAAGCAAGATATCATTACAAACATGAAGATAATCCCGCATTTACCACCCTAGGGTTAACGTTTGACGCCTTACTAGGGCATACCCGTAATTTAAATAAGATTAATAATTTTTCTTACGCCACTTCTTCGATAGCAATCACACATAAATTAATTCCATCCGGAAAATTAGTCATCGCCTCTAAAGTAAATGGTTATTTTACGTTTGGTAATAATTTTGAATTTTATCAAGGAGCAACTATCGGGGGGAAAAAAGGGTTGCGCAGTTATAGAAACGAGCGTTTTACAGGAAAAAATGCTTTTTATCATTCCACAGATCTGCGGTATAATATTAGTAATTTAAGAACGGCTATTTTACCCATTAATATTGGTGTTTATAGTGGTTTTGACTATGGAAAAGTTTGGGGATCACCAACAACATTAGTACTTTTACCAAGACAAAATAGAAGTCCAAAAACCTCTTATGGTGCTGGATTTTATTTAAATGCCGCAAATATGTTATCAGCAAGTGTGGGAATTTTCAATGGTAATGAAGGTGCAAGAATTACGTATAACTTAGGTTTCTCATTTTAATATTATGAATCATACAGCAATTATATTTGGTGCCATTTTTGGCTTTTTAGCAATATTTCTAGGTGCTTTTGGCGCACATTTATTACAAAAAAAACTAACTAAAGAACAACTACAAAGTTTTGAAACTGGAATAAAATATCAGATGTACCACGCCATCGTTTTACTCGTTTTGGGCTTTCACTTAAACACTGAAGTCACCATTGACAAATACATTACTTACTGCTTTATAACTGGCATACTTTTATTTTCATTTTCAATTTATGGTTTAGTAATTTCATCTGCAAATAATAGAAAACTAAAATTTTTAGGTCCAATTACACCTTTAGGAGGCTTGTTTTTAGCCTTGGGCTGGGGTTTGTTAATTTATAAATACGCTACTTAATTTTTAACTCGTATAAATTACCACCAGAACCATTGGCGCGCTCGTCTGTAATTAGCAAGGTATGGTCATCTTTAAAGGTGATGCTTTCTTTTTGGGAACGGTGTACTAAATTGATGGTGGTTACTTTTCCTGAAAGGAATTTATCCTCTTTAAAATCAGAAAAAATCAATACTTTTTTTTGAGAAAGCAACACTACTTTTTTTCTATTTGGTGAGATATCAGCAGATGTTATCCAACATTCTAAATCTTTACAAGATTCAAATTCGTCTACAATTTCTGCTGTATACTTTCCTTTTTTTGCAGGAATTTTATAAAGGGTTGTTTTTCCATAGTTGCCCTCTACGCGACTCTTCGTTAAAAGGTATAATGCACTTTTAAAATAGAAGAAAGCCTCTGTATCAAAATACTTGTTTTTATTTTTTGGTGGAAATGCAGTCTGATTTGGGTATTCGAATTCAATCTCGTCTACTTCTGCTTTTTTTTCATCTAGCTCATTTTGTTCAACAATAATGATAGATAAATTTTTTCTTTTGTTTGAATTATTGCCAAAATCTCCAATATAAATCGCTCCATTTTCATCTGAAGCTAAATCTTCCCAATCGTTATTTTTGGATCTTATATCAATCTCTTTGATGATTTTTCCTCTGTAGTTTAGACCAAATAAAATAGGCTTATTTCCACCGTCATTTACCATCCAAATTAAATCTGACTTTGGCACTATTTCTGTTCCAGAAACTTCCTTTAAATCTTTTGGTAAATCTGTAATTAGAATTAATTGTCCGAAGTTCTGACAACTTAGTAGTAGTAAGAAACTGAATATAATTCCTATTTTTTTGATCAATATGAACGTTTGTAAGTATTATTTGCGTTTTTTCTTTTTATTGGGAGCGTTTAAAAATTTGGTAAAAATGTTATTGTTTTACCAGCTTCCGCCTGCACCACCTCCACTAAAACCACCACCACCGAAACCACCACCGAAACCACCGCCGCCACCAAAGCCGCCACCGCCAGAAGAACCACCACCAAAGCCACCTCCACGACTACCAGCACTGCTTAAAATTACGGCTGTAAATAAAGTATCTGCGAATGAACCTCTTCTAAAACCTCTGCCACCTCCTTTGTTCTTTTTATTTCCTAAAAACATAAGAATAAAAAAGGCAATGATAAGTATGACAAAGAATATGGTTTTAGCATCAGAACCTTTAGATTTTTGTTTTCGAGTTCCTTTGTACTCTCCGTTCAATAGTTGAAAAATAGTATCAGCACCTTTGTCTAAACCTGCATAAAAATTTCCTCTTTTAAATTCAGGAATAATAACATTTCGTGTAATTTCTCCAATGATACCAGCGGTTAAAATTGGTTCGATTCCGTAACCGGGAGCAATCCAAATTTCCCGATCATTTTGCGCTAAAAGAATCAAAACACCATTGTCTTCTTTCGCTTGTCCTATTCCCCACTTCTGTGCCCATCTAGGCGCCAATATCCCAATACTTTCATTATTTGTAGTCCCTACAACGATCACAACAATTTGTGTAGATGTAGAATCGGAGTATCGAACTAGTTTATTCTCTAAGTTTATTTTCTGCTTTTCAGATAATAAGTTTACATAGTCGTAAACACTCGTTTGTACTTTTGGTTTTTCTGGTATTGTAAATTGCCCAAAAGCTAGTTGAGTAAAGAAAAAACCGAGTAAAAGAATTAATATTTTAATTGATTTCAAGAGGTTAATTATTTAGAAATTTCGTTAGATAATTCGTTTTCATCATCGGTTTGCCAAGGAAAATGGCTTTGTAATTCTGCTCCAGCTTTTAAGATTCCGTCTACAATTCCTTGTTTGAAGTTTCCTTTTTTAAACTGATTTTGAATGATATCTTTTGTAGCATCCCAAAAGTTTTCTGGAACTACATCATTAATACCTTTATCGCCACAAATAACAAATTGATGGTCTTTTACAGCAACATAAATTAATACGCCATTTGCATCTTTAGTCTTATGCATTTCTAAGAGTTGAAATACTTCTAATGCACGTTCATAATGAGCTTTCTCAGAGGACGCCTCTATATGAATTCGTATTTCGCCAGAAGTATTTGTTTCCGCTATTTTTATAGCAGAAACAATTTCTTTTTCTTCTGCTTTGGTAAGAAATTCTTCTATTTTTGACATTTATTATTTTTTGCTAAAATCTACTTTTACTGGTTTTTCGGATCCTGCTTCTGACTGAAAATAAGGTTTTCCTTCAAAATTAAACCAACCTGCTAAAATAGAGTTCGGAAATTTTTTCACGTGAGTATTATACGGCTTCGTATTTTCATTAAAACGAGTTCTTGCGGTAAGAATTTGATTTTCTGTACTTGCTAACTCGTCTTGTAGTTTTAAAAAATTCTGATTTGCTTTTAACTCTGGATATCTTTCTACGTTTACTAATAAGCTTTTTAAAGCACCACTTACACCTCCTTGAACTTTATTAAACTGTGCCAATTGTGCTGGTGTAATATTAGAAGGATCGATATTTACAGAGGTCGCTTTTGCTCTTGCTTCTATAACTTCTACCAAAGTACCTCTCTCAAAATCTGCAGCTCCTTGCACCGTGTTTACTAAATTACCAATCAAATCTGTTCTTCTTTGGTAAGATGTTTCTACGTTTGCCCAAGATTCAGAAACGTTCTCATTTAATGCTATTGCAGTATTATTAAATCCTTTTGTAAAATTATAGAAACCGAATACAATTACAAGAATAACTATTACGGGAATTAACCACTTTTTCATACGATGTATTTTAAAATTTTTGTTGATTTATTTTTCGATTAAAACAAATTTACCTAATATTCTTTAGAATATAAAGTAGATACCTGTTTTATCTAAAAGGATTAGACAAACAGAAGTGCAATATGTTACAATTGATTTTTAATTTTTACCAATTCTGCTTTTACGGCTTCTAATCTGCTAATAATTTCATGATTGAAAATAGTAGAATCTGGATTTTTTTTTAGTTTTTGTTTTGCACCCTCTAATGTAAAACCTCTTTCTTTTACGAGGTTAAAGATTAGTTTAAAATTCACAATATCATCCGAAGTAAAAAGACGATTTCCTTTCGCGTTTTTTTTAGGCTTGATAATATCAAATTCCTTTTCCCAAAAACGAACTAAAGAAGTGTTCACATTAAAAGCTTTGGCAACTTCACCAATTTTATAATATCTTTTTTCAGGTAAGTCTATGTGCATTTTTTCAAGTATTCAAAAGTTAAAAACATATTTAATTCTAATGTTCATTACTTTCATTTCTCTATTTCCTTTTTTAACTTTTCACTAAAACAACCTTAATCATAAGACTGTCCTTCTTCCTCCGATGATTTTTGCATTGCTGCAAATTCCTCTGGCGTTAAATCTCCGTAGTAAAAATTAATAGGATTTAAAGCCCTACCATTTTTATGCACTTCATAATGTAAATGTGCAGAAACAGATCTTCCAGTATTACCAACATACCCAATTAAATCGCCACGTTTTACTTTTTCACCACGTTTTGCTTTTATCTTACTCATATGCGCATAAATGGTTTTGTAACCATAACCATGCTCTATGTAAACTACATTACCATAAGTTGCACTTCTTCCAGATCGCGTTACTTCTCCGTTACCAGATGCATAAATTGGAGTACCCGTAGATGCTGTAAAATCCATTCCTTTATGAAATTTTCTAATTTTTAAAATAGGATGCATTCTCCATTTGTAACCAGAAGCCATTCTTGTTAAATCAACTAATTTTACCGGTAAAATTGCAGGAATTGCAGCTAACATTTTCTCTTTTTCTTTTGCTAAAGCAACAATTTCATCTAAAGATTTTGACTGTATTACCATTTGTTTAGATAAAATATCTACGTCTTTGGTTAATTTCATTATCATATTAGAATTGTCATAACCTTCTAAACTTTTGTACCTATTTACACCACCAAAACCTGCTTTTCTTTGTTCATCGGGTATTGGATTTGCCTCAAAATACAATCTATAGATATTATTATCTCTTTCTTGTAATTGGCTTAAAACAGTAGAACTTTCGTCTATTCTTTTAGATAATAAATCTAAATTTAGTTGTAAATTTTGATTTTCTCTGTTGACAGCTCTTTCATTTGGCGACATTATAAACTGACTTAAAACAATAAAACCTATAAAAGCGACCAATAACAACGCCAAAAAACCAAAAATAGTCTTCCTATAATAATAGCCTTTCTTTACATCAATTTTTCTGTAAGAAAGTGTATCTGCATCGTAATAATATTTTACTTTTGCCATAATAATAAATATACTATTTTTGTTTTCTTAAGTTCGCTTTTAATAACGCGCTAATCTACAAAATGTTTTACAACTACTTTTTTAAAGTAGTTTTTTAAAAAATATATTAACACAATCCAGCAAGCTGGAAACTTCTACTTTTATGAAATCTCAAGATATTCGTGCTACGTTTTTAAACTTTTTTAAAGAAAAGTCGCATTTAGTGGTGCCTTCTGCACCAATGGTTACAAAAGATGACCCAACTTTAATGTTTGTAAATTCTGGAATGGCTCCTTTTAAAGAATATTTTTTAGGAAATGGAAAACCAAAAAATAACAGAATTTCAGACTCTCAAAAATGTTTACGTGTTTCTGGTAAACATAATGACTTAGAAGAAGTAGGTTATGACACCTATCATCACACCTTATTTGAAATGCTAGGAAACTGGTCTTTTGGAGACTACTTTAAAAAAGAAGCAATTGCTTGGGCTTGGGAATTGTTAACTGAAGTTTATAAAATAGATAAAGACATTTTGTATGTGACTGTATTTGAAGGTTCTGACGACGAAGACAACCTTGAAATGGATACTGAAGCGTATGACTTATGGAAACAATTTATTGCCGAAGACAGAATTTTAAAAGGAAATAAAAAGGATAATTTCTGGGAAATGGGCGAACAAGGACCTTGCGGACCTTGTTCTGAAATTCACGTAGATATCCGTTCTGCCGAAGAAAAGGCAAAAGTTGACGGTAGAACTTTGATTAATGAAGATCATCCGCATGTAGTAGAAGTCTGGAATTTGGTTTTTATGCAATTTAATAGGAAAGCAAACGGATCTTTAGAAGAGTTACCAAACAAGCACATAGACACAGGAATGGGTTTTGAGCGTTTGTGTATGGTTTTACAGAACGTGCAATCTAATTATGATACCGATATTTTTAAACCAATTATTAGTGAAATTGGGGCGATAACAAATACCCAATATGGTGCTAATAAAGAACAAGATATTGCAACACGTGTAATTTCAGATCACTTGAGGGCTGTCGCTTTTTCTATTGCCGATGGTCAGCTACCTAGTAATACTGGTGCTGGTTATGTAATTCGCAGAATATTAAGAAGAGCCATTAGATATGGGTTTACATTTCTAGATAAAAAAGAGCCATTTATTTACAAATTGATAGACGTATTAAGTAAAAAAATGGGCGATGCTTTCCCTGAATTAAAAGCGCAAAAACAACTAATTGAAAATGTTATTAAAGAGGAAGAAAACTCGTTTTTAAGAACTTTAGATAAGGGCTTAATTTTATTAGACGGAATTATTGCGTCTTCTGATTCAAAAGTAATCTCTGGTGAAAAAATATTCGAACTATATGATACTTTTGGTTTTCCAGTTGATTTAACAGCGTTAATTTTATCTGAAAAAGGACATACTTTAGACGAAAAAGGTTTTCAAGAGGAACTGCAAAAACAAAAAAAGAGATCGAGAGCTGCCAGTGAAACTTCTACAGAAGATTGGACAGTATTAGTTGAAGATGTAAATGAAGGATTTATTGGTTATGACTCTTTAGATGCATCTGTAAAACTCACAAGATACAGAAAAGTGACGTCTAAAAAAGACGGAGAAATGTACCAATTGGTATTTAATTTAACGCCTTTTTATCCAGAAGGTGGAGGCCAAGTTGGTGATAAAGGAACTCTAGAAGACATTGACGGAGCATTTGTTGAAATTTTAGATACTAAAAAAGAAAACAACCTAATTATTCACTTTACAAAAAAGCTTCCAAAGCACTTAAACGAGATTTTTGAAGCAGTCGTAAACAAAAAGCAACGTCATAGGACAGCATGTAATCATACGGCAACACACTTACTACATCAAGCATTAAGAGAAGTTCTAGGAACACATGTAGAACAAAAAGGTTCTGCTGTTCACTCTAAAAATTTACGTTTCGATTTTTCTCATTTTTCTAAATTAACTGTAGCTGAATTGCATGAAGTAGAAAATCTTGTAAATGCACGGATTTCAGAAAAACTTCCTTTAATTGAAAAAAGAAACATTCCAATGCAACAAGCTATTAACGAAGGTGCAATGGCTTTGTTTGGTGAAAAATACGGAGATACAGTGCGCGCTATTAAATTTGGTGCATCTGTAGAGTTATGTGGCGGAACACATGTAAAAAATACAGGAGATATTTGGCACTTCAAAATAAAATCTGAGGGCGCAGTTGCATCAGGAATTAGAAGAATTGAAGCGATAACAAATGACGCTGTTAAAGATTTTTATTTTGAAAATAATAAAACTTTATTTGAAATTAAAGACTTGTTAAGTAATGCAAAAGAACCTGTAAAAGCAGTTCAGAAATTGCAAGATGAAAACACTTCTTTACAAAAACAAATAGAACAGCTTTTAAAAGAGAAAGCAGAAAGCTTATCTATCGAAGTTAAAAATCAACTGCAAGAAATAAATGGTGTTCAATTTTTAGCTACTAAAGTTGATTTAGATGCAAACGGAATTAAAAATCTCGCTTTTGCCATCGGAAAAGAGCATAAAAATTTATTCTTATTGTTTGCCTCTTCAGAGAAAAAGGACAAAGCAATGTTAACATGTTATATTTCTAAAGAGCTGGCAAATGAAAGAGGTTATGACGCTGGTAAAGTTGTTCGAGAATTAGGTAAATTAATTCACGGTGGTGGTGGTGGACAAAATTTCTTTGCAACTGCTGGTGGGAAAAATCCTGAAGGAATTCCTAAAGCTTTAGAAAAAGCACAAGATTATTTAATTTAAAAATGAAGTTACAAACGAATATATCTATAAAACAACAAGCTGATAATCTTATAGATTATCATTCTAAAATACTATTGTTAGGTTCTTGTTTTTCAGAAAATATTGGTAATAAGCTTTCCTATTATAAATTTCAATCGAAACAGAATCCGTTTGGAATTCTTTTTCACCCAAAAGCAATAGAAAATTTAATTTCAAGAGCTATTAAAGAGGAACTGTATACAGAAAAAGAACTCACTTTTAATAATGAACGTTGGCACTGTTTAGATGCACATAGCAGTTTAAGTGCTGCTGATAAAAACGTGCTTTTAAAGAATTTAAATTCAGCTTTAATACATACAAAAAAACAACTAAAAGAGGCAACACATGTCTTTATTACGTTGGGCACTTCTTGGGTCTACCGATATTCAGAAACAAACGCAATCGTAGCTAATTGTCATAAAATTCCACAGAAAGAATTTTCAAAAGAACTGTTATCCGTTGCTGAAGTCTCAAAAATATTAGAACAGTGTATTGCGTTGCTCAAATCAATAAATAAAACGGTTTCAGTGACATTTACAGTTTCTCCTGTTCGGCACTTGAAAGATGGTTTTATCGAAAATACACGAAGTAAAGCACATTTAATAGCAGCAATTCACACGGTTATAAATTCAGAAAATAATACGTACTATTTCCCTTCTTATGAAATTGTTATGGACGAGTTAAGGGAGTATCGTTTTTATAATGAAGACATGCTGCATCCAAATACAACAGCGATCAACTATATTTGGGAAAAATTTGTTTTCAGTTGGTTTTCTAGAGAGGCTCAAGATACTATGCAAGAAGTAGAAACAGTTCAAAGA
>JBNMOF010000043.1:0-14133 GCA_051277175.1 Polaribacter sp.
TAGAAAATGCAGTAAAGAACAACGTTGTTTCATCTTCTAAACCATTAACGATAAATATCTATGAAGAAGCAAATTATTTAATCATAGAAAACAACATTAACCCGAAAGAAGCAATCGGGAAAAGCACCAAAGTAGGCTTGCAAAACATTACTGATAGATATGGTTTAATCACTCAAAAGGGAGTGAAAGTAGAAAATAATAACAAAACTTTTAAGGTGAGTTTACCGCTCTTATATAAAATGAATGACATTATGCACACAGATAATTTAGAAAATAGCAAATATGTAAAAGCAGTAGAAAAAGTAGAAAAGTTAAAAGAGTTTTACCAAAATTTAGCTTCGTATTGCTTAGTAATTCCTTTTTTAATATTTATTAATTTAAAAGTTTCACCAGGATTTCAATGGTTTTGGTTTCCTTTATTTGGATGGGGAATAGGGTTGGCTTTTCATTTTTTAGAAGTAAATAATTATAATGTTTTTTTAGGCAAAAATTGGGAAGACAGAAAGATTAAAGAAATGATGGACGCAGAAAATAAACAAAAGAGACTTTAATAATGGACAGTAAATTTACACAAGAACAGCAGTATGTTTTAGTTCGAAAAAGAGTTGAAAAAATTAAAGGATTTTATATTCATTTATCCGTTTATATCATTGTAAATATTTTGCTTAGTGGTGTAATTGTATATGGCTTAATGAGCAGTGGAGATACTTTTTCCGAGACATTTTCTAATTTTGGAGTTTATTCTACCTGGGTATTTTGGGGAATTGGATTGTTTTTTAATTGGTTAGGCGTTTTCGGGTTTAGATTTTTAGGCTTCGGAAGTGACTGGGAAGAGAGAAAAATTAAGCAGTTATTGGAAGAAGAAGAGAATCGTACTAGAAAATTTTAAAATCATGGATATTTTACAAAACAAACAATTAAGAAGAGCAAAACATAGAATAGAAGAAATTAAAAAATTCTATAAACATGTTGTTGCCTATGTTTTGATAAATGTATTCTTTGCTTTTGTTTGGAATTTTACATTCAAAATTTTTGGTGACTTTATACTTAGCAATCAACTTAATGGTGATAATTTTACATACCTCCCAATTTGGTTTATTTGGGGAGTTTTTTTAGCAGCGCATGCAATTAAAACTTTTGGTTTTCCGAATACATTTGGTAAAGATTGGGAAGAAAGGAAAATTAAAGAATTTATGAAGGAGTAAGGATTTTACGTAAATTCTTCGAGAAAAAAGAGCTTTAATAGAGTTAGGAGCCACTAGCCACTGGCCATGAGCTAAAAGTCAAGATCCAAAACCCAAAAGCTAAAAATCAAAAACAGACAACCATGAACGTATTAATAATTGAAGATGAAAAGCCAGCAGCAAGAAGATTAAACAGAATGCTAGCTGCGCTAGATATAGAAGTGCAGCAAATGTTGCATTCGGTGGAAGAGTCTTTAAATTGGTTGCAAAATAATGAACATCCCGATTTAATATTTTTAGATATTCAGCTTTCTGACGGGCTATCTTTTGAGATTTTTGAGGAAATAGAAGTGAAATCTGCCGTTATTTTTACAACTGCGTATGATGAATATGCGCTAAAAGCTTTTAAATTGAATAGCATCGATTACTTGTTAAAACCTTTAGATGAAGATGAACTTAAAGTTGCAGTAGGTAAGTTTAAAGAACATCAGCCACAGCAAGACGCTATTCAAGTTAATTTAGAAGATATTCGTAAAATATTGGTGAATCCTGTGGATCGTAAATTCAAAAAAAGACTGACAATTAAAATCGGACAGCACATAAAAATCATTCATATAGATGAAATTGAATGTTTCTATAGTGAGCATAAATCTACGTATATTCATACCAAAGAAAATAGAAATCACCTCATAGACAATTCTTTAGAATATTGGCAGGATCAATTAAATCCAGAACATTTTTTTAGAGTGAATCGCACTTTTATCGTGCATATAAATGCAATAAAAGACATTATTTCCTATGCTAATTCTCGTTTGAAATTAGTGTTACATTCTTATACCGAAACCGAAATAATTGTAAGTAGAGAGCGTGTTAAGGATTTTAAGAATTGGATTGATTGAAGCAGTCAATCTTTGTATTTTAGTTTGTTTTTCAATTTTGGGGATTAAAAGAGACAACGGCTGCCGGCTATATCCATAAAATAGCTAAGTTTTTTAAAATAGTTCCCAACAATCTGCTCATAATTTAAGAAGCATTAAACTTCAATTAGTTCCTAGCGCCCTAATAATAACGTTAACTTTGCAGCTTCAAAAAAAATAGACAATAGCCAAATTATTGGAATTTAGACAAAATACAATCTATGAATATTTACAAACAAATTGAAGCAGAAATACAAGCTGCTTCTCATATTGTTATTACTGCGCACAAATCTGCTGATGGAGACTCTATTGGTTCTTCATTAGGGTTGCTTTATTTTATAGAAAAACTAGGGAAAAAAGCTGTTGTTTGTCATCCGGACAAAGCACCCGATTTTTTAGATTGGTTAGACACAAGTGCTATTCTTTTAATGGAAGAAAACCCAGAAGAAGTAGCCGTTGAAATGAAAAAGGCAGATTTAATTTTTTGTTTAGATTATAATGCTACAAATCGTGTAGGGCCAGAAATGCAGGCCTTATTAGAAGAGGTTACTTGTAAGAAAGTGATGATAGATCATCATTTAAATCCTGAAGAATTTCCGGCAATAACTCTTTCTGAAACATCTGCATCTTCTACTTCGCAGCTAATTGTAGATTTAATAGAGCATTCTGGGCACTTAGACTTGTTAGATGAAAAAATTGGAACACCTTTATACCTTGGTATCTTGACAGATACTGGTAGTTTTAGATTTAATTCTGTCAAGCCAAGAACGCACGAGGTGCTATCTAAAATTTTGGGAGCAGGAGTGGAGCATCATTTAATCCACGAAAAACTAAACGATAACAATACTGAAAGTCGTTTGCGTTTGCAAGGATATGCAATGAGTGAGAAACTAGAGATTTTATACGATTATAATGTTGCTATTATTTCCTTATCTAAAGAAGAACTAGCTAAATACAATTATAAAAAAGGTGATACTGACAGTTTGGCGAACTTGGTATTATCTATAAAAGGTATGAAAGCTGCTATTGTGTTTACGGAACGCGACGGAATTATGAAAATGTCTTTCCGATCTAAAGGTGCAGAAAACCCTGTAAATGTTCTAGCAAAAGAACATTTTAGTGGAGGCGGACATGCAAATGCTTCTGGAGGTATGAGTGATCTAACGGAAAAAGAAACCTTAGAGAAATTAAAAGAATTGATTCCTCAATATTTTTAATCAGGAATAAAACATCTATCGAGAGGAACATTTTATGTGAACTGTAAGTCTTTATTATATTAGATTGAACACTTTAAGTATTGTGAATTTTATTTTTATTTTAAACTATTTTTAATAAAATCTTTAAATAATTTTGCATCCATAAAACTTTGATTATTTTTAACAAAATTTAATTTTTGAAAGGAGCAGCTAAAAAAAATATTCTAGAGAAGAGGTAATCGTTG
This sequence comes from Polaribacter sp., assembly GCA_051277175.1. Taxonomy (GTDB): domain Bacteria; phylum Bacteroidota; class Bacteroidia; order Flavobacteriales; family Flavobacteriaceae; genus Polaribacter. The sequence goes on from JBNMOF010000043.1 coordinate 3,543, forward strand.
CAAAACTAGAAACTATCAATTTTTATAGAGGAGTAACCCATATAGAAAAAAGGAATAAGTAAAATAATAAATTCAGAAAAAGAACGTTAACATACCCATAAACAAACATAAATGATAAAAAAATATATATTATCAATAGTAATAATTGCATGTTCTCTATTAATTGTAAGCTGTGGAGACGGTGGTAAATTTAAAATTGGCAAAGGTAAAGTTGGGCATTTAACTCCAAAAACTACCATTCAAGAATTAGCTACAATTTTTAAGAAAGATTCTATTGTAAAAAATTTAAGTGAAGGCGCTTTAGGCGATAATTATTTTCAGGACGATGACGAATATTTAGTTTTTGAAAAAGGTGGAAAGCATCTGTTAACAATTATACCAAAAGAACAATTAGATTCAATTTCTACAATAAAAAGTGTAGAAATTCATGACGCCAGATTTAAAACAGAAACAAAATTAAGCATAAACTCTGGCTTTTCTGAGATTAACGCGAATAACAATATCAACAGAGTAGAATCTACTTTTTTTACTGCAACTTTATTTATAGATGATTTAAATTCGACGATTGCTATAGATAAAGAAGAATTAGGTTTAAAAAATTTTACGACTCAGAAAGTAACCTTAGAGCAGATTCCTGATTTAGCAAGAATGAAATCTTTCATCGTTTGGTTTAATTAAGGCACAATAATGGCTTGCTTAAAATGTGAACAATTATGAAAAAGAAGTATACAATCCAGAAATCTCCATTTGTTGTGCCAACAACAGATGGCAAATTAATAGAAGAACATTTTGGAAAGGCTACAGATGGCAATTCCCAGATTAGTTTTGCGCACATGGTTGCACCACCAAATTGGAAAGAGCCTTTTCAAACGCCAGAATTTGACGAGTATACGTATGTTATTAAAGGAAAAAAACAGTTCATTATAGATGGTGAAACACTTGTTTTAGAGGCGGGTGAATCTATCAAAATAGAAAAACACACAAGAGTTCAATATTCAAATCCGTTTATAGAGCCTTGCGAGTATGTATCCGTTTGTTTACCTGCATTTTCTATGGAATTGGTGCATAGAGAAGAAAACTAATTTTTCTTTCTGGTGAAGTAAAAGGGTGCGTAAATCACTAAAAAAAAAGGAATTGTAAGTAGCTCTACTACAAAAATATATTGGGGCCATTCTCCAAAAAAATCTAATAAAGTCGCTGCTTTAGGTTTTCTATTGGTGTAAAAATAATTAGACCCTAAAAAATAGTTTACCACATACGTAAATAGCAAATATACTTGCATTGCTAAAAACGATTTCCATACACTCCTAATGGTTGGTCTCATTTTGTAAATAAAGACCGCAAAGAGCATAAAAATGATTAATCCCGCATGCACAAACCAATATCTAAAAAACGAAAAGTTCAAATAATTATATTCATCGGGGGTTATTATAGATTGAAAAGTACCTGCCAGTATTAAGAAAAAATAAATTTCGAAATATAAAAATTTCTTTGTCAGTGATAAGGAAGGTATTAATATTGCTAATAAACTACATAAGTGCAAGGGAAGATCTTCCTGATAATTAAAATCATCTTTAAACATATTTAATACAGTTCCAAGTAAAACTGTAAAAAAAATTGAGAAGGCTAAAATATTTCCGATTTTTGTTTGTGTTCTTTCTTTTTGTTTTTTAGTGTATATTATTAAAATAGCACCAAAACAGATAAAAAAGAGTAGCACCAATAAATGTTGCATAGAAAAAGGAGTAAAGCCATTGTTTTCTTTTAGGAAGAAATCCATCAAAAATAATTTATAAATTAGAACTACAAGTGTGTTTAAAAAGGTATTAAATTAATTAAACGATTCATTCAGACAATATAAAAACTTTTTTTAATAGATTGCAAAAAAAAATGAATGATATAATTGCTCCAAAAAAAATTAGACAGATTTTTGTTTTACTCTTAATTTTAATTGTTGGTGTGCTCATTTTTAGAGAAATGGTGCCCTATTTATCTGGTGTTTTAGGAGCAATTACTATTTATGTTTTATTAAGAAAATCAATGGTTTTTTTAGTAAATAAAAATTGGAATGCTGGTTTTGCAGCCATTTTCTTAATGTTCATTTCATTTGTTTGTATCCTACTCCCAGTTTCAGGCCTATTAATATTACTTGGTAATAAAATTGGTGATGCTGTTACCAATTCAGAACAAGTAACACTTGCTTTAAAAAATTTATTTGGTAAAATTGAAAATGAATATGGTTTTGATTTGGCACAGAAAATAAATGTATCTGAAGTTTCTGTATGGGTTGCAGATAATTTAGAGGGCTTTGCAGGTGGTACTTTTAATATATTTATAGCTATTGGTATCATGTACTTTATTTTGTACTATATGCTTACAAACAGGTCAGAATTAAAAAACTCTTTATACGAATACATTCCTATTAGTGAGAAAAATTTAAAGATTATAGGAGAAGAATCTCAAGCAATGGTGCGGTCTAATGCAATTGGAATTCCCTTAGTCGCAATTGCACAAGGAATTATTGCATTAATAGGCTTTTTGATTTTTAATATTAATGATCCTTTCTTTTGGTTTATAATAGTTACAGTTGGTTCTATGATTCCATTTGTTGGAACCTTAATAGGAATATTACCTATATTTATAGTAACACTTTCAAGTGGTAATAGTTTTTCTGCTTGGGGAATTTTAATTTACGGGATGCTTGTAGTTGGCTCCACAGACAATATTATTCGTCTTTTTGTCTTGAAAAAATTAGACAATGTACATCCATTAATTACCTTAATAGGCGTTATTGTGGGTGTTCCTCTATTTGGTTTTATAGGACTTATTTTTGGTCCTCTTTTAATAAGTTTATTTTTGGTAATTGTAAGAATTTATAGAAAAGAATTTGGTGCACAACACGATAACAAGAAAGTACTTTAATTTATGATGTTTTCGATTGATTTATTTGTTTCAGCTGTTTGTTCTCTTTCTTCTTTTTTTTATCAATATAATGTCTTAAAACCCCACCTTTTACACTGTTTACGTCAAACTCAACAATAAAAGCTTCCGCATCTATAATTTGAATAATTCCATACATTTTTTTAATATCGATTCTATTTACTATGGAATGTATAATGTCAAGATCTTCAATTTCACCATTGTACCCATAGCCAGAAGAACCCTTATAAATTGTTAAACCTACACCTAATTCTTCTAAAATTGCTTTTTTAATAATGCGATGCTTTTTTGAGACAATAGTTACACCAATAAAATCCTCAAACCCTTCAATTACCGTATCTGTAACTTTTGCAGCAATAATGTACGTCAAAATAGAGTAGAGGGCAACTTCAACAGAAACCACAAAAGCGGTAATACCAAATAAGACAATATTAAATAACAAAATAATCTTACCAATACTAACGCCAAATTTATCATTCAAATAAATTCCTAAAATTTCAGATCCGTCTAAAACAGCACCATTTCTAATCGCAATTCCAATTCCAGAACCCACTAACAACCCTCCAAAAATGGAGATTAATAATTTATCATTTGTAATGGTCTGAAAATTTTCGAAATGAACAAAGATGGCCACTCCTAATATACTCACAATCGATTTTATAACAATCTGTTTTGAGACGGTAAAATAACCTAAAATTAAAAAAGGAATACTAAAAATAAGTAATAGATAGGAAATGTTTATATCTACCTGTGTTCTTACTAAAAGCGCAATACCAGTAACACCACCATCGAGAAAACCGTTTGGTAAAAGAAATGCTGTTAACCCTAAACTAGTTAAAACGATTCCAATAAATATTTGAAAATATTCACTAAAATAGGTCGCGATTTTCTTAGTATTCATAGCTTATTTATTTCTTTGGCATGCCAATAATGTGTTTTTTAACAACATTGCAATTGTCATGGGACCAACACCACCAGGAACAGGCGTAATAAATTCAGATTTTTTAGAAACTTCTTTAAAATCAACGTCGCCAACCAATTTAAAACCACTTTTTTTAGAAGCATCTTCTAAACGAGTAATACCAACATCTATAATGGTAACATTGTCTTTTACCATGTCTGCTTTTAGAAACTCAGGAATTCCAATAGCAGCAATAATAATATCACCTTGTAAAGTAATTTCTTTTAAGTTTTTTGTTCTACTATGACACATGGTCACTGTGGCGTTTCCAACTTTCCTTTTTTGTGATAATAAAATACTCATAGGACTTCCTACAATATGGCTTCTTCCTAAAACGACCACATGTTTTCCAGAAGTTTCTACTTGGTATCTTTCTAATAATTCTAAGATGCCAAAGGGTGTAGCCGAGATAAAAGTAGGCAGATTTAATGCCATTTTACCAACGTTGGTTGGATGGAATCCATCCACATCTTTGTTTGGATCTACAGCCATCAATACCTTTTGCTCATCGATATGTTTTGGCAATGGAAGTTGCACAATAAAGCCATCTATAGCAGGGTTATTGTTTAAAACAGTAATTTCATACAGAAGCTCTTTTTCTGTAACTTTTTCAGATAATCGTATGAGTGTAGATTCAAAGCCAACGCGCTCACAAGCTTTTACTTTTGCATTTACATACGTAATACTAGCACCATTGCTACCAACAATTATTGCTGCTAAATGAGGTGTTTTTTTACCTTCATCTTTTAAATGTCGTACTTCTAGCGTAATTTCTTCTTTGATGTCAGAAGCTGTTTTTTTACCGTCTAATAGAATCATGGCTTGTTTGTATCGTTGTGTTTATTTATAAAAAAAAGATAAACCTAAAGTTTATCTTTTTAAAAAGTTTATTTCATTCCTTGCATCATCTGCATCATCTTTTTGCCACCGCCTCCTTGCATCATTTTCATCATTTTACTCATCTGATTAAATTGCTTCATAAGTTGGTTTACCTCATTTACAGAAGTTCCAGAACCTTTGGCAATTCTCTTTTTTCTACTTGAATCTATACTTGTGGGTGTGCTTCTTTCTGAAAGGGTCATTGAATGAATTATAGCTTCAATTCCTTTAAAAGCATCATCATCTATATCTACATCTTTCATTGCTTTTCCAGCTCCAGGAATCATGCCCATAAGGTCTTTCATGCTTCCCATTTTTTTAATTTGCTGAATTTGGGTTAAGAAATCATCAAAACCAAATTGATTTTTAGCAATTTTCTTTTGTAACTTTCTAGCCTCTTCTTCATCATATTGGTCTTGTGCTCTTTCCACAAGAGAAATAACATCTCCCATTCCAAGGATTCTGTCTGCCATTCTATCTGGATGAAAAACATCAATCGCATCCATTTTTTCTCCAGTACCAATAAATTTAATTGGTTTATTAACTACAGATTTAATAGACAAAGCTGCACCTCCACGCGTATCTCCATCCAATTTTGTAAGAACAACACCATCAAAATTTAAGATATCATTAAAAGCTTTTGCAGTATTTACAGCATCTTGCCCAGTCATAGCATCTACCACGAATAATGTTTCTTGTGGTTGAATGGTTTTATGAATGTTAGAAATTTCTGTCATCATCTCCTCATCTACAGCCAAACGACCAGCAGTATCAATAATAACTACATTTTTACCATTTGCTTTTGCATACTTAACTGCATTTTTAGAAATTTCTACGGGGTTGTTATTGCCAACTTCTGCATAGACTTCGACACCAATTTGTTCTCCAACAACTTGTAACTGATTAATTGCAGCGGGCCTGTAAACATCACAACCAACTAAAAGTACTTCTTTTGATTTCTTTGTTTTTAAGAAATTTGCTAATTTTCCAGAAAAAGTAGTTTTACCAGAACCTTGCAAACCAGACATTAAAATAATAGTTGGAGAACCCCCTAAATTAACGCCAACTGTTTCGCCTCCCATTAATAATGTTAGTTCATCTTTAACCAACTTAATCATTAATTGCCCCGGATTTAATGTGGTTAACACATCTTGTCCGAGTGCTTGGGTTTGAACTTTTTTAGTAAATTCTTTAGCAATCTTAAAGTTAACATCGGCATCTAGTAAAGCTCTTCTAACTTCTTTTAAAGTTTCTGCAACATTTACTTCTGTAATTTTACCGTGTCCTTTTAAGGTATGTAAGGCTTTATCTAACTTATCGCTTAAATTATTAAACATAATTTGTGTCTTTTTTTGGAAACACAAATATAATAAATTAACAAGTATTTTTAGAAAGTTATCTGCGACTTTTTTTGTTATAATTTATTTAAAAATAAACCTGTATTTTAAACTGATTAAAACGTAATTATAAAGCGCAAAATAAAGATGGTGTTCTTTTTTACGATTATTTTTTATTAAAATTTAACCGTGCTGTAGTGGTCAATACTTGAGGGGTATATTTTTTTTAGCACTAATCTTTTCGATTCTTGGCGACAGGCTTCATAAGTTAGCTACTATGAAATTTTGTTACCTTTCTGTGAATTTATTTTCAGCTCCTTTTAATGATTTAGCGGTTTAAGGATATATTTGAAAAGATGAATAAAGGGCATACAATTGTAATTTTACTTACATAAAACGTTATTTTTCTTTTGGAATAAATTCCAAAGCATCCCCGTTTATACAATGCCGTTTTCCTGTTGTTTTTTTAGGACCGTCATTAAAAGAATGTCCTAAATGACCACCACAAGTATTGCATTTTAATTCTGTTCTAGCATATCCTACTTTATAATCTACATCTAATTCCACATTTTCTTTGATTGCTCTGTCAAAAGAAGGCCAACCACTTTTTGAATCAAATTTATATTCCGACTCGTATAGAGGTGTTTTGCATGCAGCACAAACAAAAACACCAGCATTGTAATTTTTATTTATTGGACTTGAGTAGGGTCTTTCTGTACCCGCTTTGCGAAGTATATAATATTGTTTATTTGTCAATTCTTTTTTCCATTGAGCATCTGTTTTAGCAATTTTGTATTTTTTGTTTTCTTTGGAATTATCCTGCGCTGTTCCGGAACAACTTATTAAGAAAACGATCATTAAAAAAGAAAATATTTTATTCATTTATAGTTTTTTAAAAATTGTGATGTTCAGTAAAGAATCCTTTTGTTAGACGGTTTTTTAAATTAAAACTTACACAAAGATAACTGTCATTCCTCATAAATAAAACTTAATAATTTCATTTATTGCTTATTTAATTGTTTTAAAAATAAGCAGAATACTATCATTATAGCTAAATTATATGTTTAAATTTGAAAATCGAAAAAATAAATAAATATGAAACAAGTAGCTATTCTATTCATTATTGTATTCCTTTTGATAGGATGCAGTAAAGTACCAATTACTGGAAGAAGTAGAGTTAACTTAGTAAGTGATTCGCAAGTTTTACCAGCAAGCTTTGCACAATACAATGTTTTTTTAGCAGAAAATAAATTATCAACAGATCAAGAAATGAGCAATCAAGTTAAAAATGTTGGTACCAATATTTCTGAGGCTGTAGACCGTTTTATGAGAGCAAATAATATGGTTTCAGAGGCAGATTCTTATAAGTGGGAATTTAATTTGGTGGATGATAAAACGATAAATGCTTGGTGTATGCCAGGAGGAAAAGTTGTTTTTTACACGGGTATTATGCCAATTTGCGCAAACGAAAATGGTGTGGCAGCGGTTATGGGACATGAAGTGGCACATGCATTTGCAAAACACGGTCAAGAGCGAATGACCAATTCTTACGGACAACAAATAGGTAGTTTGTTAGTAGCACTAGGAACTTCTGGTAATAGTGAGGAATCTCAACAAATGTGGAACACGGTATACGGAGTTGGATCTGGTTTAGGTATGCTGAAATACAGCAGGGTACATGAGCAAGAAGCAGACAGATTAGGGCTTGTTTTTATGATTATGGCAGGATATGATGGATCGGAAGCTGCAGAAGTTTGGGTAAGAATGAGCGAAAATTCTAATGGAAAATCACAACCACAAATTTTAAGTACACATCCTTCCAATGCTGCTAGAATTCAAGATTTAAGAACGTATTTACCAACTGCAAAAATGTACGCATCAAAATACAATGGTGCGGCAAATTTAAAATTAAAAAATTAGAAAAAACTTTTACTATATTGTGTGCCGTTCGACAATCATCGAGTATTATTTTAATAAGAAAAATCTATGTTAAAAATTGGAGATAAAAAATTAATAAACGCTTGGGCTTTTTATGATTGGGCAAATTCTGTCTATTCTCTAGTAATTAGTACAGCGGTTTTTCCATTGTTTTATTCAGGTATTACAAAAGGTAAAGTAATTTCATTTTTAGGAATGGAATGGAATCATCCAGATACGCTATATAGTTATACGTTATCTTTCTCTTTTTTAGTGGTTGCAATCATGTCTCCTATTTTGTCTGCTATTGCAGATTATACAGGTAATAAAAAGAAATTTTTAAAATTTTTCTGTTCAATAGGTTCGGTGTCTGTAATGAGTTTGTATTTTTTTGAGGGGATAGATACCGTTTGGATTGGCATTGTTTTTACCTTTTTTGCAAGTATTGGTTTTTGGTCTAGTGTTGTTTTTTACAATTCGTATTTACCAGAAGTGGCGCATCCAGAAGACCAAGACAAGGTAAGTGCAAAAGGGTTTATTTATGGATATATTGGTTCTATTATTTTATTAGTTATTAATTTAATAATGATACTTTTTCATGAAGCTTTTGGAATTACAGAGTCGCTTGCCTCTAGAATCTCTTTTGTAATGGTTGGTCTTTGGTGGATAGGTTTTGCTCAAATAACCTTTAAGGCATTGCCAAATAATTTATATGACAAAAAATCGGAAAAAGATTATATTTGGAAAGGATTTAGAGAGCTTAAAATTGTTTGGTTAGAGCTTAAACAGTTACCAACATTAAAAGGGTTTTTAATAGCTTTTTTCTTACTTAGTATTGGTGTGCAAACTATTATTTTATTGGCTGCAATTTTTGGTTCAACAGAATTAGGGTTAAGTGCTATAAATTTAATAGTCACGATCTTATTAATACAATTTGTCGCTATTTTTGGAGCATTTATTTTTTCTAAAATTTCTGCAAAATATGGAAACTTTAAGGCTTTGAAAATCACCATTACAATTTGGATTTTGGTTTGTTTTTGTGCATTTCTTTTGCATAAAGATTTGCCAAATGTAGAAAGTTACTTTTACGGACTCGGTATTATGTTAGGTTTGGTTTTAGGAGCAATACAGTCTTTAACACGTTCTACCTATTCTAAATTATTGCCAAAAACACAGGACAATGCTATCTATTTTAGTTTTTATGATGTTACTGAGAAAATTGCTATTGTTTTAGGAACCTTTGTCTATGGTTTTCTTTATGCTTTAACAGATTCTATGCAATGGAGTGTTCTTTGTTTGGGATTGTTTTTTGTAGCTTCTTTGATTGTTTTAAGCAGGTTGAAAAGTACAGAACATGTGCACTAATAAAATATTTTTCGAATAAAAATAAAAATGAAAATTAAGCCTGAGTAACCGATAAAAAAAGGAATGATAAAGGCTTTCAATCCCAAGACGAGAAGTACACTTATAATTAAGAGTTGAAATCCTAAACCAAAAGTAGAAACTAACGTCATTAGCCAATTAGGAAACGGTTTTCCTTCGGGTGCATTTTTATCTAATGCATAAATTATTTCGTCGAAAATGCCATACAAAGCTTTGTATATAAAAAATAAGATAGTTACATTTTTTTGTTTTTCTCCGGGCAATGCAGTAGGTGTTTTGTCTTCAAAAATTCTACTTGTTGTATCGCCTTCAAATCTATTTCTAAGAATCACATAATAGTAATTGTATAAAGTTCCTTGTAACTGAATTCCGAAAAAGGCCAAAAAAATCAAAATAAAACGGGTATCAGTTAGGTAGCCAACAGCACTTAAAATAATAAAGTTTAAAATGATGTCTGAAACGGAGTCTAAAAATCTACCAGTGTAAGAAGGAGTTTCTTTTACTCTTGCTAATTCGCCATCTGCAGCGTCTAAAACCGACTTAAGAATTAAGAAAAATGCAGCCAACCAATAAAATTCTTCAATAATACAATATACCCCAATTAGACCAGATATTACAAAAGCTATGGTTACATCTACGGGCGTACATTTTGTTGATTTTAATGAGTTTGCAATAACTCTTGCCACTGGTCTTCCGTAATCTGACAAGTCAATAAATTGATGTTCTTTTGGTAATTTAGACATAAATACTTTTAGTGGTGAGCATTTTTATCACTTTTAAAAAGATATAAAACAGCATCTATTAATTTGGACCAAAAGTAAAAAAAGCATTACAATAAAGTAATACTTTTTTTACAATTCTTTGAATGTATATCCCAAGAATAGACTTTAATAAAATTTATATATATAAAAAAGGCAGGGTATCCGATGAGATACCTTGCCTTTTTAATTTAGAAATAAAAACTTTTTTATTCAATAACAATATTAAAAGTTACTTGCACATCCGTAGATCCACCAGCATTTGTAATGTCACCAGTATTTACATCTACTCCGGCTTTGTCTGGCTCGTGTCTTAAAATAATTGTAAAACCACCAGAAGAATCAGCAGCGCCAGTTAATAAATTGAACTGAACACCTACTGGATTTCCATTGCTATCCTCATCGTCGTATGTTGC
>JBNMOF010000044.1:0-14012 GCA_051277175.1 Polaribacter sp.
TCCAACCTTGCTTTTAACGGAACTCCAGGAAATTCGCTACAACCAATAAATTCTTTTGCAGTAGATGTTTCTGGGTATTACCAATCTTTAGAAGAAAATTATGGCAATTTTAATGGGCGTTACCGATTGGGATTTAATATTGCGAATATTGGACCAAAAGTATCTTATACTCCTGGAGAAGAAGATTTTATACCAACAAATTTAAAGTTGGGTGGTGGTTTTGATTTTATTTTAGACGATTACAATACAATTTCTACCACTATAGAATTTACAAAGTTATTAGTGCCAACGCCACAACCTGACGGTTCTGATCAAGACAAAGGCTTTGTGGCAGGAATGTTCTCATCATTTGGAGATGCTCCTGGAGGTTTTAGTGAAGAATTAAAGGAATTTACATATGCTTTAGGTGCAGAATATTTATATAATAATGCATTTGCATTAAGAACGGGTTACTTTCATGAAAGTGAAGATAAGGGGAATAGACAATATTTTACATTAGGTGGAGGTTTTAAAACCAACGCATTAAATATTGATTTATCGTATTTAATAAATGCATCAGATGTAAACAATCCATTAGAAAACTCATTACGTTTTACTTTATCATTTGATTTAGGCGAAATTTATGATGACTATTAAAAGACCATATTTTTTTAGTAAATTTATAGTATTATTGAAAGCAGCCGATATCGGCTGCTTTTTTTGACCGCCTAAATTATAGAACGAGTTTATTTGAGCTTTTGTGCCAAGGGAAATTAGGAATGATAAACACCATGCGACCGTTCCAATAAAATAAATATATGGAAGAAATAAAAATAGCAGCTTCTGCAACACTTTACAATGACGTCAATGAGTTATCTATAGAGGATAAAAAATTAATGAGTAAAGCTGTTGAAGCTCGAAAAAATGCATACGCACCGTATTCTAAGTTTTATGTTGGTGCAGCATTATTGTTAGAAAATGGAGAAATAGTTTTAGGAAATAACCAAGAGAATGCAGCATACCCTTCTGGCATGTGTGCCGAAAGAGTAGCTGTTTGGAAAGCCGGTTCTACATTTCCAGGAATAAAAATAGTAAAATTAGCAATTACAGCAAGTTCAACAATAACTAAAGTAGACAAGCCAATAGGTCCTTGTGGTGCTTGTAGGCAGACATTGTCAGAATATGAAATAAATCAGAAGCAACCTTTTCCTGTTATTTTTATGGGTGAAGTTGGTGCCGTTATAAAAACCGCATCCTTACTTTCTTTACTGCCTTTCTCTTTTGATAGTTCTTATCTATAAATTTTAAAATGTTATTCCAATCCAAGAATAAGCCGAAATTTTAAAATTAATTATTCCTATTAGTTTTTATTTTTTTAAGTAGATAATATCAAATATATATCCTTGAGAAAATACGTTACCCCCTTGATTGGCTATGATTAGTTGAAGAAAAAATAAGACCTTTTTTATAAGCGACTACTGTATAAAAGTGCTTTGTAGAGCGTTTGAAAAATATTTCAGATTTTTGGAATGATACCTTGTCATAGAATATGCTTCATAATAACTCTTTTGGGAAGCTTGAGCGCCGGTATTTTATAATTTGGACATCGTATTTATTTCATAGGACTGTTACTTCTTTTAAGGAACTATGTATCATATGCTAAAAAAGAGATAACTGCTAGGGGCAATTCTAGGTTGCAATAACTTTATTTTTATTCTACATAGTTGTTTTCATCAGCACAAAAAAAGGTATTTGAATATCATTTCTTTTCAAAAAATAAAATTCATTTAAAATCATATTGTTTAACTTTAAAGCAATAACAATTATAACGTATTACACATCTATGATTTTATCAAAAATTACAGGAACAGGAAGTTTTATTCCATCAATTAAAAAAGAGAACAAAGCTTTTTTAAATACATCTTTTCTAAACGAAGACGGTAGTGGTTTTTCTGCAGAAAATAATGTGATTATAGAAAAGTTTAAAGACATCACAGGTATCGAAGAAAGACGCTATGCAAAACCAGAATATAAAACTTCGGACATTGCATTTTTTGCAGCAGAAAAAGCAATTAAAGATGCAAAAATTAATCCTGAAGAGTTAGATTATATTATTCTAGCACACAATTTTGGAGATATAAAACATGGCACAATACAGGGAGATATGGTGCCAAGTTTAGCAACTAGAGTTAAATACAGATTGGGAATTGCAAATCCAAATTGTGTTGCGTATGATATCCTTTTTGGGTGTCCTGGTTGGATAGAAGGTGTGATACAAGCGCAAGCCTTTATAAAGGCAGGTATTGCAGAAAAATGTCTAGTAATTGGGGCAGAAACCTTGTCTAGAGTTGTAGATAAGCATGATAGAGATTCTATGATTTATAGTGATGGTGCTGGTGCCTGTGTTGTAGAAAGAACATTGGAGCAAGGTTCAGGAATTTTGAGTCATGCAACACAAACTTTTGCAAAAGAAGAAGCTTATTTTTTGTATTTCGGAAAATCTTTCAATAAAAAAGAAGATGAAAAGGTGAGTTACATAAAAATGTATGGCAGAAAAATTTATCAATTCGCCATAACAAATGTACCTGCAGCCATGAAAACAGCACTAGATAAAAGCGAAATTGATATAGAGGATGTAAAGAAAATTTTTATACATCAAGCAAATGAAAAAATGGATGAAGCAATTGTAAAACGTTTTTATAGATTGTATCAAAAACAGACTCCAGAAGGCATTATGCCAATGAGCATCCATAAATTAGGGAATAGCTCTGTAGCAACGGTGCCAACCTTGTTAGATATGGTCTTAAAAGGAAACTTAGAAAATCAAGAAGTTAAAAAAGGAGATGTTGTAATTTTAGCTTCTGTGGGTGCTGGAATGAATATCAATGCAATTGTGTATCGATTTTAGGTGGTGCATTTTATACAGACAAACTTTTAAGTAGGTTTTTAAAGAGGCATAATAGCATTCTTTTTAATTGGAATGCGTCCGATTTTGCGATTACTAAGGGTTGCAAATATTTTAATTATGAGACCTAGTGCGGGACTTCTAATCTTGTGTACTTGCATGTTTTTAGAAACTAGAAATGCTAAACAAGAACCGTGTTTTGTGATAAAAATCCAAGGATCAACACTAAGGAACTCTGTGAAAATGAGGTATCGAAGTGCTAGCTTGAAAGTTTTACTTAAGCCCATACTCAATACTCACAAAGAAAAGAAAACGTTTATTTTAGATGCGAACTGGGTATTTAACTTTACTTTAAAAAATCTCCATTTTAAACACCTATTTCTAAAATCAAAATATTATTTTTGCGCATGCAACAACAGAACGTACTTATTTTAGATTTCGGATCACAATACACACAACTAATTGCAAGAAGAGTAAGAGAGTTGAATATTTACTGTGAAATCCACCCTTACAATCACCCGCCTAAAAATCAATCAGAATTTAAAGCAATCATCTTATCTGGAAGTCCAAACTCAGTAAGAGGAGAAAATGTTTTACATCCAGATTTATCTGAGATAAGAGGTAAAAAGCCAATGTTAGCGGTCTGTTACGGTGCACAATATTTAGCACATTTTTCAGGCGGAAAAGTAGCACCTTCGAATACTAGAGAGTATGGTAGAGCAAATTTATCGTACATAAAAGATACTGAAACTTTCTTTGAAAACATTTCTCAAGGAAGCCAAGTTTGGATGAGTCATTCAGACACCATAAAAGAATTACCAACGAATGGAGAATTATTAGCAAGCACAAAAGACGTTGAAAATGCTGCTTATAAAATTCAAGGAGAAGAAACATATGCCATTCAGTTTCACCCAGAAGTGTATCATACCAAGGATGGAAAACAATTATTAGAAAATTTTTTAGTAAAAATTGCAGGGGTAGCGCAAACTTGGACTCCAGATTCTTTTGTAGAAAGTACGGTTGCAGCAATTAAAGAACAAGTTGGAAATGATAAGGTGGTTTTAGGGCTTTCTGGGGGTGTAGATTCTACGGTAGCCGCGGTTTTGTTAAACAAAGCAATTGGTAAAAACTTGTATTGTATTTTCGTAAATAATGGCTTGTTGCGTAAAAACGAATTTGAAAGTGTGCTAACACAGTATGAAGGAATGGGTTTAAATGTAAAAGGTGTAGACGCATCTGAACGTTTTTTAACTGCGCTGGTAGGTTTAACAGATCCTGAAAAGAAAAGAAAAGCAATAGGAAACTCATTTATAGAGGTTTTTGATGATGAAGCAAATCAAATTACAGACGTAACTTGGTTGGCACAAGGAACCATTTATCCGGATGTAATTGAATCTGTATCTGTAAATGGCGGCCCATCTGCAACCATAAAAAGTCATCATAATGTGGGAGGTTTACCAGATTATATGAAATTGAAAATTGTAGAGCCTTTGCGCATGATTTTTAAAGACGAAGTAAGAAGAGTAGGAGCTTCTATGGGGATAGATCCAGAGTTATTAGGACGTCATCCTTTCCCAGGTCCTGGTTTAGGAATTCGTATATTGGGAGATATTACAGCAGAGAAAGTGCGTATTTTACAAGAAGTAGATGCGGTTTTTATCAATGGATTAAAAGAAGATGGTTTGTATGACAAAGTTTGGCAAGCAGGCGCAATGTTACTTCCGGTAAACTCTGTTGGCGTAATGGGTGACGAGAGAACGTATGAAAAAGTAGTCGCTTTAAGAGCTGTAGAAAGTACAGACGGTATGACCGCAGATTGGGTAAATTTACCATATGAGTTCTTACAAAAAATATCAAATAAAATAATAAATCAAGTAAAAGGCGTTAATAGAGTAGTGTATGATATTAGTTCTAAACCGCCTGCAACTATAGAATGGGAATAAAATATATGAAACATCTTAAATTTTTTATTTTTCTGTGTATTTTAACGTTCACCGTTTCTTGCGGACAGCAAAAAAAGTTCATTGAGTACAAAGTAATCCAAGGAGAAACGATGCGTGTCATCGCAAAGAAATTGGATATGAAAACCAAAGACTTACTTCGTTTAAATCCTGATGTTGGTAGAAGCCCGAAAGCCAATACTGTAATTATAATTCCGAATAGGAAAATAAAAACAGAAAAGCCGAAAAAAGGGAATACCAAGACAAATAAAGAGCATCTAAATGTTGAAGATACGCTTGAAGAAGATTCAGTAGCAATTTTAATTTCTGAAAAAGAAAAACAAAGGAATCTTTTAATCATCGCATTAGAGAAAGAATTTAAGATTCATGAGGTTACAAAAGGCGATACTTTTTTCAGTCTAACAAGATTTTACAATGTAACTAGAGAGGAGTTACTAATTTTGAATCCTTTATTATTTGAAGGATTAAAATTGGGACAATTGATTAAAATAAAGCCTGTAGAAGATGTTTTTGAAGACGATGCGCTTCTTTATAAAGATGAAATTGAAGCGGGTATTTCTATTAATGCTGTGATAATGCTTCCTTTTAGAGCCTCTGAATTAGACACGCTTTCTAGTAACGAAATTTTTGAGAATAGCAGACTGGCAAATTATGTAACTGATTTTTATTTAGGAGCAGAATTGGCGATAGATTCTATTAGAAAGCAGGGTGTAGTGCTAAATATTGAAGTTTTTGATACCGGTAAAAACAGTACAAGAATTGATTCTATTATCGCAGTAAATGATTTAGAAGCGCGCGATGTTATTATTGGTCCTATGTATTCTGAGGAGGTTCAGTTTTTAGCAGATAAGGTGAATACACCAATTATTTTTCCAGTGTATTCTAAGAAGCAATCGGAACTTACAGCTCAAAAAATCATTAAAACTGCACCAAGTAAAGAATTGTTTAGAGAAAAGTTGTTAGCATATATTGAAGCGCACTTTTTGGATGGTAATATTATTATGGTTGGTGATGATACACCAGACTCAAACTATAATAATATTAGAATTAAAAATATATTGGCATCGCGTGATTCTATAGATAGCTTGAGTATTATTATACCAGAAGATGGTTATATTAAGAAAGAAAAATTCACGGAAGTTTTAAAGCCAAATATGAAGAATATTGTGGTCATGACAACAAGTGATAATATAATTGTAGCAAGTGCTATAAACAGCTTAATTAGCTTACCTGAAGAAACTACAGCAAGGGTGTTTACGTTTGATAAAACCAGTGCTTTTAACAAAGTAGACAATGAAAAGTTAGCGCAGTTAGGTTTTACCTTTGTGAGTGACGAGTATGTGAGAGACGATTCTTTTAAAGCGATTACTTTTAATAAAAAGTATCTCGCAAAAAATGGAGCATTACCTTCCTTTTATGCTACCAAGGGCTTTGACATTACGTATGACATTTTAATGCGTTTGGCATCTGGTAAAGACTTAAGATCTACTTTTAAGGACGGACATTCTTACAGAGTAGAAAGTACTTTTGATTATATAGATATGGGTATGCAAGCAACTCAAAATAAAGGGTTGTTTATGGTGAAATACAACTCAGATTTAACGTTAACAAGAATAAAATAAAGAGCACACTTTTACAAATAAAAAAGCCGATGAAATTAATTTCATCGGCTTTTTTATGTAATTTAAATACAGGATAGATGCGCTTTAGATTTTTTTCATCTGTTGCTTCATCATTTGTATTTGTTCTTTTAACATGCCTTGTTTGTCTAATTTTTTAGCTTCAGCCATTAAATTTGTTGCTTCACGTTTGCGTCTTTTTGTCATGGAAATTCCTGCGAGTTGTAATTTAGCCATTGCCAAATCGTGATCCATTGACAAACCTAATTTTACTGCTTTTCGTAAAAATTTTTCAGCTTGTGTCATATTTGTCTGACTCAGCATAATACCATGTAAATAGTTATAGTAACCTTGTTGTTTTGTGGTTAAAGCTGTTTCTGGGTTTTTAATATAATCCAACCATTTTTTAGTTCCTTCAAAATTTTGCTTACGTAGTTGTAAAAAAGCCAGTAAGATAAATTCATTTTTAAAATAGAATAGCACAAACAGCCCCGCTAATAATAAAATAGAAATCCCATTCATAATATTGACCTGGCTAAATTGATAGATCGACCAAACTGTAATTAAACCCGCTAAAATTATTTTTATATTTTTATGAAACATATCTTATTTTCTTTTGTCGTCTCGAATGACATCGAGCGGTTATGATTTATTTTGAAGAGCAAAAATACATTTTCTTATGAAAATAGTTAGCGACTTATCTTTAAAATTATTTTTTATAATATTTTCTGTATTTCAGAAAAGAAATAGTTCCCAAAATACTAACAAAACCTACAGCATAATAGATCGACGTTGGCGTAATTACACGGTCTCCACTGGCATAAGAATGCAATCCAGACAAGTAGAAGTTTACACCGAAGTAGGTCATCATAATAGAAGCATACGCAATTATAGACCATAAATTAAAAGTAAATCTACTTCGTAAACCTGGAATTAAACGCATGTGTAAAACGAAAGCATATACCATAATAGAAATTAATGCCCATGTTTCTTTAGGATCCCAACCCCAATAACGGCCCCAACTTTCATTTGCCCACATTCCGCCCAAGAAGTTACCAATAGTTAACATAATTAAACCAACAGTAACTGCCATTTCGTTAATAATGGTAATCTCTTTAATGTTCAAGTCCATTTTCTTTTTGTTCTTTTCATTGGTGAAAGCCATTAAAAAGAGTGCAAAAATTCCTAAAATCATTCCCAATGAAAACGGTCCATAACTCGCAACAATAATTGAAACATGCACCAATAACCACCAAGAATTTAAAACGGGTTGTAAGTTTGCGATTTCTGGATCTAACCAGTTTTGATGTGCAAAAGCTAAAATAATAGCCGTTAAAAATGTAGTTGCAGTAATTGTAAGTGCTGATTTTCTTCCGAAGAAAAGTCCGAACAACATGGTTGCCCAAGCGACATAGATAATAGATTCATATGCATTACTCCAGGGAGCATTTCCACTAATATACCAGCGTGAAATTAATCCTAAGGTGTGGAAGACAAATAAGCCAATAACCACGGCGATTAATATTCTTACTACCGTATTAATCCATTTTTTTGAATTAAAAATTTGCCAAATAACAAAAATGATTAGGAACAAACTGGCAAAACCGTAATATTTAGCAAGTCTTTGAAAAGGCTGAATCTTATTATATGAGATTTCTAAATCAATTTCTTTTTGAGTAGGCAGCACATCTGCACCAAATTTTTGTTGAAACTTTTTAATTCCATCTAAAATTTTATTTGCACCTGCGTAATCGTTTGTTTTTTTTGCCTTCTGTAAAAATTGAATGTAAACAGGCAAAGATTGACGCACAAAAACAGAATCCGTTCCACTAAAATTTGCGGTTGAGGTTTCTGGCTGTGAAACCCATGTGTTGTTTTCGTCCCCGGGAATTGGATAAATCTTTAAAATTCCACCACCAATTGCACTGTATAATAATCCAATTCTTTTATCAATTTTAAGTAAATCCTTTTCGAATTTATCTTTCACTTTTTTCTTTTGTGCTGCTGCAACCTTTTCTTTTATTTTATAAACACCCATTGGAGTAATAAAATTTGACAAGGCAGCATAGGTAGCAGTGTCTGCAACACCAATAAGTTGTCTAACTTTTACATTCCCTTTTTCCAAATAAATTACGGGAACTTCAAACCAAAGTCTAGGGTTTTCGATAATCGATAATAAAACCTGACTCGGTTCCATATCTTTAAATTTTACCGTTTTACTAACCTTTCGAACCAATTCGGAAGCAAAAGTATGCGCAGGTTTCATTCGACCACCAGCATCTTGAATCACCAATTTATTAAAGCTTTCAGCGTGTTTGGCGTCCACCATGTTGGCTAGTAATATGGAATCTATTTGATGGTTGGTAATTCCTTTTGGTTGATGTGTGTCTGCAACTTGGCCAAAAGTAACACTAGACAAAAATAGTGCAGCTACAATAGACATTGTTAACTTCTTTTTTCTGATTTTGTTCAATGCTTTTTTGAGGCTGTCAAAACGGGTGTTTTTAGCAAAAAGAATACAAATCATACCTGTATATAATAGTGAATAGCCTAAATACGTAACAAAAGTACCTAAGAAATCATGATTTACAGAAAGGTGGGTTTCTTCTTTTCCACCAGACAAATCATAACTTGCTTGAAAAAATTTATATCCTTTGTGATCTAAAATATGATTCATGAAAATTTTATAATCATAACTTTCTTCGGAGTCAATTAGTGTTACTTCACTTGCATAGGCAGCGGCACTCTCTGAACCTGGGTATTTGTCTAACTGAAAGTCGTTTAATTTAATACTAAATGGGGTTTTTAAAACCTTAGCACCATATAATAATCTAAAATTTAAACCACCAACGCTTACTTCTTTTGAGCCATCAGCATTAAACTTACTCCCTTTTAATTCTACTCTTTCGGTTTTATTATCTGCAGTTATATCTACTACAATTACATCTTGTGCTTTATCATTCTTAGGACCGCTAATTGTGGTCATGGTTCCTTTTTCTGCGGGTCTTGGAATTACAAATTGCATTTCTCCAATATTATGAAGTGTTAAATACTGAAAGTCTTTTAAAATATCTTTGACAATTTCCCCTTTCTCTTGATCTGCCATTCTAAACCAATTTCCTGGCTCTTTGGAAGTCATTTGTAAAACACCATTTTTATTTGTAAAATTGATGCTAGCATTGTTACTTTTTGCATCGAAACCAACTAAAATACCATGAATATTCTGAATGGTTCCCTTTTCAATCCAGTGCTCATGACGTGTTCCGTCCGAAGATTCAACAAAAAATAAATGCTCAATACCATTTTCGTTTTCAACTAATTTCTGTTCTGCCCAGGGAATATAATCTACCAATTCAAATTTGAAATTGATATTTTTTTCTTTTGTTTGAAATGAATCGGTATAGGACCAAGTATTTGTTCCCCATGCAGATAGCATTATAGGAGCATTTACTTCTGGTTTTTGTGAATTTCCGTCATCTATAACAGCATTTAAGTACGTAGTTTCAGATAAGAATTTATTAGTAGTTTCTCCTTCTTCAATTAACATGATACCCTCATAACCCACATAGCGAGTTATTCCAGCACCTACGAGAATAAGTAAGAAAGAAGCATGAAACATTAATACCGGCCACTTTTCTTTTTTATACAATCGGTATCTAAAGATGTTTCCGAAGAAATTAATTATGAAGAATCCCATGATTGCTTCAAACCACCAAGCATTGTAAATAAGTGCTTTTGATGTTTGTGTACCAAAATCATTTTCGATGAAAGTTGCTACTGCCATTGCAGCTGCAAACAAAATAAATAACACGGCAGTTAATCGAGTAGAATATAGAAAATTGAAAAACTTTTTCATCCTTTTGAATCGCTTTTTAAAGAATTACAAATTTACGGATAATTGGAGTAAAATGATAGCAGAGTTGTCTATTTTTCTTGTTAAGAATTGTTAAAAATAAAAGATTTATTTTTCTTTATGCAGGTTTTTACAAAAGACTGATCTGCCTAACTTTTTGTTTGGTATTCGGGGTTCTGTTGTGGGTATTTGAAAACTTAAAAAGAACAAACTTATTCAGGAACACTATCGATTAGTATGGTTAACATATCTATGGCTGCTTGTGCTATTTTAGTTCCTGGTCCAAAAACACCAACCGCACCTGCATCAAATAGAAATTGATAGTCTTGTGCAGGAATTACGCCTCCAACAATTACCATAATATCTTCCCGTTCATATCTCTTTAATTCTGCAATTACTTGCGGGACGAGTGTTTTATGACCAGCGGCCAAAGAGGAGATTCCTAAAATATGAGCATCATTTTCTACAGCTTGTTTTGTAGCTTCTTTTGGTGTCTGAAAAAGTGGACCAATATCAACGTCAAAACCTAAATCGGCATAACCCGTTGCAACCACTTTTGCCCCTCTGTCGTGACCGTCTTGACCTAATTTAGCAATCATAATTCTTGGACGTCTTCCCTCTAACTCTGAAAATTTATCGGCCAATTCTTTTGCTTTTTTAAATAGAGGATCTTCTTTTATTTCTTTGCTATACACGCCAGATATTGTTTTATGAACTGCTTTATGTCTGCCAAATACAATCTCTAAAGCATCAGAAATTTCACCTAAAGTTGCTCTATTTCTTGCAGCTTTTACAGCCAGCTCTAATAAGTTTTCTTTACCTGATTTTGCAGAATTTGTTAATGCCGTTAAAGAGTCTTTAACTTCTGAGCTATTTCTATTCGCTTTTAATTCGTTTAATCTTTCAATTTGAGAGTTGCGAACTGCTTCATTATCAACTTCTAAAATATGTAAAGGATCTTCTTGTGCGAGTTCATATTTATTTACGCCAACGATTACATCTTGTCCACTGTCAATCTTAGCTTGTTTTTTTGCAGCAGCTTCTTCAATTCTCATTTTCGGAATTCCCTTTTCAATGGCTTTTGTCATTCCGCCTAATTTTTCAACTTCTTCCATAAGTTTCCAGGCATCATGAGCGATGTTTTCCGTAAGCTCTTCTATATGGTAACTACCGGCCCAAGGGTCTACTGTTTTTGTAATCTGTGTTTCTTCTTGCAGGTAAATTTGAGTGTTCCTAGCAATTCTAGCAGAAAATTCTGTAGGCAACGCAATTGCTTCATCTAATGCGTTTGTGTGTAAACTTTGTGTACCACCAAATGCAGCAGCCATGGCTTCTATAGTTGTTCTGGCAACATTATTAAAAGGATCTTGTTGTGTTAAACTCCAACCGCTTGTTTGACAGTGTGTTCTTAAAACTAAAGACTTTTGGTTTTTTGGATTGAATTTTTTAACAATTTTTGCCCATAACATTCTGGCCGCTCTTAATTTGGCAATTTCTGTAAAATGGTCCATGCCTATCGCCCAAAAGAAGGACAGTCTAGGAGCAAAAGAGTCGATATCCATTCCTGCCTCAATTCCTTTCCTAATATATTCTAAGCCGTCTGCAAGTGTATAAGCAAGTTCAATCTCTGCCGTGGCACCTGCTTCTTGCATGTGGTAACCAGAGATAGAAATAGAGTTGTATTTCGGCATTTTCTCACTGGTATATTTAAAGATATCTGCAATAATTTTCATAGACGGGGCAGGAGGGTAGATGTACGTATTTCGTACCATAAACTCTTTTAAAATATCATTTTGAATCGTCCCAGAAAGTGCGCTTAGAGAAACTCCTTGCTCTTCTGCAGCAACAATATAAAATGCTAAAATTGGTAAAACTGCGCCGTTCATTGTCATCGAAACCGACATTTTGTCTAAAGGAATTTCATCAAACAAAACCTTCATGTCTTCTACAGAATCTATGGCAACACCAGCCTTACCGACATCTCCTTGTACACGCTCATGGTCAGAATCATACCCTCTATGCGTTGCTAAGTCAAAAGCTACAGAAAGTCCTTTTTGACCTGCTGCTAAGTTTCTTTTGTAAAAAGCATTGCTTTCTTGTGCAGTAGAGAAGCCTGCATATTGTCTAATTGTCCAAGGTCTTCTTACGTACATTGTTGCGTAGGGTCCTCTTAAATTAGGCGCAATTCCTGCAATAAAATCTTCGTGAAGAAATGCTTCCTTTGAAGTTTTGTGTAGCTTAGAAAGTGATATATTTTTAATAGATTTTCTGCTCATTTTCTAGTTTCATTAAATGATATATTTGCAATCCAATATGTTTAGATAACTCTTTTTCTATTGCTTATTTTTCCTCTTTTAATCTTTCTTTTTCAAGATTTTCGGAAAGGCGCTTTCTAATTATTGGTGGAAATAATGTTTTAATATTTCTTTTTTTTACAAAAGGATCTAATTCTATGCTTGCTTTCATAAAATTTTCTTTATTCGGGTGTAAGTTAGTACCTAACAAAATTAATTCATTTTTACGAAATTGTGCTTCTTCTTTGGTACTGTTCTCTTTGAGTTTTCTTTGAATATTACCCTCTTTTAACTGTTTTATAAAACCGCCACCTTTTTCAATTTGTTTAAATATAATTAAAGCTTTTTCCGCCATTTGCTGCGTAAGGGATTCTATATAATAACTTCCTTCAGCGATATTTTGGGCATCTTTGAATCCGCTTTCTTGTTGGAGAATTAAGAGTTGATTTCTAGAAATTCGTTCACCAAACTCGTTACTTTCAGCATAAATAACGTCATAAGAACTATTAGAGATTGTATTGGAACCTCCTAAAATAGCACTCATACATTCTGAAGTAGTTCTTAGCATATTTACATTGTAATCATAAATCGTTTTGTTTCTGGTGGAGGGTGTTACAAATAAATGTGCTGCAATACTTGCAACATTATATTCATTTAAAAGAGATTCCCATAAAAGACGAAATGCTCTTAATTTTGCAATTTCATGAAAATAATTACTTCCAACAGAGAATTCAAAATGGATTTCATGTGCATTTTCGGCTCCAAAGTGATTCAAGTATTCATTTGCATGTGCTAAAGAATATGCTAGCTGTTGCACCATGTTAGCACCTGCATTTTGATATAAATCTCCCGAAACAGAAATTGAATTTTCTACAGTGTTTACGATACCTTCTAATGTCTTGTAATCTTCTTTTAAATTTACAAACCAATTGCCAACTTCTGCAAGACTACCAATTATATCAGTTTGAAAGAAACAGTTGTCTGAAGATATATACTTAGAAATTTCATGTATAAATTCAGCATCCAAAAATGTGAATTTAAAATAAACAGTAAAAGATTTAAAATCTATTTTATCAAATAAAATAGCAGGGTCGAATTTCTTTTTTGCAACAAATTGAATTGCGTTTGCACCTCTTTCTAAAGCATCAATGGTTAATGTATTTGCTTTTTTTTCATCAGAAATAATAATTTTTTGACAAATTTTAAAAGTTGATTTCGATAGATTTATTGCGTGATTTGTTTTGTCTTCTTTCGTGTAAAAAGGTTTTACTGTAAACCCCTCATTTGTAGTCCAAAGAAGCGTTTCGTTATAATCTGCACCTTTTAAATCCACTTGAATCTTTTGCTTCCAAGCGATAGGAGTGGTTCTTTCAAATTCTTTAAACAAAAACGTACTCATTA